>JBAYHV010000011.1:0-24269 GCA_041665985.1 Minisyncoccota bacterium
GAAATTACACACCACCACAAATACTTGAGATTGCTACGAGAGATTGGAATTTCAAGACTAGGGAAACTAAACACCACACTTCAAAATCTATGTGTCGCTCAATGATATACAAAATTTTCAATAATCCTTTTTACTCTGGTTATTACGAATATCCAAAAGGTAGTGGTGATTGGCACAGAGGCAAACACGAGCCGATGGTAAACGACGAAGAATATCAGCATGTACAGGCATTGATGGGAAACAAAACAAGACCACGACCACTTACTCGCAGATTCGCTTTCACTGGAATTATGCACTGCGGGAATTGTGGAGCTTCAATTACAGCAGAAGAGAAAATCAAAAGACAAAAGAATGGAAATGTTCACCGCTACATTTATTACAGATGCACGAAACGCATTGATGAAAAGTGTCCTCAAAAAACAATCGAGCTTTCACAACTTGTCGCACAAGCTGATGTTGTTATAAAAGGTTTGACTATCTCCAACAGATTCAAGGACTGGGCAATAAAATATCTACATGAAGTACGACAGAATGAAGCTCAAAGTAATGAGCAGACTTTCGCAAAGAAACAGTCTCGATTGTTGGAAATCACCAAACAGTTGGACAACCTCCTGCTCCGCCTCACATCGCCCTCAAACGCTGATGGAGGATTGATTAGCGACTCTGAATACAAGAGTGCTAAAGGAACTCTCTTAAAGGAAAAGAACGCACTAGAAGCTGATTTACAGGCACAAGGTAAAGCCATAGAACGATGGCTAGAGTTGAGTGAACGAACCTTCAACTTCGCACGCTACGCGAGCCTCTGGTTCCTTAAGGGCGACATGGAGACGAAGAGAGCCATCTTTGCCTGCTTAGGTTCGGACTCCATCCTAAAAGACCAAAAACTCAATATAACTCTACGTAAACCATTCAAATTCATCTTCGATAACCTCGAAGAAATAGAAAAAGAATTGGTTGAGGTTAGAACCTCCGAAAACATAACAAACAAACGACAAAAGGTTTCTTTTGTCTCTGAAAATCTACTAGGGCGGAGAGAGGGAGATTCGAACTCCCGGACGGTATTACCCGTCGGCGGTTTAGTAAACCGCTGGTTTAAACCACTCACCCATCTCTCCAATACAGCTATGTTACCTGAAAATAAGAGATAAACAAATAGAAAATCTAAATATTTTATGTTACTGTTCTAAAACATTTGGAGACGTGTCAGAGCGGTCGAATGTACGACTTTGCTAAAGTCGCAGGGGCTTTAAATCCCCTCGAGGGTTCGAATCCCTCCGTCTCCGCAGGAGTAAAACGAAGTTTTAAGAGAAAGCTCTGGGAGAGCTTTCGTGTGAGATTCGAAAACCTTTGATAATTTTTATGAGTTTACGAAATAAAAAATCCAATTTGGGTACTGAAACTGTAAGTTTCGAAATTCTCGCCGTCGCCGCACACTAAGAAAAAAACCGCCAGTGCTGGCGGTTTTTTTTAATTCTAATTTTAGATATATAAAAACTAAGAGCATCAGCGAGATCGGAACGCTGATGCTCTTAATTTAGGAATCAATGAGGTTTTGTAAAACACTCTATCATTCCCCAACTACTCATTAAGAATATCAAATAGTTTTAAATTTGAAAACCCCCTCCATCTTCACATTTGGGTGCTTATCGCTATAATTGAGGAGTGAAATTAAATGAAGCAAAAAAACTAATCTTCGAAAAAAAGCCTAAATTTAAGGATTTTTACGGAAAAAACAAAGAAAAAAAATGGGTAAATTACATCAATGAAAGTTATCCACAGGTATCAAATATAAAAAATAAAAAAGAGTTTAGCAAAGTTTTTTTTAATACTGTCAAGAGTATTTTGGGAGAAAAAAAAGCAACCAAGGCACTAGCCTCCATAGAACAAACTGGTTTTGTTTCTACAGCAGACCATCACGGACTTCTTTGTCATCCTTTTTTTTCTAATATGACAATCGCAAGATCAAGCAACAAAATTTTAAACAGACCTGAAACACAAATTACCCTAACTGTCGGTGCAGTATCCCCTACCAACTCTTCATTTCCACGTTCAATATTTTTTCATGACAAAAATTTAGATCTACAAAAAATACATATGGTTTCTTTGAAGTGGAGACAAAGACCACTGTATGGAATTCCTGCCATTTCCCAAAAGGAATTTTTAAAAATTAAAGATTATTTTTTTGGAAAAGATATTTCTAAAAAAAATAAGAAAAGATTTAGTAGTTTTATTGAAAAATGTCTTGAGAGAGATGATCTATGGAAACCCGCCGACCATCGCCTGCTGGCTCAGAGTATGGCGGGCGGGCAGAAAAGATTTTGCGAACAACTGACGATCTTGAACGATATTTGGTGGGATGAGATATTTGGAGGTCTTCGCGGAGATATTCTTTATTTAGAAGTAGAAGAGCTTGTTAAAAATATCTTGTTAAGTAGCTTTGAAAAACCTGTTCGTCACAGCTCTACCAATGCAACAGCTGACGGAACAGATATACTATCGGAGATATTTTTTAACGAGGAACGAAGGAATTTATATTTAAAAAATTTTGATGGTGTTACAGGCGCTCATAATATCCAAAACAAAACTGGTTCATTTTTGTTTTGGTTTATCGATGAAAAAGAAAATAAAAGAAAACAGCTTTTTTTGAATGGTAAGAATCTTGAAACAGAAGATAAAAAAACTATCATTCCTTTAGAAAGCGACCTATTAAAAAAATATTTGAACGATTATTCATTGATGCCCTCAATGGCTCTTTGTTATTCTATATTGGCTTTTCATTATGGATTAACTCTTGGAGGAGGATTTTCACAGATCCAATATTTGGGAGATATGAAAATAGCTTGGGGTAAAGTTTTTCCAGAATTTAAAAAAGAGTTTGAGAATGTTCGAACAGATATTTTTTCTGGCGAAGCTATTATTACAGGTATTAGCAAAGGACAAGTTACAGAACCTGCAACGCTTGCTGATTTCCTGATCTACCCAAAAGACCCTAAAGAAGCCGATAAATTAGCTGAAAAAACATTATCTGAAATTACAATAGGAGAAAGTTTAGATGCTATGATGTATGAACTTTATGAAATTGTTAGCGGATCTTATGAACCAATAGAAGATTTACCAAAACCAAGAAAAACACTTATGTCTCAAACAGAAAAAGAAATGAAATTAAATAAATGCTTATACTGCGGAAACAATCCTGTAAATCATAAAACAGTTTTTTTTATGCAAAGTCTAAGTATTTTTCTCTCTCCGATAATGCGCCCATCCGCTTATATTGAAAATTGGGTAACTTTTAAAGTGGCTAAAACAATAGCAATTCCTTATATCTTTTTTTTCCGATTAGTTGGAATGCTAAAAATGAACACGGACCCAAAACTTGCTCACACCGAACGCTCTCTAGTTATTTGGGAAGAAGCTATCAAGCGAGGAATTCCGATGGAGCAATTTGTTATTTGGGGAAAACCGATCGAACAATATCGAGCACGAGTAAATAACGAATGGTTTTATTTTGAAAGTTTGCCTATTCCCCCAAAAATGAGTTCCATTGCCTATGCGTGGATCGACGACAAAGCTATTTTAAAAAAGAAATTACTCAAACAAAATATTGCCACTCCAAATGGCGAAAGCGTTTCAAGTTGGAAACAAGCTCTTAGTGCATTTAATAAATTAAGAAAACCGGTTATCTGCAAGCCTGAAGTTGGTTCTCGTGGCAGGCACACAACAACCCACATTTACACAGAAGAAGATCTAAAACTAGGTTTTAATGTAGCTCAAGAATTATGCCATTTTGTAGTAACTGAGGAACATCTCCTTGGAAGCGTTTATAGAGGAACTTATATCGGAGGAGAAATTGTTGGAATTCTTCGCGGTGACCCGCCAAGAATTACAGGAGATGGAATAAAAAACATCAAAGAATTAATTCTAGAAAAGAATAAAAATAAAAATCCAAAAGTTAAGGATGTTGTTGCTGATAAAAAAATTGAAACCTTTATTGCAAGACAAGGATTCGATCTCGATTCAATTTTACCTAAAAATAAAACAATAGACCTTTCTGAAAAGATCGGCATTTCTTATGGAGGCTATTCAAAAGAGATGATCGCTGAAACTCATCCAAAGATTTTAGAGGAATTAAAAAAAGCCGGTGACCTGCTAAATGTTCCTATTGTTGGTTTTGATTTTATTGTGGAAGATCCAACAACAGACCCAACAGGAAAACATTGGGGAATAATTGAAGCAAATTCTCTACCCTTCATTAATCTTCATCACTTCCCGCTTGAAGGAACACCTCAAAATGCTGCGGCAAAGGTTTGGGACTTGTGGGGGTGCAAAGAATAACTCCTTGTATTTCTGGTAAAATTTAACTCATTGACTATATGGAATATTAAGCGTATTTTTTAGATGTATGTTATTTTCAATCCTCTCGAGGCTGGTTTGGCCTTTCTCAAAAGAGAGGCCAAAAGAATCAAAAACCATTCAACTCTTAAGGGATGTTCGAATTATCCTGAGACAGGAAAATCCGGACAAAAAAAAGGTTCGTGAAAAATGCCTAAGAATAAGGAAAGTGGCATTGGAAGACGACGCTTCGTGGAATGATGAACGACTTCCCGAATGCAATTTCAAAAAATGGCTGAAACACCATTTCCATCGTCATCACGACGCTATTCCATCCCTTGAAACAGTTGAAGAAGCATTTCAGTTGCTTCAAAAATAAAAAGCTACGCCCTCCCAAGACGCGTAGCAATTTTTTTTGATACTATTATCTTTATAATTTATACAATCACTGCAAATGGAAAACATTCCGATTATTTCAATATTTAAAAAACTTTCAGAACCGCAAAAACTGGCTCTCAAAAAACTGCATATTATTACCGCGGAAGATCTGCTGTATCACTTTCCAACTCGGTACGGAGATACTCAAAAAGCAGTAGCGATCGCAACTTTAACACCGGGAGAGACCTCAACTGTTTTTGGAAAAATTTCTAAATTAAAAATAAATAAAACTTTTACAAGCCATGTAGCTATTGCTACTGCGACCATTACAGACGGAACAAGTTCTATTAAAGCTGTGTGGTTCAATCAGCCTTACATTGCAAAAATGTTCACAGAAGGAGGCCTAGTAAAAATTAGCGGACCAGTTACAGAGAGAAAAGAGGAGCTTAGTTTTTTGAATCCTCAAATAGAATCTGTATCGAGAATACCAGACATTGCAGGTGAATCTCTCTTTGCCCACCTGTCATCGCCTGAAGGCGGAGTTAATGGCGGACAGGGAGTTGCTGGAGAAGATCATAATCTTTACCCTGTTTATCAAGAATCAAAAGGAATTACTTCAAATTGGATCTATCATGCAATAACAAAAATATTAAATACGGATGATTTTAAAAATATAATAGACCCGATTCCGCAAGAAACCTTAGAAAAATATAACTTACCTTCGATCAAAACAGCTTTTATTTGGATCCATTCTCCCAAAAAAGAAACTGACGCATTGGCTGCGCGAAAAAGATTTGCTTTTGAAGAAGTCTTTTTTATTCAGCTTCGAAACCAAATCGAAAGAGCAAAACAAAGAAAAGAAAAATCTTTCGTCATTAAAAAAACAAAAGAAGAAATAGGAGGTTTTACCGACAGATTTCCTTTTGAAATTACTGAAAGCCAAAATAGATCCATAACAGAAATTTTAAAAGATTTTGCTCATACCTATCCGATGTCTCGCCTGCTTGAAGGAGATGTAGGCAGTGGAAAGACCGCAGTAGCCGCTACTGTGGCTTATGGAGTAGTAACTACCAATCCTAAAGGAGATAGTTTCGGTTCTCTACAGGTGGCATATATGGCACCAACAGAAATTTTAGCTAAACAGCATTTTGAATCTTTTATAAAATATTTTTCTCACTTACCTATTTCAATTGGTTTAATTACAGGAAGTGGATGCAGAAAATTTCCTTCAAAAGTAAATCCGGACGGCTGGACAACTATTTCTCGTCCTCAATTTTTGAAATGGGTAGAAAATGGTGAAATTTCTATCATCATCGGGACGCATGCTTTAATTCAAAAAACGGTTAAATTTAAAAATCTTGCACTTGTGATCATTGATGAACAACATCGATTTGGAGTCAACCATCGACAAGCTCTTGTTCGCAGACCTGCGCAGACAGTAAACAAGACAGACGCAGACAGTGAAACCTTACTTTACCGCGATTTAACATACCGTATTCGTGAGGCTGTCTTTACAGTAAGAAAAACTTTAGGGCTTGGTCATAAAGAAGTAATTTACCAAAAAGCACTAGCCGAAGAATTTAGTATAAAAAAAATACCATTTCAAAGAGAAATGAAAATACCTGTTTACTACAACAAAAAACAAGTTGGTGTTTATCAACCTGATTTTATTATAGATGAAAAAATTATATTAGAACTAAAAGCATTACCATTTATTGGAGCAACAGAAAAAAAACAAATATGGAATTATATAAAAGGATCTACTTATGAACTAGCTTTATTAGTAAACTTCGGCACACAAGAATGTTCAATAGAAAGAATAATAAACAGTAAAAAGAAACTGTCGGTGTCTGGTCCGCAACTGTTCGCGTCCATTCCGCATTTATTGTCGATGACCGCAACACCAATTCCCCGAACTCTTGCTTTAACAATTTATGGTGATCTAGACCTCTCTTTAATTGAAGAAATGCCTCACGGCAGAAAAAAAACAATTACCGAAATTGTACTTCCGAGCGGACGCGAAAAAGTTTATGAAAAAATAAGAAATTTAATTAAAGAAGGCAAACAAGCGTATGTTATTTGTCCAAAAATAGAGGCGAGCGATCCAAACATCACAAATAAAATAAACGCAAAATCTGTTAAGGACGAAGCTATCAGATTAAAAAAACATATTTTCCCTGAATTTAATATTTCTGTCATGCATGGCAAAATGACTCCGACAGAGAAAGATAAAGTGATGTTAGATTTTGAAGAAGGAAAAATAAATATTTTAGTAGCAACCTCTGTCATTGAAGTTGGAGTAAATGTTCCTAACGCTACTTCAATTATTATCGAAGGAGCAGAAAGATTTGGTCTTTCTCAACTTCACCAACTAAGAGGACGAGTTGCTCGAAGTACAGACCAATCTTATTGTTTTGTCTTTACAGAAAGTACAAATGAAAAAACAACAGTAAGATTAAAAGCTCTTGAGAGTGCAAAAAATGGATTTGAACTTTCAGAACTTGATCTAAAACTTCGAGGTGCCGGAGAACTTTATGTAGGAAAACAATGGGGACTTTCGGACCTTGCTATGGAAGCGATCAAAAATATTAAAATGGTTGAGGCCGCACGAACCGAAGCAAAAGAAATAGTTCAAAGCGATAACACTCTCAAAAAACATCCTTCTCTTCTTGAAGTGCTTTCAAAGCAAAAAGAAGTGCATTTTGAGTAATCAAACTATGAACTTTGTCATTCCCGTGGAAATGGGAATCCAGTTATTTTGGGGGAAGGACTTCCTCTTGAGAAGTCGTTTCTTCAAATCTTATTATATTTTCCTAGATTCCCGCCTGCGCGGGAATGACAATCAATAAGATGGATTCCTCCAGTACTTACTTTCTTTAAAGTTAGTGTGCTGGATAAAAGCTTATTTTTACTATAAAATAGCCAAATAAATGCGTGTGTAGCTC
This sequence comes from Minisyncoccota bacterium, assembly GCA_041665985.1. Taxonomy (GTDB): domain Bacteria; phylum Patescibacteriota; class Minisyncoccia; order Phycocordibacterales; family CAIRYW01; genus CAIRYW01. The sequence goes on from JBAYHV010000011.1 coordinate 7,653, forward strand.
AGTTGGTAGAGCGGATGACTTATACTCATCTGGCCGGGGGTTCGAGTCCCTCCACACGCACAATTGAACGAAGAGAAATTGTAAGTGTGGAGCAAAGCAACTACTTGCCTTGCGTAGGGACTCACACTACAAGAGTATTTCTATTTTTCTAATTCGTTCCTCATAAGAAAAATTGGTCAAAAGCACAGTCATGTTTTTTCAACAGAAAAAACAGACGAGCTGGGGTCGAGAAAATTTATTTGCGACTAGCAAATAAATTATTCGTGACCGAGTCCCTCCACACGCACCAAAAGGTTAATTCGGATTACAACTCTTGAATTCTTTTTAACCCCATCAAAACATAATCACACATAGATTTATTATCATAAACCACGCAACAAGTTCCTTGTCCGAAACCATTTTTATAGGTAATAGCTGTTGATAAATTTTTTTTGATATATGGTTTTCGAAATTGAGTTTTTGAAATACCTAAAGTTTTTGACCAAAAATTTATTTTTTCTGATATATTCATGTCACTATATAAATGCAAATTTATTTTTAGTTTATCCTTAGAAACTCCAAGTAAATTAAGCCATTTTATATAAAATTGAAGCATAATAGGATTTGTGTTTGTTAGAACTATTGTTGAACCCCTCGTCTTACCACCTTCAGCCCAATATAAAAATAAACCAGCTAAAAATACTTCTCTATTATTTATTTTTCCAATATCTTTACTAACTTTTTTATAAGCTATATCTTTCTTAACTTTCTGCTTTTCAGCCATCGTATTCCTAAACCTTTCGATCCTTTGAAAATTATTAGCTCTGAGTTCATTTATTCTTTCTTTTGATAAAGGATAATCCTTAAGCCAACCACTCAAAGTACTTTTACTAAGACCGAGTTTTTCCTTTATCTGGCTGTAACTCATCTGTTTTGCTCGCATTTCCAAAGCTTTTTGTTTTAAAATTTTGTTTGCCATATTTGTAGAAACTAGTTTATATCAACTATTATACAACGGTTCGTATTATTGCAAAATTAATCTTAATGACTTAATACCTACCTTTTCAAAACTACCCTATGCTAAAATATCCTTATGAAAAAAATAGTAACCCTTTGTATTGTCACTAAAGAAAATAAAGTCCCTCGCAGCAAGCAGACAGAGGTATTAAATACCGAACTCGCTTTTCTCGTACTTAAACCGCCCCGAGGGGCGGGGTATTTACCCTTTGTTCCACCTGCATTCGGATGTCGTGAATTACTTCGCTTCGCTCGTCTTTCGCGACATCTCTCATTTGGCGGAATAAAATTCTTCTTGGAATGAAGAAGCGAGGATTTGGCGCAGGAAAATGGAATGGCTTCGGAGGAAAAGTGGAAGCAGGTGAAACAATCGAAGATGCGGCAAAAAGAGAACTAAGAGAAGAATGTGGGATTGAATCAATTAATATGGAAAAAATTGGGTTGCTTGATTTTAAATTTCAAAGCGATCCTAAAATTTTTGAAACTCATATTTTTCACGTGAGTGAATTTAAAGGAGAACCAACAGAAACTGAAGAAATGAATCCATTGTGGTTTGAAGAAGGTGCGATCCCATATAATGAAATGTGGTCAGACGATATCCTTTGGCTACCTATTCTTCTTAAGAAGAAAAAATTTAAGGGTGAATTTTTGTTTGATAGACCATCTGACCCAGAATATTCAGCAAAAATAATTGAACAAATTTTAAAAGAGGTAGATTCAATATAAATTAAGCCCATCCACGATCTCTTCCCAACTCTTCACTCTACTTACATATTCAGGAATAGGTTCTTGATTCCAAGATGCATCCATCAGAAAACACTTAATAATTCTTTCTTTTGCGGTATCAAGAACATTTTGCAAGTTATCATCAATAAAAGCTCCGACTCCCTCTTCTATGCAAATAGAAACTTTTTCTCTCCTCGCGCCAAAAAATTGATTAGTAAAAATAATTTTATCGAAAGTGTTTGGTAGATGTTTTTCCAACCAACCATGAACAAAATCATAAGTGCTGTCTGGTCTTCCTGTAATAATAATTAATTCATTTTTTTCTTTTAATTTGCGAATAGCATCTAAAGCCCCGTTAACAGGCTGAATATCAAGATCTTTTTCATACAAATAAAAATCTGCTAAACTTTTTCGCATTGTTTGAGAATCGACTTTCCAAACTTTTTCCAGATCAAAAGAAAAAATATCTCTTACTTCATAAGTAGTTCCAAAAACATTATTTAGATGTTCAATTAAAGGCGGAAAATAATTAACTAGACAATCATCAAAATCAATTCCAATTTTCATACAGAACCTATTTTAAGCCGCTACATTTAACTCCCCTTTTTCGATTGTCTTTTTTTTCTTCAAAGTAATTCCATGAGGGACAATAATTTTTTCATATTCTTCTTGTTCGATCACTTCAACTTCAACCAATCTTTTAGCAAGAATATCAAGCAAATTTTTATAGTTTGCTAAGGTATCTTCGGCTATTTTCAAAGCATTGTGCATTATTTGAGAAACCTCATTATCGATCTCGTCTCCTACTTTTCCAGAATATTCTTTGTCGGACACGCCTTGTCCAAAAAGAACCTTTCCTCCAGCTCCCTCAAGGGCGATAGGGCCAAGTTTGTCGGACATCCCATACTTTGTGACCATGTCGCGAGCCAAAGCAGTTGAGACCTGTAAGTCATTTGAAGGACCTGTTGTGATGTCCCCGAAGATCATTTTTTCTGCTACGTAACCGCCAAGTGAAACGGCAATATCATCAAGAAATTCTTTTTTGGATTGCATTTTTTTATCTTCAATTGGAAGCTTAAGCATATATCCAGCAGCTCGTCCTCGAGAAATAATTGTAATTTTGTGAACGGGATCAGAATAAGGCAAAACGCTCGCAAGAATTGCATGCCCTGCTTCGTGATACGCAGTAATTTCTTTTTCTTTAAGCGAGAACAAATGACTTCTTCGTTCGGGACCGAGCATAACTTTTTCGATCGAGCGAATAAGATCAAACTGCGCAACTTTTAATCTATTTTCTCTTGCTGCCAAAATTGCTCCTTCATTCATTAGAGAATAAAGATCCGCTCCAGAAAAACCAGGAGTTCTTTCTGCAATTAAACCTAAATTCATATCTTCGGCAAAAGGTTTTCCTCTTAGGTGAATCTTCAAAATTTCTTCGCGATCTTTTCTATCTGGCAGATCAATGACCACTCTTCTATCAAATCGTCCTGGGCGAAGAAGAGCTGGGTCCAAAACATCCGGCCTGTTTGTTGCTGCCATAATAATTACTTTTTCATTTGGTTCAAATCCATCCATCTCCACAAGAATTTGGTTGAGAGTTTGTTCTCTTTCATCATTTCCTCCTCCCACTCCAGTACCTCGAACTCTTCCTACTGCGTCAATTTCATCAATAAAAATAATTGCAGGTGATGCAAGTTTTGCAACTTTAAATAGATCTCTTACTCTAGATGCTCCAACTCCGACAAACATTTCAACAAATTCTGAACCGGAAATTGCAAAGAAAGCCACGTTTGCTTCTCCTGCAACAGCTCGAGCCAATAAAGTTTTTCCTGTACCAGGAGCACCCATAAGCAAAATTCCTTTTGGAATTCTTGCACCGATATCAATAAATTTTTTAGGATTTTTTAAGAAGTCTACTATCTCCATCAATTCTTCTTTAGCTTCTTTTGCTCCGGCAACATCTTTGAATGTTACTTTTTGTTTTTTATCATCGGGATCAGTAATTCGAGCGCGTGATTGTCCAAAAGAAAAAGCCTGCATTCCTGCTCCTTTAACTTGTCGTGATAAATACCAGATCAAAAGCACAGTAAATAAAAGAGGAATGAGAAGAGGAAGAATAATGGCAGAAAACCAATAACTAAAACCAGATCCAGTTGTGACATCTACTGAAACTTTAGAAATTTCATCAGCTGTAACTCCGAGCCCATTTAAAGCATTAGTAAGCGAAACACCATCTTCTTTTTTTGAAACTTTTTTTGCTCCGTCATTGTAGGCGATCTCTAGTCCGCTATCTGTAACACCAATACTTTTAACTATTCCACTTTTAATATCTGTTGCTAGCTGAGTGATAGTTATTGTAGGTTTTGCAACAAAATAATCCGCCATATAGGAATATGAAGTAATTAAAATTCCTAAAACTAGAAGAACTATTAAAATATTGCGGATAAATTCCCCTTTAACTGGAGGAAGATTCCCTTTCCCTTTTTTATTATTTTTTTGATTAGGTTGTTTATTCATATGTACGCTCATTATATACGCACGATAAGTTTAGTAAACCCTTTTAAGTTGTCATTCCCGCGCAGGCGGGAATCCAGTGTTTTATTTTATTCTCCTAGATTCCCGCCTGCGCGGGAATGACAAAAAGACTGTTACATAATTCAAAACCAAAAAAATGTTAAACTATCCATATGGCAGATTATATTCGAAACAAAAAAGCCTTTTTTAACTACGAAATTCAAGAAGAGTTTGAATCTGGTATTGAATTGCTTGGCCTTGAAGCAAGGTCTATTCGAGCAGGGCTTGGCAGTCTTGATTCCTCTTATATAATCGTCAGAGGAGGAGAAGCCTTCCTTGTAGGGGCCGATATTCCCGCTTTTCAAGCCAAAAACGCACCTGGAAGCTACGAGAGAATGCGCAACCGAAAACTCCTTTTAACTAAGCCTGAAATAGCTAAATTAGCTTTAGCTTCTGAGACTAAGGGGTTGACATTAGTGCCAATTTCGTTATATAATAAGAATCAAAAGATCAAATTAAACCTTGCAATTGCTCGTGGAAAAAAGAAATTTGATAAACGAGAATCGATCAAAAAAAGAGACACAGATAGAGAGATGAGAAGAACTTTGAAAACTGAAAATTAGAAAGATTAAACAGTCTTTTCAGAAGTTCCCGAAAAATTTTGAAATTTTTCAAAATTTTTCGGGGATGCCTGGCATAGACATGTGAAATTCCTTTCTTGTGCGCAATCGAGTACCCTTGAATCTCGTTAAACTTCTAGGAAACCTTAAGTGCTAAAGCACAGAAAATCGCTTCTCCATATTTTGGAGCAAACGATTTCGCGTTTGCATTCGCTAGAGCGTAAGCTCGCGGACCATTCGCCATTCTACCAATTCCCTTCTCACGAGTTGGATAGAGTGTTATAAGATGAGAATAAGTTTATGAATCTCTTCGCTCATAAAACGAAAACCCAAGAAGATCGAAAATAATACGTTTCGTTTTGCTTTAAGTATTATTTTTTAAATCACAAGCATAACCACATTGCGTAGACTCATTTAAGTAACTCATATGCACGGGGGTTCAATTCCCCCCATCTCCACCAAAAATTCTTAACCCGCTTTATGCGGGTTTTTGAATTTTTAGGTGGAGATGAGCAAAGCGCCTGCGCACTTTGCGTGGGGGAATTGCACCACAAGAGTATTTCCATTTTTCTAATTCGTTCCTCATAAGAAAAATTGGTCAAAGGCGGAGCATAATTTTTTTTAATTTAAAAAAATTGCGAGCCGGGGTCGAGATATCCGCCTAGGCGGATATTCGTGACCAATTCCCTATTTTTTAATAGAAATAAGTTTTTTTAACTCTTTTTCATTTGTGGATTTACTTTTAGTTTTATAACCCAACTGGTCACAAATTGATCCAATCTTAATAACAAATTTGTCTGCCTCTATAACGGTCATTATTACATTATCACCGTCTTTTTCACTTGTCTGCCACTCTGCTGCTATATTAAGTGGCGCTTGAGGTCTATGACCTTTCACATTAAAAATGTCATGCTCACTCTGAGTAATCCAACCAGCCCCAACTTCCGAAACAGCTCCCCAAGAGGTTGACATGTCTTCACTAGTAACATATATGACGAACATTTTCTCATCCGAATAACTATCAACAAAAAAACCTCTTAAGTATTCGAATATATTCATCCTATTTGGAATTCGACACTCTTCACTCTCACTATTTGTGTAAATTATATCTTCGTCAGGTACACCATTAAAAGACAACATCTTATAAATTATATCGGATAAGGGTTTATCCTTTCTTGTTTGACTTATAAGGATTCTTTTCTTCTGAGAGTCTACTTTTTTCTTTATTCCAACAATAGGTAAAAATCTATTGATTTCTTCCTGAACAATTTCTTTAATTCCTTCAGGGAGGTTATTTTCAAACTTATCGGAAATCCTTTCAACAACTCCTTTAGATGTAACTTTTTTATACTCCTCAACTTTTTCTTTTAAGAGTCTCTCACTCTCTTTTTGTTGTTCAAATTTTTGAGCATTCTTCTCTTTGTTTTTTTGCTCCGCAAAGGCTTTACGCATATCAGTAATCTGTGGTAATAAATTATCTCTAACGTAATTAATAGTATTCACATATCTTAAATCGTCTGTTTTATATCCTTGTCTATTACTTAAGGACATGTCGGGCAATTTTGTCTCTTCGAATAATTCAACATGTAATTGCCCAACAACATAAACTTCATTTAGACGATTTTTCCCAACTATCGGTAAAATATTATATTCACCGAGCTTACCGTTTGATAATAAAGAAATAAAATTATCAGGAAAATCATTAGGATCATTTTTTCTATCTCTTGTAGTCTGATAAACGCCAATCCATCCTTTAATTTCAAGATTGTATTCACCTACAGAACCGTCTTTATTTTCAAGAACTAAAGGAATATTGACAGATGGTTCATTTTTCAAAAATTCTTTTTGAACCTCTTCTCTGCCGTCAAGACCTGTATTAAAATATTTTTCCAAGTATTTATAATCGTCACCTAACAATAAAAGAGCTCCCAATCCTTCAATTATTTCTTTATCAAAACTATCAATAACTATTACTCCCTTATCAGTTAAAATATGAATCTTAAATTCTGGACTTACCAAAGGAAAAAGTTTAATTATATTTTTTCTTATAGCTTCAGCAGTCTTATGTAATCCATACTGTGGTTTAGTCATTACAATAGAAGTTCCATCTCCTGTAATCTTTTCAAATTTTATGTCTTTGTCATCCAAAGCCTTAAGTTTATGATCCGCTCCAACATGACGAGATAAAACAAAACCTGTCCTATCATTATTTTTTCTTGTCATTACAAAAACATTTTCTGAGACAGACAAGGCGGCTAATTTACCCACCCCTTTACGGCCCATTCTTTTACGATTACCACTTACAGTAAGAGAGTTTTCTTCATTAGTACGAGTTTCAACGGCCACATTTAAATATCTTCCAATATCTCCCTCACTGTATGACATTCCAGTTCCATCATCTTCAACAATAATACAATCATCTTTTTGAATGATATAAACATTTGATGCTGAGGCATCATAAGCATTAGCAATAAGTTCACCTAACACATAGTAAATATTTGTATACAGACTTGGGCCAAGTAATTCCAAAATTCTTGGATCAATATTTATTTTGTATTCTCTATCATCTGATTTCATATAAGTCCTTTTACATGGTTCTTAATACTCTTTCCAATAACAGATCCCAACCTTACAGGTACTGCATTGCCAATAAATTTTGCAATCTTACTCATGATAAGTGGTTCAGAAGATGGAAAAAATTTATAATCATTAGGAAAAGTTTGAAATATTGCGGCCTCTCTAAGACTTATGGCTCTATTTTGTGTTGGATGACCGTATCTTCCATTACCCAAACCGATACACTGAGTCGTCATAGTTGGAGATGGCTCATCCCAACGCATACGTCCATAAACAGAACCCATATACGTTTTACCTGACTCTTTTTTATGGCAATTCAAAACTAACTTTTTATTCCAACTATGAGCATCGCCACCATTATGAGGAGTAGCTTTTATTCTTTCAAGGTTAATTGGAGCCAGTTTTCTTGATCTATGTAATGGATCTTTTTTACTGACTTGCCCATCTTTTAATGGCTCTAAATGTTTAATAACATCTCTTACTGTAACCTTATTATCTTTATGCGTTCTTTTTATTAGTTCAATATTTCCAAATTTTGAAGCAAGTAAAACTAATCTTCTTCTTTTTTGAGGAACTCCAAATTCTGAAACATCAACAACTTCGTATTTGTATTTATAACCATTATCTTCGAGTGTTTTTATAAAATTCGTAAACGAAGGATATTTACCTTCAACAGCTAAATTTGCTACGTTTTCCATAGAAACGATGTCCGGCTGAGTTTCTTCTATTAATTGTGCAAATTTTTCCAATGGTTCTAATTGTTTTTCAGTAATATCATTAAGATTTAACTTAGAATACGGCTGACACGGTGCACAACCTGCAAGAACTTTAATTATTTCCTTTTCTTTTCCAAATAATTTATTTATATCACTAGCTGTAATTTTTAAAATATCATTATCAATAAACTGAGTTTTATTATTATACTCATAACCAAACTTGCAAGTTGAATCATTATCAATACCTGCCACTACATCAAGCCCTTCTTTTATTAAACCGTGAGTTAACCCTCCGATACCGCAAAACAAATCAATTACTTTAATTTTGGAGTTATTTTTTTTCATTAGGTTCGTTGATTATAACATTTTACAAATAATGTGGTCTACACTACTGATGATAGTTTAATTGATACATTGTGCTATTGACTATCTCCTTTATACAACCAAATCAACGATTAAATTTGAGTTTTGTGATTTAAAAAAAATACTGATCCCACTGAAACATAAAATACCGAATTCAATAGATTTCTATCTATCTCCACCAAAAATTCTTAATCCTCTCTGAACAGGTTTTTTATTAATATTAATTTTTAGACCTTTTCACACCCTCTACACCCGCAACCTCCTTTTTTAATATGTTCATCAAAATATTCTTTTCCATAATCATAAGATAATTCCTCCCCTGCTTTTATTTTTCTTTTACTGAAAACATATATTCTTCCTTTTTTAATTTCAGCCTCCGCATTTGGCTTGCAGGAATGATTTATATATCTCGCTATATTTTTTCTATCAGACCCATCTATTGTTATTTTTGAACTTATTTCAAATAGATACTTACTTCGGCATGTGTATTTTTCAGCCTCCGAGATCACTCTGCCAAAATATTCTATTAAACACGCTCCTTTTGGAATATCTTTTGTAGCAAAAAGACCGAGACCAGTTTTTGATCTTCTAACAACTAATCCCCAATCCAAGATATCAAACCTACTTTTTGTTTTTTTCACAGTTCGAATACTATATCAAAAAAAATGCTAATGTATATAAACAATGAAGACCACAAGGAGTCACACTAGCGCTACAGAAGCCTCAAATGAGATAATTAAAGCTGCGGAAAAAATAGACGAGATAACTAAGATCGGAATTGGCATTATCAAGATCACAAAAAGCAAAGGCGGTAAAAGAGGTATTAAATTCCTCCCTATTACAGGAGGAGTAAAAGCAGTAGTGCGAGGAAGTGGTACGGTGCAAGAACTTTTTATATACACAAATGAGACCGAACTTGTAAAAAAATATTTGTCAGAAAAATTCTAACTCCACTTAATCCATCTCCACATTAATAGAAATTCTTAATAAAATATTGCAGTTTTGTTGTTGTACATAATAACCCTGTGGTTTAAATGAAGCCTTAACGCATTTGATAACACTGTTTTTTCAGTATCTCTTCCCTTCCTTATAAAATCCACCAAGTTATCTGTATGGGTTACTTTGGTTACACCTTGCTCAATTATTGGTCCGCCATCCAATTCGTCTGTCACATAATGAGCTGTCGCACCCAGCATCTTTACACCTCTCAGGTAAGCTCTTTTGTACGGATTAGCTCCGGCAAAATCTGGCAAAAAAGAATGATGGATATTTATTATAGGAACACCCACTTTTTTTAAAAAATTTGGAGACAATATTCTCATGTATTTTGCGAGCACAATGATCTCAACTTTAGCTTTTTTTATTATATCTAATTGTTTTTTTTCGTAAGTAGGGTCATTTTCAATTATAGGTATAAAGAAAAAAGGTATATTTTCTTTTTCGGAAATTTTTCTTAATTCATCATGATTACTGATAACACAGGCTATTTTCATATTTAACTCCCCAGTTTTTTGCCTTAAGATCAAATCGATCAAACAATGATCTTCTTTACTGGCCATAATGCAGACTTTTGGTATCTGATCTGAAAAAAATATTTCAAATCTAGCTTTTATTTGTTTTGCCACTTTTTCAAATTCTACAGGAATATTTTTTTTAGTTATATCAAAGTTTTCTAATTCGAATTCTACACGAGAAATAAATACTCCTCCGTCTTCATGTTGAGAAGTATTGGTGATGTTTCCCCCATGAGAACCTACAAAATGCGCTATCTTTTCAACGATACCTTTTTGGTCTGGGCTGACTGATAATAATATGGCTTTCATTTTTAAATTCTATTTAAGTGAAAAAAATTCATATTTTTAAAATATACACCAATATGAATTTTGCTTTTTTTAACACCAAAGATGTTTGTAGATATCTTTTTCTAAGTACCCTAATTCCTTAACTAAAAATTCTTCCACAAAATCTTTGAGCAAATTGCGATTTACTTTTCCGTGCCTTGGAATAGTCGAGGATTTGCCAGTTTCTGTATGAATTACTTTTGTATGTTTAGCTCCTTGTTTGAAAATAAACCCACCAAGTTTTCTTAAAGCTTTGAAGACGTCATCAGGACTACAAGAAGCAAGTTTTGGCTTATCCATTAGGCTTCTTTATTCCTAAGCACAAACACAATTTTGAGTGAGATTAAAAGTTTCTTTTGCAGATTTTCCTGACGATATTTTTTGTTCTACTGCAACTAATTTTCTAAACATTTCCTCAATCCTTTGATGACCTTTAGAAATTGGTGCATAGTATCCGACTTTATTCCTGAAATTCTTTGGAATTTCAAAATGAGTAAAAACGGCATCATTGATCATTTCAGTCAAATCAGTGGCATTTGTAGCTTGAGTGTAGCAAAAAGGAACTTCTCCAATTGAAGCCCAAAGTCCATTCTCGTCCTTTTCAACTTTCACCGTTAGTCTCTGTGGAAGAGATTTTACATAGAAATTTATATCTTTTTTCATAATTACTTAAATTGTATCACAGTTATATTATAACAAATTGTACTTTGCAACACTTCTAGGGGTAGCCGCACTTAATTCAAAAAAACCATTACTTCCAACTAAATGCTATAATTTTTCGATGGAAAAATTCAAAAAAAGAATCAAGAAAATGACAAAGATCCTCGGACCAGGACTCGTAACAGGAGCGGCTGACGACGATCCATCAGGAATCGCAACTTACAGTCAAACAGGAGCTCAATTTGGTTATGGACAGCTTTGGACAGTTGTTTTTATGTTGCCTCTTATGACATCTGTTCAAGAAGCTTGTGCGCGAATAGGCGCCGTAACTGGAAAAGGAATAGCTGCGGTGATCAAAGAACATTATTCTAAAAAAGTATTATTTTTCGCGGTCTTTCTTATTCTTATTGCTAATGTAATAAATATTGGAGCAGATATTGGAGCTATGGCTGCGGCGGCTCAATTGATCGTCCCTATCCCTTTTGTTATTTTGACTCTTTTTTTTACAGCTTTAATTCTTTTTTTAGAAGTATTTATTTCTTATAGAAATTACGCAAGAATATTAAAATTTTTAGCCTTAGCACTAGGTTCTTACGTCATTACGGTTTTTCTTGTTGAAGAACCTTGGGGAGTAATTTTGAAAGCAACTTTTATTCCGCATCTTGAATTTAATTTTGCTTTTCTTTTTATAATCACTGGAATTCTTGGTACGACAATTTCTCCTTATATGTTTTTTTGGCAAGCTTCAGAAGAAGTTGAAGAAGAGAGAAGTAAGCATTTGATCCATAAAGGCATCCCAAAATTAAATCATTTTTTTATGAAGAGACTTCGTCTTGATAATTTTTTAGGCATGCTTTCTTCTCAAATAGCGTCGTGGTGCATGATCGTTGTGGCCGCTACAGTACTTAATAAAAACGGAATAACAAATATTGCAACAGCAGCAGATGCTGCCCGAGCTCTTGAGCCTTTGGTTCACACTTTCCCATACGCAGGGCTTTTGGCTAAAACGATTTTTGCAGTTGGAGTTATTGGTTTGGGATTGCTTGCTATCCCTGTCTTATCCGCATCAGCCTCCTATGCAATATCAGAAACATTTAGTTGGAACGAGGGACTTAATTTAAAATTAAAAAAAGGTCATGGATTTTATGGAGTTATTACTATCGCTACCCTTTTTGGATTAATGATCAATTTTATTGGAATTGACCCAGTAAGAGCTTTGGTATTTACAGCTGTAATTAATGGAATAATTGCCGTTCCTTTAATATTTATTATCGCCAGAATAGCTTCCAACAAAGATATTATGGGGCAATACAAAAGTAGATGGCTTTCAAATACTGTTATTTGGATAACTTTCATCCTTATGGCGGCAGCTGTAGTGGCTATGTTTTTTGCCTTATAAAAGGTACTAAATAACAAAATAAGCTCATATTTCCACAATACTTCCCCTTGTCCCGACCTAGGGGAAAGTGCTTATTCACCTAAGTTGTACCACAAGGGTACTTCTTATTTTCAGGTCGCGTTGCTCCCGAAAATAAAGTTGTCCACAGTTTGACTGGATTTGACTTTAAACCTAAAGCGTGACATCATTGTAGAACAAAGTAGATATGAGTAGTGAAAACAAGTCGAGTTTGTCAAACATAGATATATTTGTATTTTAGAAAGTAATAAAACAAAACACATGAAAGGAGTAATCAAAAAACTTACTGACAAAGGTTTTGGATTTATTTCAACAGACAGTATGCCGAAAGATCTTTTCTTTCACAGTAACTCTCTTGTTGGAGTAGCATTCAACGATCTTCGTGAAGGAGATGCCGTTACTTTTGAGACAGAACAGTCTCCAAAAGGAATGAACGCAACAAACGTACAAAAAGCGTAAGCTTAATGTCAAAAAAGACGTCCACCTAGGTGGACGTCTTTTTTGTTTGCCTATATTTTAAATAATTTTCACTTAAACCAACTATTAAACCATCCTCCGAACCAATTAGTGATATTTGTAATAATATTTACTATTGGATTAGTTGATACTGGTGCAGGGGTTGAAACAATTACTTCTTTTGTTATTTTAACTTCTATTGCAAGAGGAACCGAGGAGTTTGTAGTTGTGAGATAATAACGGCCAACTTTTTTAGGAACTGTAATTGTTGCAGAACCGTTTGTGAAAGTGATTGTTTGTCCATTCCACTTCCCTGTAGTTGCACCAGCAAGAGTAATTGTTAATTTGGTATTTGGTAGCACACGGACAAGTTGTAATAGATTATGAGTCGAATCTGATGAAAGAGTAGTTTTAATAATTGTACTTGTTGAAGCAGTTGTTTTTTGCAAAGAAGTTTTGACAGAAATATTTGGGGTAGAAATTATAAATAATCCTGCAGGTGGAGGAACTGGAACAGCTAGTGGTTTTGTACGTAGACTAATTAGATCTTGAGTAGAAGAAATATTATGTGTAGCAAGGAGTGATTTTATTTCAGGAGTAAGAGTGAAAGAAATTGGGGTAAAGAGGAAGTTTGTGATCGGAGCGATGAAAGAAAAAGTACCCTTTGCTCCAGTCGTTCCAAATACAGGAAGAGTAACCAATTTTAGAGGTTTTAATAAATTAACAGGAAGAGTTAGAGAATTCAAAAGTGATTCATATAGAGGTGAGACTGATGATGAACGAGTAGCTGGCACAGTTGCGGTAGTTTGTTGAGGGCTTTGTTGTGCATGATAAGTTCCAGAGATAACGGTCGTACCATGACTTCCATGGCTTCCTGTAGGAGGTGCAGCACAAAGTCCTGGACCAATTACAGTTTGATCAGCTCCTGTATCAGTTATTAAGACATAACCAGAGGAATCGATCAAAGAAATGTTTCCTCCAGATCCTCCATATCCGCAACCAGTTGAATCTCCTCCTATAGCTGTAATTGGAGTACCATCGATCACCGCAAATGAATTTGTGATTGTTGCAGATCCTGCGTCTCCACCGTTTTGTTGTGGATCACCACCGTTGACCGAAACAACCCAAGTAGAGGCTGTATCAATCATAATTATTCCTCCTTTACCTCCATCAAGACCAGGAACTCCATTTCCTCCAATTGCAGAGGTTGTTCCAGTAACAGTAATATTTGAAAGATTAAAGTTATAGGCATTGTGTCCTCCATATGCACCATCACCAGAAATATTACCGTTAATAGTGTGGCCTGTTCCATTCAAAGTAGTATTACTTACGGCAATGAAAATATTATTTGTCATATCCGTTGGTAGAGTAGTAGATGCAAAGAGAACAATATTTTCGTTTGTCATTGGAGTTCTACCGAGAGGAATTGAAAATGTTGTGTCAGTAAACCAGTTTGAAAGATTACTCCAAGAATTGTCGCCTGAAATATTTTGGAATGAATCGGAGTTTGGATATGAATGGTAGGTAATAGATCCCGCAACACTGATAGCATTTGCAAGAGGAACCGTAACTGAATAATAAACATCCGCATTTCCTGTTACAGTTCCTGCATTTATTGATGAATCATTAAAGAATGCATTACCAGAAACTGTTCCAGCATTTGTTGAAGTTCCATTGAAGAAAGAATCACCTTTTGTAGATCCTGTGTTAGCACTCGAATCATTAAATATCCATTTTGTAATTATGTTTCCTTGATAGTCCTTAATGTTTCCGCTAACAATATTTGTCCCAAGGAAACTTGTTGAACCTGAAAACGTTACAGCATCATAAGCACTCAAAAGTCCACCGAATGTTAGATCACCATTTATTGTCCCTGAGTTTAAGGCAGAATCATTTATTGTTACGTTACCATTAATTATATTTTGGTTTATTGAAGTGCCGTTTAATGTAGTTGTACCAGTTACTGTACCTGTATTTGTTGAAGTAGCGTTAAATATAAATCCACCTGTTATCACACTGTTGTTTGTAGTACTTAACGCAACTGTTACAGGAGAAGTTGTACCATTTCTAATTGTTCCTCCAGATTTATTTAGAAGAGTTCCAACAAAAGTTCCACTATTTACTGCACCGCCAGATTCAATTGTAGTATTTCCAAACCTACTCAAAGTATCACTTTCAAATGTTCCTATAACATCAATTGATCCACTAAGAGTTGATGACGCAACTGTAATATCATTGAAGGAAGAAATTGTTCCTGTAGCTGTAAGATTTATGAAAGAAACATTTGTACTACTTCCTGTGATATTTCCCATTGTATAGAAATGTCCGAGACCATCATCTCCACGCAAAGTCGTAGACGCTGTAATCGTACAATTACCAACATTCGCTGTTAGGTAATAATAAGGACGAGTAGCCTCATCTAGAGGTTGCGTACAATCTGTATCTATAGGCTGAGTGTTGTCGTATGTAAATGAAACTGATTTTTCAGTTATATTATTTCCATTTGTACTCTTGAAGAAAATAATATGAGAAGTGGCAGAAGGTTTTGGAATATCGGATCCGTTATTGGCACAAATTACAGAAGTATAACTTCCTGAATCAATTTTGTATTGACATAAAGTGCTTGTGTCCCAAGAAACAACGGGCTTCCATTTAATATTTGTGCCTGCAGTTGGAGAAGTAATTACAAGATTTGGATTACCAGAAGCTCCTCCACCTATTAAAGAATTCCAAGCTGAAAAGAAACCATTATTTAATGCTTGAAAAGCATTATTTATCAAAGAATATGTAGCGCCAGACAGATCAACGCTCGCCCCGTTTATGGCTTGAACGATCCACAATCCTCCGTTATGCGTAAAATCTCTTAATACAACAAATACTTCTGCATTGTACTGACGAGTAATATATCCAGTGACTGTTCCTGATGTATCTGAATCTGGACCAGTAAAAGTAGCATTACCGTGAATTGTTCCAGTGTTTGTAGATGAAGCATTAAACAAAGCCGCATCTGTAGAAGTACTTGTAAGATAAATATCTATTCCATTATTTGTTGTACCTTGAAAGGTTATAGTGTTTACAGTTGCGGTAATTGAGCTTGTACCAATATTTCCAGAAAGGATTACTGCGTTATCTCCAGCGGTTGGAATGACGGGAGAATGAACTGTTGAGGACGCGTTTGTCCACCAGTTATTTATATCGTCCCATTTTCCAACAACACCATGACCTATCGCCGAATCATTAAAATAAAGCCCTGCGTAGTCGTGATAGATGATCTGACCATCAGTGGTTCCACCAAGAGGTCTTGTTACAGGAGAATAGACATCAGAATTTCCAGTAACAGTTCCTAAGTTTGTTGAAGTATCATTAAAAATTGCATTTCCTTGGACCGTACCAGTTACAATATTTGAACTTGTATTATTGAACACTGCATTACCTTTCAGAATTCCTGTATTTGTAGATGAGGCATTAAAGATCCAAGAAGTAATTTGAGTACTTGTTGAATCATAAATATTTCCAGTCACATATCCTGTTCCTACAAAAGCAGTCGTGTCAGAAAATGTAACTGCACCACTAGAAGCTGTGTACATATTAAATGTAGCTGTACCTGTAATTGTTCCAGTGTTTGTAGATGATGCATTTAGAATTGCATTTCCGTTTACTGTTCCAGAGTTTGTCGAGGATGCATTAAAAGTAAAATTTCCATTTATTGTTGCGGTGTTTGTAGTTTTTCC
>JBAYHV010000012.1:0-23960 GCA_041665985.1 Minisyncoccota bacterium
AACCTCTGTATACGAGTTGTGTTGCTTCTCGACGAATGCGAGGCATGTGTGGGTTAATTGTGTATGACATATGGAATCATTTTAATTGGTGAAGTGATTCCAAGCTATTGAACCATTACGTTTAGATTGATAATATGGAGAATATGTTGTGAAGTTTGCTCGTTAAAAAATAAAAGAAAAGATGGGCAAAACTCAACTCAACCCAAAAAAGAAACAACAAGTGAAAATCATATACCTCATGGATCACCTACCTGTCAAACCAGAAACACTTCGCCACCCATTGGCGGATGCTGACAATGCCAAGAAC
Source organism: Minisyncoccota bacterium (assembly GCA_041665985.1). Lineage (GTDB taxonomy): Bacteria > Patescibacteriota > Minisyncoccia > Phycocordibacterales > CAIRYW01 > CAIRYW01. The sequence continues at coordinate 308 of JBAYHV010000012.1, forward strand.
ATGCGTGAAGCTCTCGTCAGGATTGCCTCACATCTCGTGAACCTCGCAAACCAAAATCCGACGGAAGCAAAGAAACTTCTTGTTTTCTCCCCAAACCGCGATCTTGTCGCGGCCATGGAAAAATTCGGGAGAAACGGCGTCTATCGCATCAACGGCTTCGTCGTTGTTGTCAAAGAGAATGCCGACGGAAATGACGAGGTGACTCGCACGATGGCAATCATCCCGAGGACACATCGCCAGTCCGAATGGGCAAAGCCATTTTTGGTCAATGTCGACCTCAGTAGCGAACTTCCTGCAGAGGAGCTCGTCGCAGTCGCTGCCTAGCCCATCAAAATCAAAACCCCTAAGCAAATTGTTGCCAGGGGTATTTTTTTATCCGCACACTAAGTCTACTCCTGCTTTTTGTCTTGCTGTTGCTTCACCTCTATTGGTTATGAATACTGACAAATATTATTTCGATCTATTTTTTTATAATGAAAAAGCAAGACGGGAGTAGACTTAGTGTGCGGATTTATCTTTTTTTTTAAAAAAATTACTGGATTCCCGTTTTCACGGGAATGACGAAATCGTTGTTTCGTCAATTGTTCCCACTGTGAAACTTTTTGTGAATATCGTGAAGATGTTTATCAGTAATGTGGGTATAAATTTGTGTTGTAGCAATGTTTGCATGGCCAAGTAACATTTGAACTGAACGCAGATCAGCTCCATTTTGAAGAAGATCTGTGGCAAAACAGTGACGAATAACGTGAGGAGTAACTTTTTTTGAAATTCCAGCCTGAATTGCATACGCTTTTACAATTCTTTCTATTGATCTACGTGTAAGACCTTCTGCCTCAGACTTTGCTCTTTCATTGCTGATCTTTACAAACAGAGCGTCGTCTAGATCTTTTCTGATCTTTAAATAATTTTTTAAACGACTTTTTGCTTCATCAGATAAAAAAACAACTCTAACTTTTCCTCCTTTTCCTCTAATCGAAAACTCATCGCGAGTTAGATCTAGATCTCTATTTAATGAGCAAAGCTCAGAAACTCGGAGGCCTGTAGAAAAAAGTAACTCCAAAATAGCCTTACCACGAGCCATTTTTTCTGGGTCTTTGTCAAAACTAGGAGCATCTATCAAACGTTTCAATTCTTCTCTAGTAATTAAATCTAAAGAACGCTCAGGCACTTTAGCCAATTCAATTTGGTCGGCTGCCAAAGATTTTATTTCTTTTTTGGCCAAAAATTTCAAAAAAGCTCGAAGGGCTATCAAATAATAGTTCTGCGTTCTTCTTTTTAACGTTTCACCTGTCGCTTTATTGTTACCTGTGGAACGGCGATTGAGCCAAAGACGAAACTCACGCATTAGTTCGCTGGTAATTTCTTCAGGTTTTTTTATTTTGGCATATTCAAAAAAAACAGTGAGATAGTGGTCGTAGTTTTCCACAGTCTTCACACTTCTACCTTTTTCAATTTCAATATGCTCAAGAAATCTTCTTTTAAGAGTATTTAGATCCATTGTTGTTATTTTATCACAATGTCGCACAATAAATTAAGAGAACGCAACAACAAATGATACTTTTTGTTTTCTAAATCGCTCTGCTACCGAGAAAACAAGGTCGCACACAATATTTTTCAGCTTAAAGTTTGACAAGTGGCACACTTTTGATACACTTGCTTCATGCCTACTATAAAACATAGAATTAACATAACAACTGACCCAGCCCTTGTAGAAGCTTTAAAAAAAATTGCTCTACGGGATAAGATGCCTATTGCTTCAAAAGCGACACAACTTATTGAATTTGCTATAGAAATTGAGGAGGATATTGCTCTTGGAGAAATTGTCGAAAATCGCTTAAAAAATAAGGTGAAATTTGTCTCTCATGAATCGGCATGGAAATAAAATTCAATACCATCCTTTAGTTGTAGAAAAAGATATTCCTAAACTTGACCCAACAACAAGAAAAAGGATCAAAATTTCTATTGAAAAAAAACTAACTACCCGTCCAGAAATATATGGTGCACCCCTTAGAGCAAATTTAAGGCAGTATTGGAAACTTAGAATTGGTGATTATCGAGTTGTTTACTCAATTAAGGATAAAACGGTCTATATTCTCTTAATTTCGCACAGAAAAGACGTATACTTACTAGCAGAAAATAGAAAACAACAAAACGAGTATTAGACATTGCAAAAAATACCCTTTCGTGCTATCGTATTTTCACATGTTAACAAAGACAAAAAAGACAAAGGTTATCAAAGCCGTTCAGAAACACGACAAAGACACAGGTTCTCCTGAGGTTCAAATTGCTGTAATCACAAAAAGAATCGAAGAACTTGCAAACCACCTAAAAACACACAAAAAAGACTTCCACTCAAGAAGAGGACTTCTTCAACTTGTAGCCGATAGACAAGGTCACATGAAATACCTAAGAGCAAAAAGCCCTAAGAGATACGAAGTTCTTGCAAAAAAACTAGAACTTAAGAAATAATCTGATTTTTCTTCATTTTTTATTTTAAAAAACAGCTGAAAAGCTGTTTTTTGTTAAATATTTTGTGTGATAGACTTTCTAGGTAAGTCGATTTTATATTTTTTCTTTTTTTGTAAAAAATAGTAAGCAATTTTTAATAGATAAAAATTTTCTAGGATAAATATGGCATCAATTAAACATAAAGAACAGAGAGTAGGAGTTTTTATAGACGCTCAAAATTTATATCACAGTGCAAAACATCTATATAATGCAAGGGTAAATTTCGGACAAGTAGTTAAAGACGCTCTTGCAGGAAGGGTACTTATTCGTGCTGTTGCATACGTGATCACAACAGAATCAGGAGAAGAAAGACCTTTTTTCGATGCATTGGAAAAAATGGGAATTGAAGCTAAAACAAAAAATCTTCAAATTTTTGCTGGGGGTGCAAAAAAAGCAGACTGGGATGTAGGATTAGCTGTTGATGCGATCTCAATGTCACCAAAAGTTGATACAGTTATCATTATTTCAGGGGATGGAGACTTCGTACCGCTTGTTGAATTCTTAAAATTCAGCCAAGGGTGCCAAGTTGAAGCTGTTTCTTTTGGAAAATCATCTTCAGGAATGCTTAAAGGTGCCGTAGATGAATTTTTCGATCTGGATAAAAACTATAAAAAATACTTGATGGTTAGCGGAGGGGGAAAAAGTAGGGCTAAAGAGGATTTAGAAAAAAGTGTAGGGGATATTCTCGATTTATAACAAAAATACACACGCAAGGCTAAAATTAAAAACTCCGAAAAATGAAGTTTTTATTCCGACGAGTGAGAGATGTCGCGAAAAGCAAGTGAAACGAAGCTTTTCATGACATCCGAACGAAGTTGGAACAAGGACTAAATACCCCACCCTTGAGGCGAATCAAGTACGAGCGACCTAGATTTCTTACGAACTACGTTCGTTTAGAAATCGGAAATACTCTTGTGATGAAAACGAGTTCTGGTATTTATACCTCGTCAAGCCTGTTGAGAGGAATCTTTATTGGAAAAATCCAAGAAATGTGTTATAGTATCGATATTATAAAGTAATTGCGGTTTTCGGATAGGTAGTTTTTAAAAGCGAAAAAATGGCTTTTAAAACCTAAAATCTGAAAATCGCTCACCCCGTCATGGCGACGGGCAAGTAAATATGATTAACAAAGAATATTCTTTGGAGGTTGGTGGCAAAATTTTAAAAGCCTCATTTACAGATCTTGCTGATCAGGCAAGCGGTTCTGTAATTTTGAGTTATGGAGACACAACTGTTCTTGCAACGGCTGTTATGGACAAAAATGCAAAAGATGGAAGTTGGTTTCCTTTGACTGTAGATTTTGAGGAAAGATTTTATGCTGCCGGAAAAATTCTAGGGAGCAGATTCATGAGAAGGGAGGGCAGACCATCTGATGATGCAATTCTTGCAGGAAGAGTCGTAGACCGAACTATCAGACCACTTTTTGATCAAAGTATCCGTCACGGAATTCAAGTTGTTGCGACAGTTCTTTCGATTGGAGAAGATGATCCAGATGTTTTGGGAGTGATCGCAGCATCACTTGCACTTTCTACTTCAAATATTCCATTCAATGGACCAGTGAGTTGTGTACGAATTGGAATTAAAAACAACGAAGTACTAGTAAATCCAAATTATGTTGATAGAGATAGCGCAGAACTTACTCTTGATCTTACTGCCTGCGGAAAAGATGGAAATATCAACATGATCGAAGTTGCTTCAAAAGAAGTACCAAACGAAGTGGTTCACGAAAGTTTGAAAAAAGCTTCAGAAGAAATTGAAAAAATTCAAGAATGGCAAAAAATGATCGTGAAAGAAATCGGCCAAACAAAAAGAGAAATTTCAAAACCAGTTGCTCCAGAAGGATTAAAAGAACTTTTTGAAGAAAAAATTTCTCCAATATTTAAAGATAGAATTTTTACTGGAGTTCCTGGAAAAGGACACATCGGAGAACTGCATGAAGAATGGATAAATTTTTTCAAAGAAAAATTTCCAGAAGTAAAAACTTCTTTTGCTGATGATTACTTTGAAGACCAACTAAATGATTTGGTTCACAAAGAGGCAATCGAAAATAATAGTCGCCCAGACGGAAGAAAACCAGATGAACTAAGATCTCTGTATTCAAAAGCTGGAGGAGTCTCAAATGTACTTCATGGAAGTGGAATATTTTACAGAGGAGGAACACACGTTCTTTCTGTTCTAACACTTGGAGGTCCAGGAGAAGCTCAAATGATTGACGGTATGGAATCTCAAACAGAAAAAAAATTCATGCATCATTACAACTTTCCTCCATACTCAGTTGGAGAAACAGGAAGAATGGGCGGACTAAACAGAAGAATGATCGGTCATGGACATCTTGCTGAAAAAGCTTTGATTCCTGTACTTCCAGCAAAAGAAAATTTTCCTTACACAATTAGAATTGTTTCTGAATCAATGGCATCAAATGGATCTACTTCTATGGCTTCTGTTTGCGGATCTTCACTTGCTCTTATGGATGCAGGAGTTCCGATCTCACGTGCCGTTGCCGGAATTGCATCAGGAATAATGATGGAAAGTGCAGATAAATACTGCTTACTAACAGATATTCAAGGACCAGAAGATCATCATGGTGATATGGATTTTAAGGTTGCAGGAACAAGAGAGGGAATTACAGCGGTTCAAATGGATGTAAAAGTAGATGGAATTCCTGTAAAACTTTTAGGAGAAGCTTTGGAAAAAGCAAAGATCGCAAGATTCCAAATTCTTGACGTTATGGAAAAAGAAATTTCAGCACCAAGAGCAGACATAAATCCAAGTGCTCCAAAAATCTTAAGTATAATGATTGACCCAGAAAAAATTGGATTAGTTATTGGAACAGGAGGAAAAACAATTAAGGCTATTATGAAAGATACAGGAGCAACAATTGACGTTGAAGATGATGGATCTGTTTACTTCACAGGAAAAGATGGAAGTGCAGATGCTGCTAAAAAAATTGTTGAGGAAATGACTCGTGAATATAAAAAAGGAGATAAATTTGATGGAGCGGAAGTAATCAAACTCATGGACTTTGGAGCTTTTGTTAGAATTGGAAATGGATCAGAAGGACTGGTTCACGTTTCAGAAATTGCTCCATTCAGAGTTGAAAATGTTTCTGATTATTTGAAAGCAGGAGATATTGTGCCTGTTGTTATCAAAGACATTGATGACAAAGGAAGATTGAGTCTTTCAATCAAACAAATGGATCCAGATTTTTTCCAAAAGAAAAATTAGAAAGAAAATTTTAAACACCAGTCGTCCGCCTAGGCGGACGACTGGTGTTTTTTTTGTAGTTTTTGTTTTACATGGAAAGAAAGATAGGTACCGGTTCTGACTAATCTCTCCCAGCCAAGACAGAAAAATTTAAGCTACAACTTTGAGAAAAATCTTTAATATATCAGTGATATATTAAAGATTTTTCTCTTCGTTTTGCTTTAAATTTTGATGACTTACTAGAAGACCTTAGCCATCACTGGTATAATTAACTTCATATGGCCCTAGATCAAAAAGATTTCATAGAAGAATCTCTCAAAGCAAATGCAGAGAAAGCAAAAGGCCTTTCGGTTGCAGATCTAACTGATGTAAATTCTTTAGTAAACAAAGCTCCTGAATTAGAAAAAAGGGAGCCAACTCCTCTTCCTGCTGCAAAACCACAATTTGATAATGAAGGTTATCCAGAACTTACAACTATGAGAACTTATCACGGAGATGTTGCTTCTGCTGTAAGAGAAGGAGGCCTTTCAATGATAAAAATTGCTGCAAAAGAACAAGCACGAAGAAGACCTATAGAAGAAAATGTCGAAGAAAAACCTGAACATGAGCCTAATACTCACATGATCTTAGCTATTGCAGCATCAGCGCTTTTTGTGGTTGGTATTGGAGCAGTAATTTTTGCTTTTATTTCAAAGAGTCAACCAGCCGTAGTAATTCAGACACCGATAAAAAAAGATATTATCTCAACCGATTCAAGTATAACTTTGGATATTACAGGCCTTTCATCAAGAGAAGTTCAAAATAATATAGAAAATTTTATAGTTCCAAATAAAAATAATGATTCATTAATAAAGATTAATCTTACTAATCAAGTTGGAGGAATAAAAACTGATCTTTCGGTAATTGATCTACTTTCTGTAATTGGGACAAATGTTCCAGATATATTAAATAGATCCCTTATCCTTAATAAATTTATGTTAGGAATTTGGAGTGGAGCTGATCAAGCGGAGCCATTTTTAATAATGGAAACTTCTTCACAAGAAACTGCTTTTCCAGGAATGCTTGAATGGGAAAAAACAATGGCCTATGATCTGGAACCTATTATAGGACCAGAAACCATCCTTCCAGGAAATACTTTCATCGACCAAACAATTCTAAACCATGATGCCAGAGCCTTATCAAACGGAACTAAGATAATATTCTTTTATACAATAGTAAACGGCAGGATAATAATCATTGCAAAAAGCGAAGCGACTTTAGGTAGAATTTTAGATAAGATCAGAGCTTCTATAATATTAAACTAGACCTAACACAAAAATTAGTTTGTGCTAATATTATTATATGGATCCCGTTAGAGAAGTATTGTTAGAAATTATAGAAAAATATTAGCAAAAAAAATAATGATAATTACTTACACAAAATCAGAAATAATACGGGAGCACTTTTTTACCACAAAAGCTTTATACTTAGACAGTCGCAATTTAACAACACTAATCTTAGGAATCGCTTAAGCGCTTCCTTTCTCTAACGGGATGAATAAACATAAAACAGAAAAACACAAAGCAAGTCTTTTAGCAGAAAAAAGTATCTTGGAAAAAGAATTAGAAACTGTCGGAAAGAAAAACCCTAATAATCCTGCTGATTGGGAAGCTGTAGCGGTTGAAGAAAATATTGATATCGCTGATAGAAATAATGTTGCTGACGGAATAGAAGACTATGAAAATAATGAGGCGATACTTGATCAGCTTGAAGCAAGACTTAATGAAATAAATATTGCTCTCCAAAAAATCGAGGCCGGAGCTTATGGCAAATGTGAGATCTCGGATGAACCAATTGAAGAAGACAGATTAGAAGCAAACCCTGCAGCAAGAACCTGTAAAAAACACATCAACGAAAAAATTTAGAAAACTTTCAAAATTTTAAAAGCCTAAGATCGGAAAATGGCAGTAGCAAAAGTATATAGTGCACAAAATGATATAAACAATTCTTCAGTGATTGAAATAGAATCAGACCTTTCGCGAGGTCTTTTTTCTTTTGCAATCGTTGGTCTTCCTGACAAAGCTGTAGCGGAAGCAAAAGACAGAGTCAGTGCTGCCATAAAAAATTCTGGTTTTGATTCGCCTAAAAGCGGAAATAAAAAAGTGGTAATATCTCTTGCTCCAGCTGATATTAAAAAAGAAGGTCCTTCATTTGATCTTCCTATTGCTCTTTCATATTTGCTTTCATCTGGAGAAATAAAATTTGATCCGAAATACAAAATGTTTCTAGGGGAACTTGCCTTGAATGGCGATGTTAGAAAAGTTAAAGGGGTATTACCATCTGTAATTCTTGCAAAGAAAAAAGGTTTCAGAGAAATTTTTGTTCCTAAAGAAAATGCCAATGAAGCATCGCTAGTAGATGATATAAAAGTTTTTGGCGTTAATAATTTAAAAGAAATTATTAATCATTTTAGAGAAAACAATTCTGAATTTAAAAAAGAAATTCTGCCTTGGCAAAGAGAAGAATTAAACACGGTATTTGATGAAGCTGAAAATGATTTTGCATATATTAAAGGACAAAACATAGCCAAAAGAGCCTTAGAAATTGCAGCAGCTGGTGGACACAATGTACTTTTTTATGGACCACCAGGAACTGGAAAAACAATGCTCGCAAAGGCTTTTATCACAATTCTTCCGGATCTATATTACGAAGAAATGCTTGATACAACTTCTATTCATTCAGTGGCTGGAATTTTGGATGGAGACAAAATTTCTAAAGCCCCCTTTAGAAGTCCTCATCACACCTCTTCACATGTTGCCATTGTTGGCGGGGGTGTAAATCTTAGACCTGGAGAAATAACTTTAGCTCACAATGGAGTTTTGTTTTTGGATGAGTTTCCAGAATTCGACAGAAGAGTTATTGAATCCTTAAGAGAACCTCTTGAAGAGGGTAAAATATCTGTCTCACGGGCAAAAGGCACAGCGGTTTTTCCTGCAAAAATTACTTTGCTTGCAGCAATGAATCCTTGTCCATGTGGAAATTACGGAAGTTTAAAAAATTGCACTTGCAGTGCAATAACAATTGGAAGATATCAAAGAAAAATCTCAGGACCGATCTTGGATAGAATTGATCTGATAGTTCCTGTAGAAGAACTAAAACGTAAAGAATTATCTGAAGAAAAAAAAGAAATTTCATCAAAAATTATAAAAGAAAAAATTGAAAATGCTCGCAAGTTTCAAAAAGAAAGATTTAAAAAACTTGGTCTTAAATATTCATTAAATAAAGATATAAAACCAAAACATATAAAAGAGGGAAGTCTGATAGATGAAAAGGCCTTCAAACTTTTATTAGACTCGACAGAAAAACTTTCTCTTTCAACCAGAACCTTTCATCGAATGATAAGAGTAGCAAGAACGATCGCAGATCTTGAAAATTCTGAAAAAATAACACCTTCTCATATTTTAGAAGCCTTGCAATTTAGAGGAAAAATATCAGGATGAATCGTCACTGTCATTCCCGTGAAAACGGGAATCTAGGAAGTATAAATTAAATAATGGATTCCCGTTTTCACGGGAATGACAAAATTATTATTTAAAACCTAAAATGGATTTCTTGCTCCGCGAATCTCAAAGTGAATATGAGACCCTGTAGAATTTCCGCTAGAACCCATCAATCCAATAGTTTGACCTTGCGTAACACGATCTCCTGTTCCAACTAATGTTTGTGACATGTGAGCATAAAGAGTTTGAGTGCCGTTTGTATGAGCAATAATTACATAATTTCCGTAGCCTCCGTTCCATCCTCCTTTTCTACTTAAAATAACAGTTCCATTTGCAGCTGAGTGGATCGGAGTACCAACGCTTGAAGCTATATCAACTCCACAATGGCAAGCCCCGTGCAAACCTTGAGTTCTTTTACCACCGGAAACTGGTCTAATATAATATCCTGAAACAGCACTTGGCTGGCTATTGTAATTAGTTTTACCTGAAGAGGTTTTACTAGAAGTATTTGGAGTAGCAACTTCAGCTCCAGGAATAATAATATCCATTCCGACCTTCAAGTCTTTTGCAGATGATAGATCATTGAAGCTCAAAATATCACCCGAATCAGCCCCAAATTTTTTTGCAATACTACTTAAAGTTTCACCTTTAACTACAGTGTGCTCAATTCCTGAAACAGGTAAGATCAAAAGCTGATCTCCTGGCTTTAGATCTTTCTCACTTTTTAAGTCGTTTGCCCACAAAACTGTATTTTTACTTACATTAAATAAAGCAGCGATCTCTGAAAGAGTATCGCCTTGTTTAACTGTATAAACGCTAATTGTGTTGTTTTGGGTTGAAGATGCAATTTGACTGACAGTTCCCAAAGGCCCCATTTCTGATTGAATCACACTGTCATCTACAATCGTAATGTCTCTATTTTTATTTCGATCGGTATCAATATTATTGGCTGGCTGTAAAAGTGCCATGTTTTGAGAATTCCAGTCGCCAGAAACAGTTGTTGAAGCTTCGGTAGGAGAAGAAAATAGTTCGCCAATAAAAGAAAAAACGCTGGCTTCAGCGCTTAAAGGTTGTATTACAGCAATAGCAACAACGAAAAAGAGGGTAATCCAAGAAAACATTCTCTTGGACACCTTTATTGAATTTTTAGATTGGCTTTTTACAGCCTGGCTTCGGTCATTTTCACTTTTATAGATAATTCTTAATTAATTGTAATTCTGGGGTTCGGTAAAAAAGCTCGCTTGAGCCTAAAACAGAGGACTTATCTGAACCCCTCAATTATACCACGGAAAGACCCGAGAAAACCCTCTTTTCTAATAACCTGTGGAAAAGCCAAAAAGCTCTTTTTCATCAAATTTCTTAAAGAAATTTGATGAAAAAGAGCTTTTTGTTCTTGTGTAAATAGGAATCCAGTAAACTTAGAGGAAAGACCTCCTCTTGAGAGGTCTTTCCTCTAAGTGTTTCCCGTAAAAAAATTATTTAAAAAGGTCTACTGCATGTTATAGTTTGTAAAACAAATTCATCATGGAAGAGGACATTAATCAAAAAACACCATATTTAAAGGGCTTAAATCCAAGCCAACTAAAAGCAGTCCTTTGTACCGAAGGACCTCTTTTAATAATGGCAGGAGCGGGTGCCGGAAAGACAAAAACTGTTACTTTAAGAATCCTTCACCTAATAAAACAGGGAGTTAACCCAGAAAATATCCTAGCTATTACTTTTACCAATAAAGCAGCCAAAGAAATGAGAGAAAGGGTAGGAAAATTGCTTAAAGAGGAAGAAAAGGCTTACTCACATGACCAAGTAATGCCATTTTTGTCAACTTTTCATTCCCTTGGCGTCTATATAATCAGACAAGAATCAGCAAGTTTAGGATTACCTAGATTTTTTTCGATATTTGATAAAGAAGATGCAAAAAAAGCAGTCAAAGAGGCTATCGAAAAGCTTGGAATGGATCCAAAACACGTAAACCCAGGGAGCGTCCTTAGTGCTATCTCAAAAGAAAAGGGAATGGGAAATTCATTGGACGAATTTTTGGCAGCTGAAGGTAAAAATTACTTTGAAGACAAAGTTGCCGAAGTTTGGCCTTTATATGAAAAAACACTTAAAGCTGAAAATGCCTTAGACTTTGATGATCTGCTTCTAAAGACCATGGTTCTCCTTAAAGATCCTGAAATTAGAAAAAAATACCAGAACAAATGGAAATACATTCACATTGATGAGTATCAAGATACAAACAAAGTTCAATATGAAATAGCAAAATATTTAGCAGGAGATGCACAAAATATTGCAGTTGTGGGTGATGTGGACCAATCGATATACAGTTGGCGAGGAGCAGATTTCAAAAATATTATGCGTTTTGAAAAAGATTATCCAGAAACAGAAAGCGTGTTGCTGGAAGAAAATTATCGTTCAACAAAAAATATTTTAGCTGTAGCAAACGCTATCATTCAAAAAAATACAATGAGAAAAGAAAAAAATCTTTTCACTAAAAACGAAGATGGGGATCTTATCTCTCTTTATGCCGGACTCGATGAAAGAGATGAGGCAACATACATTGCATCACACGCAAAAGAATTAATTGATAACGGACACAAAGCTGATGAAATTGCAGTTCTGTATCGGGCTAATTTTCAATCACGTTCTATTGAAGAGGCTTTCATAAAAATGGGAGTGTCTTACAATTTGATTGGAACAAAATTCTTTGAAAGAAAAGAAATTAAAGATGCACTTTCATATATTAAAGCTAGTTTGAATCCTCAAAGTATTTCTGATATCAAAAGAATTATTAACACTCCAGCAAGAGGAATAGGGAAGGTAACTGTTTTAAAAATTCTCGAAGGAAAAGAAGAGGAACTGACAGGAGCCACTCAAGAAAAATTAAAAAGTTTTAGAAATTTACTAACGGATATTAAAGAAAAAGTTGAGAGCGAAAAACCAAGTGAGGTTGTAAAATTTGTTATCGCCCGAACAGGCATGGAAGAAATGTTTAAAAAAGGAAAAGAGGAAGATCTCGAAAGATTAGAAAACTTAAGGGAACTTGTGACTTTTGCTACTTCTTTTGACTACGATAGCGATGAGGCAATGATGAAATTCTTAGAGCACGCCTCACTTTTTTCAGATCAAGATGAAATGACTGAAGAAAAAATAGGTGTAAAATTAATGACAGTTCATGCTGCCAAAGGTTTAGAATTTGATACAGTTTTTGTAACAGGACTTGAAGATAAGCTTTTTCCCCATCAGAGAATTGGGGAGGAAGAATCATCTCTTGAACAAGAAGAGGAGGAACGAAGACTTTTTTATGTTGCCCTAACTCGAGCAAGAAGAAAGATCTTTTTAACCTACGCTTCAGTGAGAACGGTTTACGGATCAAGAGAAATAAGAATGCCCTCAGAATTCATAATGGATATTGACGATGCAATGATCAAAAAAGAAAATAGTTTCTTGCACGATGTGCCGAAAACAAGTTGGTTTAGTCAATTTTAGATTTGTAACTCAGGGGTTTCACCCCTAAGAAACCCTGAGGAATTAGAATAAATATATGAATAAAAATTTCCCCGCCTAAATTTTCTTAAAACATGAACCGAAAAATAAATAAAAGTCTTAGAAAACAAAGAAACAATTCAGAAAATTCTGAAGAAATTTTTGGCGGACAAGCCTGCCCGCCATTGACTGAGCCTACAGGCGATGGCAGGCGGGCAAAAAAATCATTAGGACAAAATTTTCTTACTTCAAAAAGAATTGTGGAAAGAATTGTTATGGAAGGAAGAGTAACTGAAACAGATACAGTTCTTGAAATTGGGCCAGGAAAAGGAATCCTTACAGAAGCATTGCTTGCCAAAGCCAAAAAAGTTTTAGCTGTAGAAAAAGACGATTCGCTTTTTGAATTTTTAAAAGAAAAATTTTCAAAAGAGATTAAACAGGACAAACTCGAACTAATCCACTCTGATATTTTAACTTTAAACTTTACGAACTTAGAACTTAGAACCGGTGATTACAAAGTAATCGCTAATATTCCTTACAACATAACGGGGGAAATAATTAGAAAATTCCTTTCATCAAATATTCAACCAGCATCGATGACTTTACTTGTCCAAAAAGAAGTAGCGGAAAGAATCGCAGCTAAAGATGGAAAAGAAAGCATTCTTTCTTTAAGCGTGAAAGTGTATGGCACCCCTCGCCTTGGATTTAAAATAAGCCGAGGTCAATTTACACCGGCTCCAAACGTAGATTCAATGGTTATTTCTATAGACAACATCAGTAAAGAAAATTTTGCCTGCCCGCCATTGACTGAGCCTACAGGCGATGGCAGGCGGGAAGAGGGAAAAATTAAAGAAGAGAAATTTTTTGAAGTAGTGAAGCTTGGTTTTGCACACAAAAGAAAACTTTTGATCAGAAATTTGGATGGAATTGCTTCTAAGGAAAAGTTGGCAGAAATTTTTGCTGAAGCAAAAATTTCTGCACTCACTCGCGCAGAAACCTTAAAACTAAAAGACTGGCTATATATTTCAAAAAAACTTTAATTAATCTAAAATCCACCGCTCGCTCCACCCCCGCCCGAAGCTCCACCAGCTCCTGAAAATCCACCCCCACCCCCACTATTATTTCTAGCAGCTCCACCTACAATTATTATTCCATCAGGATTATTTTGTGAATTTTCACAATATTCACCTTTTAGTTCCAAACAAGTTCCAACTTTTACATAAATAGTCAGTAGATAATCATTTCCTGATGATGCAATATCTGAATAGTTGCCGGCTATGGAACTCACTCCTGGTTGATATAAATAATAATGCGTTTGCTCATCAAAATAACTTCCAAATTTTAACAGAACTGATCCACTGCAAGTACAAGTTGTATCAATACCTTTAGTTTTAGCTACTCCTCCATCGGACGGTCGAATCATTGATTGAGCAAAAGCAGGAAGAGGTATGATCAACTTATTCAAAGCAAAAACTATTTTTTCAAATATTCCTTGTTCTTTTTTTACAATTGAGGATGAAAAAGTAAAAAAACCGTAATTTCTACTTTGCCCCTTACTTGTGTTTATACTATAAGTAACATTCATTCCCTCTGGAAAATCAGAACTACTAATTTTTTTTGCTTCAGGAAAATCAGAAATTGAGAATTGCAATTTACCGTTATTTAGAGGCACATTATTAATAGTTCCCAGAGTTGAATTAATAGTATTGTTATATTGGTCAAATCCAGTTCCTTCTACGGTTATAGTGCTATTCTGTGAAACATTTTGAGGATATGCTTTTATTATGTCGGGACGAGCAAGCGACTGGCTTGAGATCTTTATATATTGTGGAGAAGTTTTTCTACTTGAACCATTTGCATTTTCTATCCAAACTTCATATACACCGTTTTGAAGATTTGGAGTATTTAAAACAATGACTCCGTTTTGGGATATAGCACTTCCTGCATAGTCATTTCCAATATGAATTATATTTTGAGCAAGAAATCCATTTCCTTTTATAGCTAAAGAGCTCCCTGGAGCAACAATAAACAAAGAAATACTTGAAATAAAAAGATCTGTTGGTTTTGAAGCGGTAAAAACTCTTTCAGCTGACAATGTTCCTCCCATTATATTACTTTGTTCAACCGGAGCTGAGACAGGAACTGAAACTTTCTTAGAAACAACAGGAGAAGAAGCTAAAAGCTTGCTCAATTCTGCTTGAAGCTCCTTCAAAAGGCTAGTTAAAAGGCTTATCAGTTGCTGTTTTACAGAATTTGCTACATCAAAAGAGCTTGTATTTTTAGCAGATACAGATTGTCCTTCATTATTTACAACCTCGGCTGATAATGAACTAGGCAAAAAAACTGAAAATATAAAAACAATTGCACAAACTAAGGATAAATATCTTCGCATATAAAAATTGTATCACAAAATAATATTTTGATGATACAATATTTAAATGATGATTAAATTCACCAAACCAAGTAAAAAAATAGTTGCTTTGCTTATTATTGTTGTTTCAATAATCGCAGGAATTTTAATTCTAAAATATAAACAAAATATTAAAGCCTTTATACCTCCTTCACTAACATACAGCGTTACAGACATAAATACCTACAACAGAGAACAAAGTACAGACTCCCAATATTTGAATAATCTATTAGGAATAGAAAATGCTTCTTCAACAAATGCAACAGATACAGCAAACACAAGCGATCTAGTTTCACGAAGCTTATATGCCGGTTATTTAGCTTTATCTCAAAGTGGAGATACTTCAGCAGATTCACAGCAAAGTCTTGCAAAAGAGATCGCATCAAAAGCAGCTCAAAGTTTTACTTATGAAACCTATTCAGCCGAAAATCTAAAATTTATTTCTACTCCAACTAAAGAAAATGTGAAATTTTTTGCATCTTCTTTAGCTTCCATACAAAATAATATCCTTATGGGTATGGCAAAAGAAAGTGTAGACCAAAATAATGTTAAATTAAAAAATATTGCCCAAATTTACAGAGACGCAGCCAAAAATGTCTACGACTTACTTATTCCAATTGATATCGCTGAATCAACTTTGGGTATTGTTAATAATTACAGTATTGTTGCTTCTGTTTATGATGCTTTAGCAGTCGCTGATAGTGATCCAGTTCAAGCAACGATCGCTATTGGCTATTTACAACAAGCCAATTCTTCTCAAACAAAATATGTTAATAATCTGGCTAATTATTTTAAATATAGTGGTATAATTTTTACTAGTGATGAAGTTGGACGTTACTGGAATGATTTTGGTTCCGCTGGTATGACTGGAAATTCTACTCAATAAAAAAATGACTACAGATTTCTACACAAACTTCTCTTCTTTCCTAAATAAAATTAAGAATTAATATTTACATTTTATAAAAAATGAATAGAAAAACTAAATTTGAATGGAATAAAAAAAATTGTTGTGGATTTAATATGCAAAATAATTTCAAAAAAACTTTTAGCGCAATCTCAATATTAACTATTTTTTCTCTTTGTTTTTATATCCCTTTAACTGCATTGGCTGTGGATAATCCAACAGACCAAGCAAATGTTGATACCCTTACTCAACAAGCGTCAACACTTCAAACTTCAGGAGCAACAGCTCAAGGCTTAACAGGAACAGATAAAACAACTCAAACAAAATCAGCGGCAGGGGGGATTACGGCTGGAGCTTTATCTTGTTCTGTGGGAGCGATTGCTTCAAAAATGATAGTAAGTACCGTTGCCAAAGCTACTGGAGTAGTTACTGGAGCGATTACTAATCTACTAGGGGGTAAAGTCACAGCAATAGTAACAGATACTGTCACAGGACTAATAGATCCAATGGTCCCAGTTAATCCTAAAGGAACTAACACTGAAACTATAAGAGATAACACTGGTAATAACGCCCAAAGCACACAACTCCTTGCTTATAAAGGTGTAACACAAAGTGCACCAGGAGACGCCCGATTATTTAATGGAATAACCTCTATATTTAGTGGTATTTTTCAATTTCCAAGTCTTGATGCTATCGGTTTTTGTATTGCGAATGAAATGATTCAATACATTGCTGATTCAACAATTCAATGGATAAAAACAGGTTTCAAAGGAAGTCCAGTTTTTATATCAAATACCGGTGATTTTTTTAAAGGAATTCAGGATCAAGAATTAGGAAATTTTGTAAACGGAGTAGCGAAAGGAACTCTTGGAATTGATATGTGCCAGCCTTTTAGAGTCGCTATCCTTACAGACGTTCTTGATACTTATTCTAATACTAATAGTGGAGGTTCTCTTAATTGTAGTTTAAATACAATTAAGAATAATTATAAACAATTTACAAATGGGGATTGGAATTCAGGAGGTTTTAATGGTTGGTTTGAAATTATTCAGCAACCAAATAATATTTACGGAGCAACTCTGGCGGCTCAAGATGAAGCATACAGAAGAATACAGGTTAAACAAAATACAGCAACAATAGACCTTGGCTGGTCAAGAGGGTATCACGATTTTACTTATTGCCAGGATAAAGGTAGTCTTGATAAAAAAACTAATAAATGTGCCAACGGAAAAGACCCAGTCAAAGGTACACCTGGACAATATATTGAGAATCAAATCAATGCTAGAGGAGCGGCGGGAATGAATCGTCTCAACGTAGCCGTTGCTTTCGACCAAGTTGTTTCCACTCTTGTAAATGAACTCGTCAAAATTGCAGTAAACAAAGTTCTTGATCCGACAAGTAAATAATTGACAGGGAAGATAATTTATAAAAAATAATTTTAAATAAAAACCCCATGCAATTAGCGAAGCTAATTGCATGGGGTTTTTCTCCTTTTTTCTGTACACAAAATAAGTTTTACGAAGTAAAAGTTGAACAGGTAAGACCAAGCATTAAGTTTTTCTACAAAAAAACTTAATGCTTGGTCAAACTTTTTCGCTGTTTACAATTACTTGACAATTACTTTTGAATTGGTTTACAATTACTTGACAATTATGTTAACTCCAGAAAAAATCATAGAAATAGCCAAAAACAAAGGTAAAATAGTCACAAACGAGATAACTCAAAAATTCGGGGTTTCTAGACAATATGCGAGCAATCTTATATCTAAACTTGTTTCTGAAGGAAAAATTCTAAAATTTGGGTCAACCCGAAAAGCATTTTATGTTCTACCTGAATTTGCAGCAAAACATGCAGAAATATTTCCAACAAAAATTTCAAAAACATATAACAATATGTCCCTCGAAGAACATAAAGTTCTTGATGAAATAGAAAAAAAATTTCCTCTTCTCTTACAGCAAAAAGAGAATGTAAGAGATATTTTTACATATGCATTTTCGGAAATGCTCAACAATGCAATAGAGCATTCAAAATCAGAAAAAATTGAAGTCGAAGTTTATATTAAAGATAAAATACTTGTATTTTCTGTAAATGATTTTGGGGTTGGTGTTTTTAAAAATATAATGGAAAAAAGAAACCTAAAATCAGAAACTGAAGCAATCCAAGATTTACTAAAAGGTAAAACAACAACGATGCCTAAGTCTCATTCAGGAGAGGGTATTTTTTTTACTTCTAAATGTGGAGAAGAGTTTATACTAGATAGTTTTGGCTATCAATTAATCGTAAACAATAAAATAAACGATATTTTTCTTCAAAAGCCAAAAAAAATAAAAAAGGGTACCAAAGTTGTATTTAAAGTATCAATTGATGAGAAAAAACATTTGACTGATATCTTTAGAAAATATGCGAATATTGATGATGAAAGCGACTATGGTTTCGACAGAACAGAGATAAAAATAAAACTTTATACAACTACAGGTATTCATATTTCTCGTTCTCAGGCGAGAAGAGTACTTGTAGGATTAGAAAAATTTAAATCAATTATTCTTGATTTCGATAAAGTACCTATGATCGGACAAGGGTTTGCAGATGAGATTTTTAGAGTTTTTCAAAATAAATATCCAAATATAAAAATACAATCAATTAATACAAATGAGGCTGTAAAATTTATGATTGATAGAGTTGACAGGGAGCAGTTTTTTAAACAAATCAACCCCCCCCCCATGCAATTAGCTTCGCTAATTGCATGGGGTTTCTCCTTTTTCTGTATACAAAATAAGTTTTTTCTTTTTACCCGTCCAAATTTTTTTTAAGAAAAATTTGGACGGGTAAACTATCCACTATTTCAGTCAACTATTAACTGTTTTCTATACACTTTTTTGATATACTATATTCGTAGTATTTCTTAAAAATGAGATTTCTCAAAATAGACAAAAAAAATATTTTTTCATTTTCTAAAATAATTTTAGTAATTGCCTTTGTCGCAATATTTACTTTTGGATTTGCCGAAAAATCTTTTGCTCAATCAAATTATATACCGGGCAATTTTACAACAGGAGGAGTTGGTTCAGTAAGTACTTACTTTACAGATAAATCAGGTAATATGTATATTTCTGGACTCAAAAATGCTCCGACAGGAACGGATGAGCATGGACTTCCAACATATACCCAGACTAATTATTACAATCAAATAAGTATTGATAGTACAGGGAAACTTATTCAGGGACCGGAAATTACAGACTCTGCCCAAATATCAGCTTTATCTAAAAATATCTCGCCAGTTGACGGTAGTTCTCTTACAATGCTAGAAGTTGCTCCTGGTCAAACAATAACAATTGGGAATAAAACTCTCACTTACGATTCAAATCAAAAAGCTTACATTGTTACTGATAATACTAGTGGTTATACCCAAACATTAGACCCCTCTGACCCAAAAACCTCTTCTGAAATTACTGATTTTACTAATAGTGAACAAAATAGAAAAACACAAAAAGATGCAAACACTGAGCAGACGGGAGTTGGTAAGAAGAATACCAATAAAGGACTCTGTTGGAATGGTATAAATGTAGGTTTTGATGTACAGAACTGTTTATACCAAGCATTATATTATGCTCTCTTTTGGCCTATAAGTTGGTTGGTGGGTATGGCTGGATGGCTTTTTGATTTTGTTTTTACGCAAACAGTCGTAGAAATGGCATCTGGGATAAAAAAAATAGGGGGAATTGATATTGCCTGGAAAGTAATGCGTGACCTTTCAAATATAGGGTTTATTTTTATTCTTCTTTATTTGGCGATCTCAACTATTATTGGAGCAGGAGAACACGATGTAAAAAAGACTCTTTCAAAACTTATTATTATTGCAATTCTTTTAAATTTTAGTTTGTTTTTTACAAAAGCGATAATTGATGCTTCAAATATTTTAGCCATAGCTTTTTTCAAAGCCATTGTAATTACGGGCGATGATGGTCTTGGAAGCGCCTTTATGCACGCCTTTCGTTTACAAGGTCTTTTTGGAACAAGTACCTCTTCTGGAGAAGGAGTAGCGGCAAGTTCTCAATCTTTTGCCGTTATCATTGGTGGAATTATTACAATGCTAGTGGCAACGATAATATTGCTAGCATCTCTTATGATGTTTATCAAAAGATACGTTATTTTAATTCTTATATTGGTTTTTTCTCCTTTAGCATTTGCTGGTATGGTTTTGCACCAAACTGAACATTACGTTCAAGAATGGTGGAGCACTCTTTTCAAAGAAGCTTTTTTTGCTCCTATTTATATGATCTTAATTTGGATCTCCTTTACAATAATTACTGATCCTAGTTTTGGGGCAGCAATAGGATATACCAATGAGCAAACCTTGTCCGATTCTTTTTCATCAACAGCAACAGGTAAATCATCCGATACAAGTATGGCTGGGGTAATTCTTAGTTTTATAATTGTTTCTGCACTTCTTGTTTCTTCACTTATTGTTGCAGAAAAAATGGGAGTTGCCGGAGCGCAAGGAGCTATGAATTTTGCAAAAGGAGCTCAAGGAGCGATTCAAGGAGGAATTGGTGGGTGGGTTGGAGCAAATACCCTTGGAAGATTTGGAAATACTATTTTAAACAAAGGACCATCAGCTGCTTGGTTGCAAGATGCTCGTTCAGGAAGAAAAGGAAACACAGCCTTAAGTAGATTTGCCTTCAGACAAATAGGAAAGGCAGGAGTTGGAATCACAGCAGGATTAAGTGCCTCAAAATATGGAGGAGAAACAAGTTACGAGGAAAAAAAGAAACAACGACTCCAAGAAATGAAAGATGTTATTGAAGAACATCACGGCGATCCAAAAGTACTAGCAGATCTTATTGCTAAGGGAACAGGAGACGTACTTGGAAATTATGGAACCGACACAAAAGCAGTGCACGATATGATTCATAGTATGACTCCTGAACAGATTGCGGATGCAAAAATAGAACTCAAAAAAACCGAAACAAAAACTGATGTTGAAGGAGGAACTGAAAAAATGAGATCACAAGCCACAAATGCATTAAAATTATTATCAGATGATCATGCTGGAGGAAGATTATCTAAAGAACTTGCTAAAAAAGTTGAGTCTGTTGAAAAAGCGGGACGACCAGGCCACCTAGAGGCCCTCTTTACACAAGATGAAAATCATAGAAAAATTGCTCTCGACAGAGATCGATTAAGATCAAAGTGGGCAGCAATGGAAAATGGACAAAGAAGATATGCAATGGAAACTATGTCAGTTGAAGAAGCTGAGTTACTTCAAAGTCATCTTGTTGGAATGGTTGACACTATGAAAGAATCAGACACAGCTGCAGTAGAAAACCTACTAAAATCCGGAAAGGCTACCGAGCTCGTAAAAAAAGTAGCAAATAATACTGTAACTAGCTCGGCAATACGTACAAACTTATACAGTAAGTGGGAAAAAGCTACGACTGCGGAGGAAAAAGAAGCTTACTCTGCTGAATTTGGAAATTTATTTAAAGATGAAAGCGGAAATTCTCTAGTTATATCTACAAATAAACCTTCAACTTCTGACAAATCAATAACTGAACTTTATAATAAAAACCTTAATCGTTATTCAAAATTATCTGAAGAAGAAGAAGCTTCCTTACGTAGAATCAGTGATATGGAAGATGCTATATCTGGAAAAAAAGCGGCGGAAAAAGAAAATAAAGCTGCCGAAAAACAAGCTCAGGCAAACACAAAAAATATCGTATCACTTGTTAAATCAGTTTCAGACATCTTAGGACAAAAAGGTTCTTCGAATTATGAAGGTGGTGGTGGAATCTAACAAACAAAAAGATGCAAAAATATACACCAGAAGAATACAATAAAATTCTAGACAAACTTCCTCAAGTGATAAGGGAAACAGTTCTTTCTCGTGAAGCAACCGACATAATATGGAAAATAGGGGAAAGTCACAAATTACAATTCGATAAAATAGGAATAATGCACGATTTGATAATGGATACTATGATGGGAATAGTTACAGTAAAAAATCTACCTACTGAATTATCAAAAGAATTAGATATACCTTCTGTAGAAATTGTTCCTATTATGGAAGAAGTCAATGAAAAAATATTTAAACCAGTTAGAGAATTAATGGAAAAAACTTTTCGTGATGGAGCACCAAATAAACTAAGAACTATTGCAACAATAGATGAAAACGATGAAGAACATCTACACCTTACAAAACATGATATTTTAAGAGAGATTGAAAATCCAGTAGAAGCAGAGGTAAAAAAATGGACAGAAAAAAAAGAACAGGAAATAAAAAGTACAAAAGAAGAGATTCCTGAAATATCGAAAACAACAGAAATTGAAGAATATAATCAAGAACTTACGGGAAATAAGATAGAAATCAAAAAAGTTTCGAGTTTTGAGGTGTTAGGTGAGAGGAAAAAAGAGGAAAACCAAAATCTTATTAAGCCTCAAGAAACGATTGTTTCACCTCAAAAAACAATTACTGAAATGAAGCTTTCAGGTGTAACTAATGTAGAAAAAGGAGCAGAGATGGTTAAAGAAACAAAAAAAGAAGAGACTCCCAAACCTCAAATTGATCCTTACAGAGAACCAGCAAATTAGTTCCAAGTTGACATATTCTGCCTTTTTGATAGTCTATATATACAAACGGCTTCGGCCTCGAAGCGACATCCTAAAGATGTCGCTTCTGACTTTTCAGACTCAAAAACCTTTACACAACTTAATTATTTCTAATTCAAGTTTTTTGTGCACGGTTTTATCAATCACTCCAATCTTTTGATATAAACGTTTTGTATCAATAAGACGCAACTGAGACAAAATAGCCATCCTAGTTATTTTATCCTCAAAATCAATAAAGAGATAAAATTTACCATTTTTTCTTTTGCTGGTCATAGGAATTCCCCAAAATACTTCCTTATTAAATTTGCGAAAAATGATAACAGGTCTTCCAAAATAGCCTCCTTTACCATCCTGTTCAAAGCCTATATTTACTCCAAGGTGACAAAACCAAATTTCTCGTTCATGAAAAAAGACACAATCAGTCTTTTCATTGATTTTATTTTTCTTCTCATTCCAATTGTCAAAATCTTTTTACATTTCCGATCTTAGATTTTTCAACTTTATGAACTTTCTACTTTATAAGCTTGGAACTAATTTAATGATGACCTCCTCCATGACCACCTCCATGACCTCCAGAAGGTTTCGAGTGTCCTCCACCTCCTCCGCTTTTATTACCAGCTGCTTTATCCCAAGCTGTTTTAAAACCATGAAGAAGAGCTAAAAATAAACCAACCCCGAATACCTTTAAACCTCCAATAAACTTTTCAGTTTTAGTAAGTTTTCTTTCTTCTCCATGTCCATGCTTCTGTCCATGTTCTTTTCCTTCTTCGCTAGGATGCTCATTTTTTTCAGAATCTTTTGGTTTAGTTTTGTTTTCTTCTTCTACAGAAATAGCCTTGTTTTGTTCTGGTTGTTCTGGTTCATTTACTGGGGGAATCAGTTCTTCTTGCAATTCAGTCTTTCTTTCATTTTCTAAAGCTTTTCTCTCCAAAAACTCTTCTTCTGTTTCAGTGCTCTCAACAAGAAGCAATCTCTCAGGAGAAGTCTCTGAAACTACTTTTATTTCCTTATTTTCTTCTCTTGGTGGTTGTTCTTGATTGCTCATATTAACAAAATAAT
>JBAYHV010000013.1:0-23824 GCA_041665985.1 Minisyncoccota bacterium
ACCTCCCACTTGTCTGAATAAAGTTCCTCGCAGCAAGCAGACAGAGGTATTAAATACCAGAACTCGCTTTGCTCGTACTTAATCCGCCCCAAGGGGTGGGGTATTTACCCTTTGTTCCGACTTCGCTCGGACGTCATGAAAAGCTTCGCTTCGTTCATCTTTCACGCCGTCTCTCACTCGTCGGAATAAAAAAAATAGGTAGCCTTTTGTTTCCTTAGGCCACCTTTTTAAGCAAAAGCTCCTCTAAAATATCCATTACATCCGTTTTCATTTTAACCGAATGGGTGCATCCAGCTTTGCACATTTCCATTTGAAGGAACGGATCAGACGACATGGTAATGATAGGCCCTTTGAAATTGTGGAGTTTAACCTCATTAAGCACTGGATAGGTGTCCACTTTGCGAGGATTGGAGCGTATCAACGATGCATCCAAACACACCGCAACAATATCATTCTGGTTCTTTTTGAAGAGTTCAATTGCATCTTTGCAGTTAACTGCCTGCAACAATTGATAAGTTCCTGAAAGTTCTCCTTCAGCAAAAAATATTGAAAGAAATTGCAGAACAGCCTCATCATCGTCAACGATTAAAATTTTTTTCATATAAAGGAATGTTCAAATTCAATACTACATCTTTGTTATAAATTTGCAAAAAAAATAAAAGCGTGCCCCAAAAGATATTTTGAAACTTGCAACTATTTTTTTTATATGTAAATCTAGTGGCATACAAATATTATTTGGCATATATACGTGTTGTAAAATATCTAACAGGATAAATAATACTTAAATAAATATTATGAAATTAGTTATCGTTGAATCACCAGCAAAAGCAAAAACAATTGGTAAATATCTTGGAAAAGATTTTGAAGTGAAAGCTTCAGTTGGACACGTTCGAGATCTACCAAAATCAAATAAATTAGCCATCGACATAGAAGGTGGTTTTATTCCGCATTATGAAATTTCAAAAGGAAAAGAACTTGTTATAGAAGAGATCAAAAGACTTGCAAAAAAAGCAGATGAGATCCTACTTGCAACTGACCCCGACCGTGAAGGAGAAGCAATTGCATGGCATCTAAAAGAACTAATAATAGACAAAAAAAATAAAAAACCGATCAAGAGAATTTCTTACACAGAAATTACTAAAGAAGCTATTTCTGAGGCTTTGGCTCACCCTAGAAAAATTGATGAAGATCTTCGAAAAGCCCAAGAGGCAAGGCGTGTTTTAGACAGACTTGTGGGATACGATCTTTCTGGAATTATTTGGAAAAAAGTCAGATACGGACTTTCTGCAGGACGCGTTCAATCCCCTGCTCTTAGAATAATAATGGAAAGAGAAAGAGAGATCAGAGCTTTTGTTCCTGAAGAATATTTTGTAATTGGGGGAGAATTTACCTGCCCGCCCTGCTCTGAGCTTTCAGGCGAAGGCCGGCGGGATGCTGAAAATAATAATATTTTAATTCTTGAATGTGAAAAAAAACCAACAGAAAGAAACGAAGCAAAAAGAATAGTTGAAATTGCAGAAAAAGCTAAAGAAACAAATAGCTGGAAAGTAAAAAGTATAGAAAAAACTGAAGTAAAAAGATCTTCAAAAGCACCTTTTATTACTTCAACTCTTCAACAAACTGCTTCAACTCGACTTGGTTATTCTCCATCAAATACAATGCGTATTGCTCAAAAACTTTACGAAGCTGGATTTATTACCTACATGAGAACAGATAGTCCAAGTTTGAGTACTTTTGCTATTGAATCAATTGCCGAAAAAATTAAAAAAACATATGGCGAAAAATATCTTGATTCAAAAAACTTTGCGTCAAAATCTAAAAGTGCTCAAGAAGCACACGAAGCAATCAGACCTTCAGATATTTTTAAAGAAAATGCTGGGGCAAACGATGATGAGAAAAAACTTTACAGATTGATCTGGCAGCGAACTATTGCCAGTCAAATGTCTAATGCAATGACCGAGCGCACAAAAATTTCCGCCAATGTTTCCCCTAGGTCGGGACAAGGGGAAATTCCTAATTTTTCTATTACTGGTTCAATCATTATTTTTGATGGATGGTTAAAAGCCGATCCAGAAGGAGCTGGTGAAGACAGAATTCTTCCTCAACTAAAAGAAAATGATCCACTTAAACTGATCAAACTTATCATGGACGAAAAGTGGACTGAACCACCTGGAAGATATTCAGAAGCAGGTTTAATTAAAGAGCTTGAAAAAAGAGGTATCGGAAGACCTTCTACCTACGCTTCTATTATTCGTACTCTTGAGACCAGAGAATATGTTACAAAGGAGAATAAGGCTCTTAAACCAACAGATACAGGAGATGTGGTATCAACTTTCCTAGAGGCCAATTTTTCACACTATATAAGTGATGGTTTTACTGCGGAAATGGAAGAAAAGCTCGACGAGATTGCAGAAGGAAAAGCTGAATATGCAAAAGTTCTTGAAAATTATTACACACCTCTTCATAAGGAAGTTATAGAAAAAGATAAATTGGATAAGGCTACAACTTTTGGAGAAGCTGATCCAAAATACAAATGTCCAAAATGTGGAAGTTCAATGCTAGTAAAACTTTCTCGTGCAGGAAAATTTTTGAGTTGTTCAAGATATCCAGATTGTGATGGCGCGCTTTCTATTGATGGATTGGAAATAAAAAAAGATGAACCTATCGGAATTGATCCAACAACTAACTTACCTATTTTTACAAAGATCGGACGTTTTGGACCATATGTTCAGCTTGGAGAAATGCCACCAAAGAAGGTTAAAACTCCAAAAATAAAAGTTCCTAAAGTTAAAAAAACAAAAGCTGAGAGAGAGGTTGAAAAGGAAGCAAAAGCAAACGAACCAAAACCAGTCAAGCCTAAAATGGCCTCAATTCCAAAAGAATATAATCCCGCAGAAATTACTTTAGCTGATGCACTTAAATTTCTTTCAATTCCAAAAGTATTAGGAAAACATCCAGTAACAAATTTGGATGTAGTCGCAAACAACGGACGCTTTGGACCTTATGTATCTCATGATGGAAATTACAGATCAATCAAAAAACCATTAAATGTTTTTGACATTACTTTTGATGAGGCAATGGCACTTTTAGCTCAAGAAAAAAAACCTAGAGGATTTCAGAAGAAGGTAAAAAAAGAATAAAAAAAATTACCCATGACACTGTCATGGGTACTGATACACAATTGGATTTATTGAAAAAAGATCGTAAGGGTCAAATGGACGCCGGTTCCACCGTTGCTCTCAGACTGAACGATTTCTTCGATGTGGCTCGGTTTGTTTTCCTCAACGAATTTCTCGAGTAATTTTCTCACTTCGAGAGGACTTCCTTCAAGAATTACAGCTTTCATTTTTTTATTTATACAGAGGTTAGACAAAGACCGAAATCTCCCGAACTTGGTAGTTAAGGAGCAATCTTTACCCTAAATTAACATATATTTAAGAAATGTCTATACGCTAAAATTGTCCAAATTATAGCTTTCATCTTCCTCTTGTTTTGGCATATCTTCAATAGCGATTTTTGATTCTTCTGGAGAAAGTTCAGTGTGAACTCCGTCTACTTTATTTTGGTAATTTTTCTGCATCAGATCAAGCAAACTTTTTAGATCATCACCAGAAAAGAAATCGATGTGAATTTTTCCCCCTTTTTCCCTTTGTTCAATTTGAACTCTTGTTCCAAGGCTTTCAGTTAATCGTTCTTCCATTTCAATAATTTCTGGATCGATCATTAACTCCTTCTTTCTAACTTTGTCAGTTGCAACTCGGCGAGCCAAACCTTCGGCCTCTCTAACTGTCATCTTCTTCATCATGATCTCTTTAAACAGATTGATCTGTTGAATTGGATGATCAGAAAGCATTAAAATAGGTCTTGTGTGACCCTCTGCGATCTTTCCTTCAGACAATGCTTGCAAAACTTCTTCAGGCAAAAGCAAGAGTCTAATTGTATTTGAAACATATTCTCTACTCTTTCCAACTTTTTCTGCAATTTCAACATGTTTAAGTGCAAATTCATCTGCAAGTTGCTTGAAAGCTTTTGCTCGTTCAACAGGATTAAGATCTTCTCTCTGAAGGTTTTCAATAATAGCTAACTCCAATTTTACTTTGTCAGTATCTTGTCCTTCACGAATAAGAGCAGGAACTTCTTTTAGTCCTGCAAGCTTTGAAGCCCGCAAACGTCTCTCTCCTGAAATAAGTTCGTATTCTGTAAAAAGTCCGCCGTCAGGTCTTTCAACTTCTCTTCTTGTAACAACGATAGGTTGCAACATTCCATACTGACGCAAGGAAAGAGCTAGGTCATTTAATCTCGCTTCATCAAATTCTTTTCTTGGTTGAAAAGGATTTGGTTTAACTTTGTCTACTTCGATCCAAAAAATTGAGTTGTTGTAAAAATTCATGTAACAAATTTTAACAGAAAAATATAAAAATTGAAATTGAAATTTATCAAAATGTATAGTACTCTTCGGTTGTAAGTATTGCCCGGGTGGCGGAACTGGTAGACGCAATAGACTCAAAATCTATCGATCGCAAGGTCATGAGGGTTCGACTCCCTCCTCGGGCACATTATTAAAAAACCGAATATTAATTCGGTTTTTTAATAATGTGCCCGAGGATAAGCTCTTTGAAGAGCTTATTTGAGAGAGTCGAAAGGCGGAGGTATATTTTTTATGGAAGTAAAAAATACCGAGCCGGGGTCGATAAAATTTATTTGTGGCGGGAAAATAAATTATTCGTGACCGACTACCAGGGTCTAGAATCACCTCACGAAAAATTCTGTCAGGAATTTATTTGTAAGCAAAAACATTAAAGTTGACAAACTACGCCATGGCGCAGTTTGTCACATCTAAATTTTCTCCCTAGACACAATTAATTTTATATCTATACTAAATTCCATGAATCCTAAAATCATCTTTACCCTTTTAATACTACTTGCGGTGGTTTTTGAAACAATTGCCGATATATATTTTAAAAAATGGTCAATCGAAAATAAAAAATACCTGATCATTGTAGGTATGCTCCTGTATACCCTTGGAACTGCTATTTGGGCATATTCTCTGAAATATGAATTTTTATCGAAAGCTATATCAATATTTACAATATTAAATTTAATATTTATCATCCTCACAGGAATTTTCTTTTTTAAGGAAACTTTATCTATGATAAATATCTTCGGCATAATTTTAGGTGTAATTAGTATCATTTTTTTATCGATGTAAGCAAAATAATAAGTTGACAAGAAATTTTATCTGTCATAAAATAATTTTAGTTATGAACCATAATAAAGTCAGAATTCAGATGCCTCGACGAGGACGCCTTCAACCGAAATGGACTGGAGGAAAACCGTCCGATCTTGATCGACACGTTGGTCGTATCCTGCGTGGTCCAGCACTGCGTGAAATCAAACACCATCACAAAAAAACACACTGAATCGCATGAGCGATTCATTTTTTTTTATTAAATGAAAAATAAAAAACCAGAAATAATAGTAATCTGCGGTCCTACAGCCACAGGAAAAAGTGATTATGCAGTAAAACTCGCCAAGAAAATTGGTGGTGAAATTATTTCCGCAGATTCAAGACAGGTCTATAAAGGCATGGATATTGGAAGTGGAAAGATCACCAAAAAAGAAATGAAGGGTGTCCCCCATTACATGCTTGATATCATGACTCCAAAAAAAGTTTATACTGCCGGTCAATTCAAAAAAGATGCTGATAAAATAATAAATGATATTTTAAAAAGAAAAAAAATTCCTATCATTTGCGGAGGAACCGGCTTTTATATTGATGCTGTTGTAAAAAATATTATTTTTCCTGAAGTGCTACCGAATGAAAAACTGAGAAAAGAGTTAGGGGATAAGAGTTTAGAAAAACTCCAAAAGATTTTAGGAAAACTTGATCCTGAAAGATTAAAAACAGTAGATCAAAATAATAAGGTCCGTCTAATAAGATCGATCGAGATAGCCAAAGAACTTGGAAAAGTACCTGAACTAATTTCTAAACCTCAATATGATTCAAAAATAATTTATCTTGATTTTAAAGATGAAGTTCTTAAAAAAAGAATTCACTATCGTCTTATGAAAAGAATAAAACAAGGAATGGTTTCTGAAATTAAAAAATTGCATGAGAACGGAGTTTCTTGGAAAAGACTTTTTGAATTCGGCCTTGAGTACAGATATGTCTCTCTTTTCCTTAGAGGAAAAATCACAAAAGATAAAATGATCTCTGAACTTGAAAACGAAATTTGGCACTTTGTAAAAAGACAAAGAACCTGGTTTAAGAAACATTAAAAAACCATAACCCTGCTATTTGTCATTCCCGCGGAAACGGGAATCCAGTTGCCTTAGAGGAGAGACCTCTCAAGAGAAGGATTCACCTCTAAGGTAAAAAAATATTAATTCTGAAAATCAATTTCAAAAGGATACATTCCCATTCCACAACTTCCCTGTAAAGTTGTAACTTTTTGAATCCCTAGATCAATATCAATAGCACCAGTTTGAGGAAGTATTTTACTTATATTCATACTTGGAATTCTGACGGAAGAAGAACAATCAAAGGTTCCACTTGTGTTAAATCTTAGAATTGTGGGAATTCCGGCCTTGGCTGCACTTTTTCTTGGTTGGTATCCTCCTTTAGCTCGTATTTCAATGATCTGTTTTCCATCAACAATAGTGACGTTATTTGCAGGTATAGATGAGTCTACGTTTCCAGAAGAATTTGATGATGACTGCGAAAATAAAATTGCTCCTCCAATTAAAATTGCGGCTCCAATAATTGCAATGATTGTTGATTTCATGCTGATGTTAAAAATTAAATATAGGTGGAATTATTCCAACTACAGCTAAACTATTAATAATATTAAATATTGCAAACATGATTACCACAAGCCCTGCCGATTTAAAGAAAATTCCTGCTTTTGAACTATCCTTAATACTAAATGAACTAAAGCTGACTAAAGCCAGGACGGGCAAAGTTCCTAGTGCAAAAGCAAGCATTGTTAAACCTCCTTTCATAAAACTTCCAGTTGTGAGAGCGAAAAGTTGCATCGATTGCGTAAAACCACAAGGAAGAAAAAAAGTAACAATACCGACAAGAAGCGGGGTAAATGAATGATTAAACTTTGAAACAGAGTGTGCTCGGCGTGCAATAAATTTTGGCATCGAAGGCTGAAGTTTTTTTGCAAAATGGAAAATATCAAGCAAATTAATTCCCAAGATAAACATTACAATTCCTATCAATAAACTCATAACAAAATTTGCTGTAACGCCCAAAGTAAAAGCAGAACCTAGTGCTCCTATAACCCCTCCTAGAACAAAGAAAGAAACAATTCTTCCTGCATGAAAAAAAATTTGAGGTCTTGTTCTATCTCCTTCTTTTGCAAAAGTGGCTGACATTGAAAGAAGCAGTCCTCCCACGACGGCCATACAAGTTGAAAGTGAAGCAATAATTCCTATTACAAAAGCAGTTCCATAAGTTACATTTCCTGCATTTACTAAATTTACCAATCCAAGTTTTTGCAAAACAATAAAAATTACGACAAAACCCATTGCAATAGGTATTGCGATTTTAAAGTCTCCCCAGTTTTTTTCCTTCATTTGTTTTTCTACTGAAACAGTATATCCATGAGCCCTGAGAGGTACGGTTAATTCTTCTGCGATTTGCTCATCGGTCCTGTTATCAAAATCACCAATTATTTCAACAGAACAATTGCTTAAATTTGATTCGACAGAATTTATATTTGAAAGATCACCAAGTTCACTTTCAATTAAAAGAGTACAAGCATTGCAATGCATTCCTGTAACGTGAAATTTATATTTTTTTTGTGTTTTATTTTTCATATTTTTTTAAAGTTTTTTTCCTTTAATTCTTAATGAGTTTGAAACAACCGACACACTTGAAAATGCCATCGCAAGTCCTGCAAAAACTGGATTAAGCAACCATCCAAAAACTGGATAAAAAACTCCAGCTGCAACGGGAATTCCAACAATATTGTAAATGAAAGCCCAAAACAGATTTTGTTTTATACCTCTCATTGTCATTTTTGAAAGCTTTATTGCCTTAACAAGTTTTGATATATCCCCTCCAAGGAGCGTAATACCCGCAGATTCGATCGCAACATCAGTACCTGTTCCCATTGCTATACCCACATCAGCCTGAGTGAGTGCTGGGGCATCGTTTACCCCATCGCCAGCCATAGCCACAATTCGTCCTTGAGCTTGAAGCTCTTTAATTTTTGCCAATTTATCCTGTGGTAATACATGAGCAATAACTTCATCAATTCCTACAAGAGATGCAATATATTTTGCAGCTCCCTCATCATCGCCTGTAAGCATTACAACTTTTATTCCTAATTTATGAAGATCACTTATAGCTTGTTTTGATTCGGGCTTAATTTCATCAGACACCGTCACAAATCCTAAAACTTTTTCTTTTGTTGAAATAATAACTGGAGTCTTTCCTTCCGAAGTAAATTGTTCTAACTTTGTTTTATCAAAAGAAATTTTCAGATCTTCTACTAATTTAAAATTTCCTGCAAAATATTCCATTCCGTTTATTGATCCCTTAATTCCTTTTCCTTCAATATTTTCAAAATTCATTACCTCATTAATTTTAATATTTTTCTCTTTTGCATAATTCACAATTGCGTGAGCAATAGGGTGTTCTGATTTGTTTTCAAGCGACGCAAGAATTGAAATCAATTCTTCATTTTTAAAATCTGATGAATTTTGGATATCAACTAAAGTTGGTTTTCCGATTGTGATAGTTCCCGTTTTATCAACAATAATTGTGTCTACCTTATGCAATTTTTCTAGAGTTGCCGCATCTTTTATTAAAATTCCTTCTTTGGCGCCTTTACCAACTCCAACAATAATTGCAGTTGGAGTTGCAAGTCCAAGCGCACATGGACAAGCAATAACCAAAACTCCAACAAATGAAACAAGACCAAAAGAAAGTGCTTGAGAAAATCCCAGAAAACCTGTTCCAACAATAAGCCATGTTCCCAAAGTGAGAAATGCAATAACCAAAACTATAGGAACAAAAACACTAGAGATTTTATCAGCAAGAGCTTGGATCGGTGCACGACTTCCTTGTGCCTCTTCAACCATTTTGATTATTTGAGCAAGCAAAGTTTCTGGTCCAACTTTTGTTGCTCTAAATGTAAAAGCTCCGCTTGTATTTATTGTCCCTGCCACAACACTGTCCCCAATTGTTTTTTTAGCAGGCATAGGTTCGCCTGTAACCATTGATTCATCAACATAAGAACTTCCTTCAGTAATTACTCCATCAACAGGAATTTTTGTTCCAGGTTTTACAATTATTTGATCTCCGTGAATTACTTGATCAATTGGAATTTCAATTTCTTTTCCAAAACGGATCACTAAAGCAGTTTTGGCCTGAAGGCCCAAAAGTTTTTCTATTGCATCTCCTGTTTTTATTTTTGATTTTGCTTCGAGATATTTTCCCAGTGCAATGAAAGTGATAACAACAATCGTAACGTCATAGTAAGTATTATCAACATTTATAAATGGTCTCAAACTTTCTTCAAATGAGGTAACAACAAGACTGTAAGTAAAAGCAGCAACAGTACCGATACCAATAAGAGTATCCATGTTTGCTTTTCCATATCGGAGAAATCGATAGAAACCTTGTAGATATGGTTTTCCGACTACAAAAAGTGCATATGATGCCATAACAGGAAGAAGATGGTGGAAAAATTCACTGACTAGATAACTCATCTCTGAAACAACTTTGTATTGTGCAAAAATATCCCAACCCATTACAAAAACACTAATGACAGCAAGTGGAATTGCCGACATTACTTTAAATTTCATATCTCTAACTTCCTCTAATTTCTCTATCTTGGTTTGGTTCAATCCAAGATGTTCTGAGTGTTCACTTTCACTCATTCCCATTTCTTTTGCAGTAGGAATAACCAAAGAATATCCGAGAGGCTCTATTTTTTTAGAAAGATCCTCTACTTTTATTTTTGAAGGATCAAAAGATAATTTGACCGCCTCTGTTCCGTAATTTGTTTCAGCAGAAGAAACACCTTCGATCTTTTTTAGCGTCTTTTCTATAATACTGGCGCATGAGGCGCAATGCATACCGCGAATTTTAAAAGTTTCGTTTTTCATTTGTTTTTTTGTTTTTTTTCTGTTCCCTGTTACCTGTAAATTATTCTTTTTTTCTATTTCCTCTTAAGTCTATAGACCTTCAATATTTCACCTATCGCTTTTTCTTCTTTTCCTTTTTTTATTTGGTGAATTACGCAAGTACCAAGATGTTCTTCCATCAAAACATCTTCAACTGAGGATAGAGCTTGCTTAACAGCAGATGTTTGAGTAATTATATCAATACAATATTTATCCGTCTCAAGCATTTCTTGAAGACCGCGAACTTGTCCTTCAATAATTTTAAGTCTTTTAATAAGCTTCTCTGTTGTCCCGCCCGCTAACGACTGAGCGTAGCGATGGCCGGCAGGTGGATCTTTTTGCATACCAAAATTATATACCCCCTAGGGGTATTGTCAAATACTTCAAATACAGAATTAATCTTAACTCTTAGCAAATTTAGGATTAACTGTTCCGTAAAATATCTCCCCGTCATCTATAAGACGAGATTCTTGACCAATTTCATACTTTTCTTTATAAATCTGAATATGTTTCATTAAATCAAATGTTACAGAATTAAATTTTGGTAAAAGTTGGACCACAGAGAACTGACTTTTGAATTCTTGACTACTAGGAATATTTTCATTGAACATAACTCCTAAAAAAATCACAAAAACATGACAAAATTCAGAAGATACCTTTTCCAATTTCTCCGACAATAGCTTCAAATCATGAACAGCAGGAGATAAAACAAAACAAACAAGGACCGTATCAGAATTATAAAATTTATCTACAAGTTTTTTCTTGATCACATCAAATAAGAGTTCAGGGTCCGTTCGATGTTCAACCATTTCGATTTCACGCATCATTACTTTCATCCCCTTCCCATCAATATCCAAGAGATTCATAATAAGCCCGTCAGGAGGATCCTGATTTGGAATATTTATCCACCAATCAGAACCTGTATCTTCTTGCAATCCAAATCCAAACAAAGATAACCCGCAAAGTTCCCGATCCTCTTTAGAAAACTTTAAAATATTATTTATTCTATTTTTATTTAAGTTAATAGTTTTCAAAAAACACTTCCCTGGATGATCCCACTGTTTCGCTCGCGAAGAAATTTCACGTAGATTTATTTTAGTCATTAAACGATCAGATTTCGTTTCTTTGAAAAGAAAATTATTCCTAGATGTCATATTGTTTAAATAATTTCAACAAAATTTAAACTTCATAATAGTTTTGCGGGCCCGCCGAGACTCGAACTCGGAACCTTCCTTTTGGAGAGGAATGTTTTACCATTGAAACTACAGGCCCAATTTTGTACCTCTGTATACTAACAAAACTAACCCTTTCGGGCTAGTTTAAAATTTTATTCCGTCAAGTGAGAGATATCGCGAAAGACGTGCAAAGCAAAGTTTTTCATGATATCCGAACGCAGACGGAACAAAGGGCAAAGACCCTTTATATAAGTGTTCTAAACAAAATTATCCCAGTTTAATTTTGTTTTATCTTTTACAACAAAACACTTGGTCAGCAAAAGAAAGTGCTATTCGCACACGTGTTTTGAGAAGTATATATAGAATTTAGTGGTATTTGATATTCAGAAACATACCCGAGGCAAAATTAAAACGGGATGAATTTCGGTAAACCAGAAAAAAACCGCTGCTAGCGGTTTTTGTTTGGACCGAAATTATTTCTTAGCTTCCTTGAAAACAACATGCTTTCTCAGCTTAGCAGAATACTTCTTTAGCTCTACTTTTCGAGTTACAAGCTTCTTATTCTTACGAGTGTAATAAGTTTCGCCTGTGCTCTTGTTCTTTAATTGTATTAAACTGTCTTGTGACATAGTTCGCATATAGTAGCACAATGGCTTTTTAAAGGCAAAATTTGGGAGTCGGACCCCCAAGTTGAGAATCTGATCCTCAAATTTTCTGGTATTTATCCCTAAAATATGTTATTTTTTTGTGGTATTTGATGCGCCGATCGCATAGCGGCAATTGCGGCGGGCTGTAAACTCGCTGACTTAGGTCTCCGGGGGTTCGAGTCCCTCTCGGCGCACAAGAAAAAAATCAGCTTAATTTAAGCTGATTTTTTTGTGCCCAAGGAGCGATGTGTCTAAACACATCGCGTTCGGGACTCGAAAAGGTTCTCCTATATTTTTGAAGATTTTTTTATAATCTGAAAAAATAGAAAACCTGTACTGCTCCTGTAAGGAGAGAGATTCCCTCTCGGGACTTGAAACCTTTTGAGATTATTTTGTGAGCAAGGCGAAACAAAATATCCAAAAGATATACTGACCCTGTAAGGGTCGAGATTCCCTCTCAAGCGCAGCGTTTTTTTTTAAACCTGGATTCCCGCCTGCGCGGGAATGACAGAAAATATATTCATAAATTCATTATTTTCTAGTCAACTGGATTCCCTTTTCCAAGGGAATGACAACAAAAAAAAAAGAAAAGATTTTCTATTGTCTTTAATCATTTATTTAAAAAAAAATAGAGTGCCGGCAAAACCAGCACCCTTAATATAATTTTATCACCAAGTTGAGTCATGAAACCTTTTGTTAATAGGACGACGGATAATCTTCCTATTGATGTGTACAGAGTACTGAACATCAAATTGTCCGTATTCGGCAGGATATACCTCACGAACAGCTTCGACAATAAGTCTTTCGATCATCATCATGCAGTGAACTGCATCTTCATGAACTCCAGCTGCGTTAGCAGCTGCAACCACGAATAGAACGTTGGTTTCTTTTGCAATCTGCTGGATAGCCTCGAAGCTGGGCATTTCTGCATTCTTTCGCGCTTGTACACTGAGTGTTTGCAAACGTGCGATCTTGAGAAGAAAATCGATAGGGACTTCTCCTTCAAGTGCCTCGCCTTCGCAGTCGAAAGCAACGAGTTTGTCATTCGGCAATTCTGCGATTTCTTGCTTACCGCTCAAAACCGCCACAAGTGTGGATAGGAAGGAACTTTTCATACGAATATGATATTACTCAGAAACAAGATTTAGTCAAAACAAAAAAACAGAGGATTTCTCCTATGTTTTTTTGTTTGTAAAATTATTTTAAAAATTTAGAGGAAAAACCTCTCAAGAGGAGGAATTACCTCAAATTTTTTACTTCTTCACCACTCTTCCTTCAGTCAATCCAGAAATTATATCCTGTCCGATGATAGCCCCTCTCTTTCCCTTTTTAACTTCGAAAGTTAATTCGCCGTCTTTGATGCCAACAAAGATTTCTCCGCCTTTAAGCACTCCTTTGCTAATGATCAAATTTGCAACAGGATTTAGAATTTTATTTTGGATCAATCTTTTTAGCGGTCGTGCTCCATACTGTGGGTTGTATCCTTCTTTTGCCAAATAATCATAAGTATCAGAAGAAATAGAAAGTTCAATATCTTTTGCGAGCAATCTTTCTTTTACCAACCCAACTTGAATATCTACAATTTTTCTAATATTTTCTTTAGTCAAAATATCAAAAATAATTATGTCATCCAAACGATTCAAAAATTCTGGTCTGAAATATTCACGAAGTGATTCTGTGATTTTTGATTTTGCATCGTTGTAATCTTCTTTTTCTCCAGCTTCGGCGTGGAATCCCATTTTTTGCATTCGGTCTATGTATTGAGCACCAATGTTTGAGGTAAGAATAATAACTGTATTTTTGAAGTTTACTAATCTGCCTTTTGCGTCTGTTAATCTTCCGTTATCAAGAACTTGAAGCAAAATATTAAAGACATCTGGGTGTGCTTTTTCAATTTCATCAAAAAGAACAACCGAGTAGGGTCTGTGGCGAACTTGTTCTGTAAGTTGACCTCCTTCCTCGAAGCCAACATATCCAGCAGGTGCTCCAATAATTTTTGAAACTGAGTGCTTTTCCATATATTCAGACATATCAACTCTAATGAGTGATCTTTCGTCGTCAAAGAGGAATTCAGCCAAAGCTTTAGTAAGTTCTGTTTTACCAACTCCAGTAGGCCCCAAGAGCAAGAATGAGCCAATAGGACGATTTGGATCGGAGACGCCCGCACGACTTCTTTTGATCGTATCGGCAATTTTTTTAACAGCTTCGTCTTGTCCAACAACTCTTTTTGTAAGTTCCTCATCCATTCGGACAAGTTTTGTAGCTTCTCCTTCAAGCATTCTCATTGTTGGCACTCCAGTCCATCTTGAGACAACTCCAGCTACTTCATTTTCTCCAACTTCTTCTTTTAGAATTCTTCTTGAAGATTGAAATTTTCTAAGTTTTTTTAGTTTTGTATCAAGATCTTTTTGCGCCTCTGGAATTTTTCCATATCGAATTTCCGCAGCCTTTGAAAGATCAGCACGAGCAATAGCTTGTTCAGATTCATTTCTGTATTCTTCAAGACTTTTCTTAAGAGCTTTTATTTCTGTTAGAATTTCTTTTTCATTTTTCCAACGAAGTTCAACTTCGTGAGTTTGCTCTTTTAGGTCTGCAACATCTTTATCAATTTCCTTGATTCGAATTTTATTCTTTTTTGATTCGTGTTCACTTTTTAGCGCTTCTCTTTCAATTTCTAAACTAGTTATTTTTCGGTGCGCATCAACTAATACCTGAGGCTTATTCTCAAGAGAAATTTTTAATTCTGAAGCAGCTTCATCAATCAGGTCCACTGCCTTATCAGGCAAAAATCTTTCAGTAATATATCTTGATGAAAGATTTACAGCAGAAACAATTGCTTCATCGGTAATTCGAACGCCGTGATACAGCTCGTATTTATCTTTAAGCCCGCGGAGAATTGTAACAGCGTCATCAACTGACGGCTCATTTACATACACAGGCTGAAATCGTCTTGTGAGAGCTGGATCTTTTTCGATATGTTTTTGATATTCACGAAGGGTAGTTGCTCCGATAGCTTTTAATTCTCCTCGAGAAAGGGCTGGCTTAAGCATATTTGAAGCATCAAGCGAACCTTCAGCGGCACCAGCTCCGACAATTGTATGGATCTCATCGATAAATAAAATAATTCTTCCCTCTGATCTTTCAATTTCTTTAATAATATTTTTTAGTCTTTCTTCAAATTCCCCTCTGTATTTTGTTCCAGCAACAAGAGAACCTAGATCAAGTGAAACTAGTTCTTTGTCTTTAAGAGATTCTGGAACATCCCCGTTTGCAATTCTTCCAGCCAAACCTTCGATGATTGCTGTTTTTCCAACTCCCGCTTCTCCAATTAAAATCGGATTATTTTTTGTTCGTCTTGAAAGAATTTGGATAACACGAGCAATTTCGGCATCTCTTCCGATAACAGGATCAAGTTTATTTTCAAGAGCGAGTTTTGTTAAATTTCTTGTGTATTTTGTAATCGCTTTTAATTTTTTTGGACTAGGAGTTTCTCCTCCTTTGCCTTGTTTAATTTCTTCAACAATTTTTAAAACAACTTCTTTTGTAATTTTAAATTTTGAAAGCATTTCTTTTGCTGCATTGTTTCCTTCACACATTGAAAGAAAAAGATGCTCAGTAGAAATAAATTCATCTTTAAGCGAAGCAGCAACTTTGGCAGCGTTCTCGATAATTTGAGCAAGCTCTGGTGTAAGGTAAATTTGATATGAAGATGAAAGAACCTGTGAGGTTTCTGGACTTTCAATTGAATCTAAAAGAGTATCGGTCAAAAGAGCTAGATCAACTTCAAGTTTTTCGAGTATTGTCGCCACAGAATTATCATCTTGAAGCAAAAGAGCCGCCAAAAGATGAAGCGGGCCAACGTGGTTTTGAGCACGCTCAATAGCTAGCTCATGAGCCTTTTTTATTGTTTCTTTTGCTTTTGTTGTGAAATTTCCAAATGGTGGCATATGTTTTTTTTGGGTCTTATCTAGTAATCACATCTTATACTACGAAATGAACAGAAATAAAAGTTCTTTTATTTAACGAGCGAAATGGCGCTATCTACAGCCATAAAAGAACCCTCATCAACCCCAACTGTATTTAAAGCTGGTGCGTAAAAACCGATCAGATTTGCATTTGTATCAAGCAAAATTAAAGATGAAGCTGAAGTTGTTGGTTTGAAGTCTGTAATCAAAACTGAAACAGTTTTATCGTTTAGTGGTACTGAAGAAATTTGTTTAATTATTCCAGTTGAAACTACGTTACTTGATTGATCTCCTCCGATAGAAACAACATTGAAACCAATTTTCAATTTTGTTGATGGAAGAGTTTTAATAGTTGGAATTATTTTTGCTGCACTTTCGTCAGTTAGTTTAAATAATGATAATCCTCCTCCTAATTCTTTTATAAAACTAATTTGATATTGCTTATTGTCTGACAAAACCGTAACGTAATTGAATGAAGTGGATAAATTAGTTCCATCTGCTCCAATAATATTATTATTTAAGGTCATTACTCCAAGGGTTACAAATTCTGGAGTGGTTGTTCCCGCAATTGTTCGATAAATTCTTATCAAACTACCGCTAGTTTTGTCTGCAATGTCAGAAATGCTCAATGCTTGTGATTCTTGTGCCACAGTGTTTGAAACTATATCTGGAATAATTTTTCTAACTGGAGAATCTGAAGCAACTTGTGAAATTGTTTTTTCAATTACCCTGTAAGCAATTTGCTGTACTCCAGGATTCAAAGAATTATCAGCCAAAGAAAAAATAGTAATTCCAGTTGCAACTGCAGTTGAAAAACTCACAAGGAGAGCCAAAAGAATTATTTGTTGTTTAGTTAGATGTTCCATGTTTTTTTTAATTCAAAAGTTAAAACCCAAAAAGCAAAAGTTAAATTCAAAACTCAGAACTAAGCGTTTATTTTTTTAAACTTAATAATTTTTACTTATAATTATGACTTTTGACTTTTAAGTTGTGACTTATTTCTTGCTTAGATAATATACCAGAAATAGCCTTCAAGCAAAAATCAATATCGCTTTTCTTTGTGCTCCTTCCGAAAGAAAATCTAAGCGTATAATTTTTCTTTTCCGTGTTCCCTGTTTCTTTGTTAATAGCATCAATTACATAAGAACCCTGCTCATTATTTTCGCTTTTCAAAGCAAGGCAAGCACTAGCTGATGCGCACATTATCCCAGCAACATCCAATTGAAAAACAGCAAACTCTGAATCTAAACCATTAATTGTGATACTAGAAATTCCTGAGATCCTTTTTGCATTCTTTGCATTAATTTCTGCTCCTTTTATTTGCGTAATAATTTTATCTTCAAAATAATCTCTGAGTTTTTCGAGGCGAGCAGATTCCTTATTTTTTATTTCTATTGATTCTTCCAAGGCTGTAGCAAAACCAACGATAGCTGGTAAATTTTCAGTACCGCTCCTAATTCCTTTTTCTTGTCCCCCGCCTAAAATTTGGGCAGGAATTTCTAATGTGCTTTTTTTAAATAAAATTCCAGCCTTTGGACCGTAAAGTTTTGAAGAATCTAGAGTTAAAAGATCAACACCGAGAGTTACAACATCCACATCTATAAAACAAGGAGCCTGACTTGCATCACTGTGAAAATATGGAAATTCTGATTGAAATGTTTTTCTGGCATGTCTAATTTCTTTTGCAATTTCTCTGATCGGTTCAATTACTCCGATCTCATTATTAACAAACATAATTGAAACCAGAACAGTTTCTTTGCGAATTTTTTTTCTAATGTCTTTTGAAGAAATAATACCGTTTTGATCAGGATAAATTTCTTCTACATCAAAACCCTCTTTTATCAAAGATCGAGCTGGCTCAAGAACAGAAGAATGCTCAATCGCCGAAACTAAAATGTGCGGTTTTTTTTCTCCTACCTGTAAATTATCTTTAACTTTTTTTGCAATTCCAAAAATTGCCAAATTGTTTGACTCAGTTCCAGAAGAAGTAAAAATAATTTCATTTTTTCTAGCATTTAAAAGTTTAGAAACTTTTTCACGACTGTACTCCAAAATATTTTTTGCCACTTTTCCGTATTCGTACAACGACGCTGGATTATAAAAAACATCCATAGTGTCGGTAACTGCTTTTTTAACTTTTGGAGAGATCGGAGTAGACGAAGCGAAATCCAAATAAATCCTTCTGTTGGCGGACAGGCTTTTACTTTTTGTTGCTGACCTCTTTTTTGTTATTTTTTTAGCTTTCATTAATTGTGATAATACCAAAAAACTATGTTTTTACAATGTAATTTAACATTTGTCACCTCCCTACTAAAATTACTTAAATTCCAACCTCTATCTTATAAGTGATCCAAAGTATAAAAAACGGGCAAATTATGAGGTTTTCGTGTATAATCGCCTTTATGTCTAAAGCTAGTCAAAAAGAAAAAGAACCTGCCTACCGGCAGGCAGGTACAAAGCGCCCCCCAGTTGTCTCAGTAATGGGTCATATTGACCATGGAAAATCAACACTTCTCGACTACATCAGAAAGACCAAAGTAGCCGAAACTGAGGCAGGAGGAATCACTCAAAAAATGAGTGCTTATAAAATAGTGCGTGATACTGGCGGAGAAAAACAATCAATTACCTTTTTAGATACTCCAGGTCACGAAGCTTTTAAGGAACTTCGAAGTCGCGGTGCTCAAGTTGCTGACATTGCAATACTTGTTGTGGCTGCTGATGAAGGGGTTAAACCTCAAACAATTGAAGCGATCAAAGCTATCAAATCTGCAAATCTTCCATTGATCGTTGCTATCAACAAAATTGATAAACCAAATGCAAATGCTGACAGAGTAAAAAACGGATTACTTGAACATGAAGTTTTTGTTGAAGGATACGGAGGAGATACTCCAGTTGTGGAAGTTTCTGCTGTTACAGGACAAGGAGTGGATGAACTTTTAGATATGATCGTTCTTCTTTCCGATATTCTTGATCTGAAAATGAATTCAGAAATAAATGCAGAAGGAATTGTGATCGAAGCTCAGAATGACAAAAACAAAGGGATCAGCGCAACTCTTATCATAAAAGATGGAACCATGAAAAACGGGCAATTTATTGTTTGTGAATCTTCCCTTGCACCTATTCGAATGATGGAGGATTTTCAAGGCAAAAAAATTGTAGAGGCAGGAGCATCTGATCCAGTTAAAGTAATTGGATTTTCTTCTGTCCCACCAGTTGGAAGTATTTTTCAAACCTTAAATATAAAAAAAGATGCAGAAGCTTTAGTTGAAGCAAGTAGATTGGGTAATACAAGATCAAAAGATTCACTTGTAATTGGAGGAGAAGGCGAAGGAGCGATCACAATTCCTGTTGTCATCAAGGCCTCAACTACTGATGTTATCGAAGCAATTATTCATGAGATACAAAAAATAAAAAGCGAAAGAGTTGGCATTAAAGTTATTTCAACAGGTGTTGGTTATATTTCAGAAGGAGATATAAAAGGAGCGCTTGGCAACCCAGAAACAATAGTGCTCGGCTTTGAAGTAAAAACTGACGCCTCAGCAAAAATTCTTGCAGAAAGATCTGGAGTAAAAGTAGAGTCATTTAACATTATCTACAAACTGACAGAATGGCTTCAAGAATACATGAAGCAAAAAACTCCAAAAATGATGACTGAAGAAATTACAGGAAGAGCAAAGATCTTAAAACTTTTCAGTAAAACAAAAGACAAACAGGTGATCGGAGCTCGAGTTGAAGAAGGTTACATCAAAAAAGATTCTGATGTAAGAATAATGAGAAGAGACGCATTAATTGCAACTGGAAAAATTCGAGAGCTTCAACAATCAAGAAGTAAAGCAAATGAAGTAGCCGAAGGATTAGAATTTGGAGCAATGATCGAATGCAAAATGGACCTAGCACCAGGAGACAAGATCGAATGTTTTCTAACAGTAGAAAAATAAAATTAATTTTAAACAAAATGCCAGAACACAGAACAGACGAACATCGAACAGAAAAAATAGAAAGTATTTTAGTAGAACTTGCTTCTAAATACTTTTCTATTGAAGCAGGACCTGGAAGTTTGCTTACAGTGACCAGAGCAAAAGTTGATGATAGAGCAAAAAGTGCAACAATTTTTTTTACTGCATTTCCTGATAATAAAGAAAAATCTGCGCTAGACTTCGTAAAAAGAAAAAGAAGTGAATTTAGAGACTTCATCAAAGATCAGTCTCGCCTATCAATGATTCCATTTATTGATTTTGAAATTGACCTAGGTGAAAAAAACAGACAAAGAATTGATACTCTTTCAAATCTTGGATAATAGACATTAATTTTACCTATATTTTGCTTGATTAATAAGGTTTTTTTTGACAAAATATGTCTATGGCGTAGTGGCGAACCCCAGTAGTAGAGCAAAGCTCACTACGGGGCGAGAAGTGGTAAAATTATTTTTACTTACTTCGTTAGAGTTAAGTATTTTTTCGAGTTAAGTGGCGTAGTGGCGAAGTGGTTAA
Organism: Minisyncoccota bacterium; assembly: GCA_041665985.1. Classification (GTDB taxonomy): domain Bacteria; phylum Patescibacteriota; class Minisyncoccia; order Phycocordibacterales; family CAIRYW01; genus CAIRYW01. The sequence continues at coordinate 20,421 of JBAYHV010000013.1, forward strand.
CGCTGCAGTTTGCAAAACTGCCATGCGCCGGTTCGACCCCGGCCTACGCCTCAAGATAGTTAAAAGTTTATAAAGTTCATAAAGTAAAAAGTAATTAAATAAGATTGTTTTTTTCCACTATTCCCTTTAAACTGTAACTTGTTATCTATTAAATGCCCGAGTGGTGAAATTGGTATACACGAGAGACTTAAAATTTCTTGCCGCAAGGCGTGTGGGTTCGACTCCCACCTCGGGCACAAATAAAAAAACACCTAAATTTATTAGGTGTTTTTTATTTGTGCCCGAGAGAAAGCTCTGGGAGAGCTTTCGTGTGGGAGTCGAAGACCTTTTGAGCTTAAAATTTATCCGCTCTAGTGGAAAAAATTTTAACCAAAAGGTGTACTGAAACTGTAAGTTTCGAATCTCCCGCCCTGACACTTTATTTTCTTATTACTGACCTAAATTTCTTGTGAGTTTTGCTCGTGCAGAAATTGAAAATACACTTGTGGTAAAAAGGAATTAGAAAACAAAAAATACCCTTGTGGTACTGACTCTGTAAGGGTCGAATCTCTCCTTTCCCTAATTCGGAATTTTTGAAATAAGCAACTTCATATCTCCAAATCGATCATCAGAAGAAAGGACTGTATCAATATAATACCCGTCATCACCGTCATGAGCTCTAAGAATTAAAAGATTTTGTTTTGCTCTTGTTGTAAAACCTGTTTTTCCTCCAACAAAATAATTGACAGAAAATTCATCAATTAGTTTGTCAGTAGAAATTGCTTCGTGATGAAATTTTCCCGATACATCAACAATGTCATATTTACTTATCGAGGTAATAGCAAAAATACTTGGATATTTTAATTCAATGTATTCAGTTAATTTAGTTAGATCACTAACAGTTGAAACATTATCCTCTGATGGAGTTTCTCCATCAACGCCAGAAGAATTAAAATATTTCGTATTTACCATTCCCAAACTTTTTGCCTCATTATTCATCGCTAAAATAAAATTATCAGCACCATAATGATTTTCAATAATTCTCGCTGCATCATTATCTGATTCAATAAGAAGTGAATACAAAATATTTTGTATAGTCAGTTTATCTCCCACTTTATATCTATCAAAAGTTCCCTTACCAAAGTCCTTTTCTGTAATTATAACTTCATCATTCGGATTCATGCTCTTTACGGCAATTAAGGCTGTCATAAGTTTGGTAATACTTGCAATTCCAAGCGGTTTATCAAGATTTTGCCCTAATAGATTTTTTACTGTTCCGTCTGAATTAACAAAATATGTCCCGTACGCCAAAGCCGATATTGTTGTTCTTGGTGGTGTCTGAACGGGATCAGTTTTAACAATAGGAGAAGAAGTATTAAAACCAAAATCAATTGCTTCAATACTTTTTACAATAGGATTATTTTCGATAGCAGGAATTACATAATCTAAAGTAGATTTTTTTGCTTGAACTGGAGAATCCTTCAAGGGCTCCTGATTTTGAAAACCAATAATTGCTCCAAGAGAAATTACAGCGAACGAAGACCAAAATAAAAATTTATGTTTAATCATTATTTTTTCGGTGTTATTCCCATGAAAATGGGAATCCAGTTTTTTCCTAATGTTTTCTGGATTCCCGCCTGCGCGGGAATGACAAATACCTACTTTTTAATTTTATTTAACAATTCAATTTCCTCTCTGACGACTTTTCTATCGTCCCAAGGAATTGTTTCTCCTCCTAGTATCATTGTTTGTTCAGCTCCTTTGCCAGTGAACATTACAACGTCACCTCTCTTTGCTAGAGAAAGCGCTTTTTTTATTCCTTCCCTTCTATCCAAAATTACAAATAAATTTTCTTCTCTAATCTTCCCAAATTTTTCTGCCACTTTGGCAATATCATCTGCAATTGGGAACGGATCATCTTCATAAGGATCAACGTTTGAACAGACTACATAATCAGCATCACGCCCAACAATTTCTCCCATATCACTTCTTTTTATTTTATCTCTTCCCCCTCCTTCAGCGCCAAGAAGCATGATCACTTTGTTTGTACCTGCTAAATTTCGAGCGGTCTTTACTGCCCAAGTCATACTGTTTTTTTCGTGAGCATAATCTACAAAAACTCTAAACCCAAGACCACAAGGAATTTCTTCCATTCTTCCTGGGATGTTAGTAATTTTTTTAATTCCAGCAATAGCTGAATCAATATTTAAATTTAATACTTTAGCTATAGCAATTCCAGGCAAAGCATTCCAGATATTGAATTGGCCAGGAATGGAAATTTCTATTTTTTTGTCATTCAAAAGAAAATTAACTTTTCCTTCTATTTCAGTAATATTTTTTGCTTGCATATCTGAAACTTTATTTACGCTAAAAGAAATTTTCTGTTCGGCTTTGAAAGACAAAAAGTAATCTGCATTATCATCGTCCGCATTAGCAATGATAGTTTTTTTAATTTCTTGTCCTTTGAAAAACTTATTTTTTGATCTTGATAAAATATCAAACAAAATTGATTTGGCTTGTTTGTAATTTTCAAAATTACCATGGCTCTCTATATGCTCAGGAGTTAAGTTTGTAAATACAGCAATATCAAAATCAATTCCCTTATGCCTATTTTGAGCAAGCCCTTGGGATGTAATTTCCACAACAACGCATTCACAACCTAGGTCAACCATCTTTTTTAAATGCCTCTGAATAGAAAATCTTCCTGGCATTGTCATGTGAAAATCATTTACTTTTTCCTCATCGCCAATACGAATATTTGCCGTTGAAATAATTCCCGTTTTTATTCCGCAACCAGTCAATGCTGACCAAATAAAATTTGCAGTTGAAGTTTTTCCTTTTGTACCAGTTACTCCAATTACAATTATTTTTTTAGAAGGAAAACCATAAAATAGAGTTGCAATGTAGGCCAAAATTAAATGATAGGCATTAAGAATTCTTCCCCCAACTATTTTTTTAATAATTTGTTTCATTTTTAAAATCAAAATTCAAAAGTCAAAATGCAAAATTGCAATTCAAAATTCAAAATTTGTATCATTTAACTTTTTAATTTTTACTTGTAATTTTGACCTTTGCATTTTGACTTTTGAATTAGCAAAAAAATTATTTGAACCTTTTTGCAAAAGCAATTGCTTTATACCAAAACTTACTTCCAATCAGATCAAAAAGTTCAGCGTGCCTGATAGTTTCTCCTCCAAATTTCTTTTTAAAAGTTGTAATACCTGCCCATAATCCATCTTTTTCTTTTGCTTCTTCTATTCCTCCGAAGTTATAAAACTTTAATCCTTCCTTCTTAGCACGCAGAATACCTGCCCAATGAGCCAAATATGGCCCACTAAGGTTCTTTTTTTCATCCGAGGTAGCACCAAACAGATAATAGGCCGTATTACCGTAAACAGCTAAAAAATGAGCAGCAAGATAATCTC
>JBAYHV010000014.1:0-21974 GCA_041665985.1 Minisyncoccota bacterium
CAGCTTTTTGAATTGAAGGAGTTCTTGTTTGTCCTCCAACCAAGATCACTTCATTTATTTCTTCTTTCTTGAAAGGAGAAGCTTCCATTGCTCGCTTTGTAATTTCCATTGCGCGAGCCACAAATTCTGCTGAAAGTTCATCAAGCTTTGCTCTATTTATTTTTAGCAAAAGATGCCTTGGTCCTGATGAGTCCGAGGTTAAAAATGGAATATTAACTTCTGTTTCTGTTGCAGTTGAAAGTTCTATTTTTGCTTTTTCTGCTGCTTCATCGAGTCTTTGCAATGCAAGCGCATCATTTCTAACATCAATTCCTGATTCTTTTTTGAATTCATCCGCAAGGAAGTTGATAATTTTTTGGTCAATATCTTTTCCTCCAAGGTGAGCATCTCCGTCTGTTGATTTTACTTCGATAACATCGCCTCCAACTTCAAGAATAGAAATATCAAATGTTCCTCCTCCGAAGTCGAACACTGCGATTTTTTCATCCTTCTTTTTGTTGAATCCATAAGCAAGAGCGGCCGCTGTTGGTTCATTGATAATTCTTTTTACATCAAGACCGGCAATTTTTCCTGCATCTTTTGTTGCTTGTCTTTGTGCATCGTTGAAATATGCAGGCACAGTAATTACCGCTTCGGTAACCGGTTCTCCGAGTCTTGCTTCTGCGTCTGCTTTAATTTTTTGAAGGATCATTGCTGAAACTTCTTCTGAGCGATACCATTTGTCTCCCATCTTTACCTCGATGCCTCCATTTGCTGCTTTTTGCATTTCAAACGGTACAGAAGATTTATCTTTTTGAACATTTGCTTCGTCGAAGTTATGTCCAATAAATCTTTTGATCTGGTAGATCGTATTTTTTGGGTTTGTAACTCCTTGTCTTTTTGCAAGTAATCCCGCAAGTCTTTCTCCTGTTTTTGACTGCGCAACTATTGAAGGAGTTGTTCTTGCTCCCTCTGCGTTCTCAAGGATCTTAGGAATTCCTCCTTCCATCACAGCGACAGCTGAGTTTGTTGTTCCAAGATCTATTCCAATTATTTTTCCCATATGTTTTTTATTAGTTGTTAGTGAATAGTGTTTAGTGGCTAGTAAAAATACAACAAAAAACAGTAATTAGTTCTGACTAGCCACTAGTCACTAACTACTGTTCACTATTTGGCCGGTGCACGAGGAATTGTGCAGTTAAAATATAAAATTGAGTTATAAGGAGATGGAATTATTTTTGAATTAACTTCCTTAATTATTGAACTGATAGCTCTTTTGATCTGAGAAAATGAAGGAAGAGCTAGGATGATTTCTTCATTATTTGCAGAAACAGTATTTAATGGAGTAGAAGAAACAACCTTAGCTTTGATCCTGCCGTTCTCCTCGTAGACCAAAAAAAGCACCTTAAAATCAACTCCTTCTGGGGATGTGATGATCTTTTCTATGTACTTTGTGCGTTGAGTAACTAACATGTTTGGATATTATATCAAATGAAAGCTATTGTCAAACTCTATTATTTATGTTGTTATCTAAGTTTTTTTGTCATTCCCGAGCCGTCGGGAATCTAGTTTGTTTGTTAAATTTTCTGGATTCCCGCCTCCGCGGGAATGACAAGCTACAATTTGATTTTACTCTCCTTTATACTCCCCTACTTTTACCTTTGGAGCCTTGATCTCTTTTCCATTTAATGAGTAACCTTTTTGAACAACTTCAATGACCGTATCCTCCAAATTTTTGTCTGCAGTGGGAACATATTCGATCGCTTCATCTCTTGTTGAATCAAATTTTTTTCCAAGGGGATTGATCTCGTTCAAACCATCTTGTTCTAATGTTTGTCTAAAATGATTGTAAATATATTCAACTCCTATTCTCCAATTTTTGTCTACTTTTTCCCAGGCTTCTTTGTTACCCATAGCCATATCAAAACTTTCGAGCACTGGAATTAGTCCATCAATAAGACGTTCAGTTGCATATTTTCTGATTTCTTTTTTTTCCTCTTCGTCACGCTTACGGGCATTTATAAAATCAGCTTTATCTCTTTGCCAACCAGATAAATATTCTTTGTTTTGTTCTTCAAGTAAAGAAATTTTTTCTTTGAGTTTTCTAACAACCTCTCTAGGATCTTTTCCTCCTGATTCCTCGTTATTTTCAGGTTCAATAGTTACGTCGTCTTGTTGTGTATCTTCGTTCATGTTGAGTATATTTTAAGTGATTCTGTTAAGTTTGCAAGAATTATATTTGTCTTCTTTTATAAATTAAAACTATTGCCAGTAAAAAATTCGTTAAAACTAATGATGCTGGATACAGAACTGTTGTAAGTGAATATGCGGAAAGTGCCAAAAGAGAAAATCCATCTGCAGCCGAACTTAAGAAATATGTGGATAAGGTCTCTGTTTTCGGTTCAGTGTAGGCTTTACGATAGGTAGGAATAAATCCAACAAGATCAATTAATGTAATGAGTATCACTGAATAAAAAGGATCTTTCATAAAAATCCAAATGAAAATTGCTATCACGGCTCCTATTAAACAAAAAGTGTCAAAAGAAGTAATGTTTTTTGTTCCAAATTTTAAAGATAAGAAAAAAACAAAAATACAAAGCGCAGAAGAAACTATAAAACATAAAGCACCGAAGCCTCCATTTTCATGAAGAATTGCAATAGAGGCTATTGCCTGAAGTAAACTCCATATGAGCCAAGAATATGAATGAGGTGTAGTTTTTCTTTTAAAAATATCCTTTATATATGGAACAAAGCATGCGATTGCGAGCAAGCTAGATATTATTCCGAGTATTAATTTTAGATTAAACATTTATATAGAAAATATTAACATAAAATCCCTCTTGCGAGGGATTTTTGTGTTTTAAGATTAACGTTTTGACCATTGAGGAGCCTTTCGGGCTTTCTTCAGACCGAACTTTCGTCTTTCTTTTGAACGAGAGTCTCGTCTTAGCATTCCTTCTTTCTTCAAAGTTATTCTAACTGTTGGATCATTCAAAAGTAGAGCTCGGGAAATTCCAAGTCTTACTGATTCTGCTTGTGATGAAATACCACCTCCAGAAACTTTTGCAGAAACATATATTTTTGCAACATCGAGTTTCTTGATCGGACTTTCTACCATGTGTTGCAATTCCTTTACTGGGAAATATTCTGCAAGTGGTAGATCATTTATTGAGAAACCTGATTTGTCAAAAGAAATTCTAACTCTTGCAACAGAGGTTTTTCTTCTTCCTACCGCTTCTATGTATCTTGTATCTTTTGTAGCCATATTGCAGTTGTATTATTCGTTTATTTTTAAATTCTTAATCATGATTGATCGAAGTTTGTTTTTTGGAAGCATTCCATAAACAGCAACTTTAACAATTTCGGACATACCTTTTTTTGTTTTTACAGTAAGCAGAGTTTCTTTTTTAAGTCCGCCTGGGTATCCTGAATAAGTGTTGTGAGTTGTTTCCTTCATCTTTTTGTCTGTAACTGCAATTTTTGAAGCATTTTCTACAACAACTTTTACGGGAGAAACAACGTTTCTTGCAAAGTTTGGATCTAATTTACCCATAAGGATGCTTGCAACTTCTGTTGCCAGTCTACCGATTTTTTTTCCTGTTGCGTCTATTGTGTATTTCATATTAGTCGATGAATTCAATTCTTGCCATTGATGCGGCATCTTTTAATCTTTTTGGAAGTTTGATGATCCTTGTGTATCCACCCTCTCTTCCGTCAAACTTCTTTCCAAATTCAGTAACGATCTTTTCTGCCATTTTTTTACTACCAAGCTTTGCTTCAATAACTCTTTTTGCCCCAACATTATTTTTCTTAGCTTGTGTAACGATCTTTTCGATCATTGGTCTAAGAGCTTTTGCTTTAGCTTCTGTAGTCTTGATAGATTTTTGGTCAACAAGAGCAACAATAAGACTCTTCATAAGGCCAGCTCTTACTTTTCTTGTTCGATTGAATTTTTTTACTTTATTTCCGTGTCTCATTTTGATTTATTTAAGTTCCATTCCAAGACCTTTTAACATTGTCTTGATCTCTTTGATACCTTTTGTTCCAAGACCATCAATTTCTGAAAGATCTTTTTCCTTCTTTCTTGCAAGACCTCCAACTGTTCTGATGTTGGCACTGATCAATGCGTTGATCGTTCTTGCAGACATGTCAGCCGATTCAATTCTTGTTTTCATCATTTCATCAACCTCTTCTTTGTTAACTGATGATTTTTCTTCTGGTTTTGAAACTATTTCTTCCTCTTCTTCAATAAAACCAACGATCGCTTTTAGTTGTTCGATGCTGATTCTGATTGATTTTTCTAGAGCTTCACGAGGAGTAATACTTCCGTCTGTTTCAATGAAGATCTTTAATTTGTTGAAGTCTGTTCGATTACCTACGCGCATATTTTCTACATCATATCCAACTCTTCTGATCGGACTGAAGATAGCATCGAGTGCAATCGATCCAATTTCAACTCTATCCTTTTGAATAACTTCTTTTGCCAAATAACCTAGTCCTTTTTCAATATAAATTTCCATGTCTAGTTCAACTCCTTTTTCTGTAATTTCTGCAATAAAGTGATCAGGAGTCATCATTTCTACCTGGCCTGGGAGTGTGATATCTCCAGCAGTTACCTTCTTTTCTCCCTTAACATGAAGTCTTAGAAGTTGAGGCTCGTCAGTTAGCATGCTAAATCTAACCTTTTTTAGGTTAAGAATTATAGCTACAACGTCTTCCTTGACGCCTTTGATCGATGAAAATTCATGACTAACACCCTTAATTTTGATTGAAGTAATAGCAGCACCTTCAATTGAAGATAAAACAATTCTTCTTAGTGAGTTTCCAAGAGTATGTCCATAACCAGGATAAAGACCATCGATTTCGTAGATACCAGAGATAGCATCCTCTTTGATCACCTTTGGCTTTGATGGCACTAAAATTTTTGTGTTTGACATAAATTTTGTTTTATTTGTTATTTATATGAAAATTAATAAAAAATTATAACTTAAATTAGATAATTTGGCAACTCTTATCTTCTATAAAATTCAAATACTTGAGATAGGTCAAATATTTCAACTGCAGGATCGTAGTGAGGAAGTGCGTAAACTGTAGCTTCTTTAGTTTTTAGCTCTACAGTGATCCAATTTGATTTTGCTGCATTTTTTATTTTTTCTTCAACATTAACAAAAACTGGTTTCAAAGCACTTTCCTTTCTGATCGATACAATGTCTCCCTTTGAAACATTAAATGAAGGAATGTTAACTTTTTTACCATTAACTCTGATGTGTCCGTGAGATACAAATTGTCTTGCTTGTCTTCTTGTATCAGCAAATCCAGCTCTGTAAACAACGTTATCAAGTCTAAGTTCTAGCATTTGGAATAGACCTTCGTTTTGTGCAGTTCCTTTCTTTAGAGATGCTTTAACATAGTTCTTGAATTGCTTGTCAGTAATTCCGTACATAAATCTAGCTCTCTGTTTTTCAATTAATTGAGCACCAAAACCAGTCTTCTGTCTTGAAAACTTTGTCTTTCTTCTTTCCGCACGAGCTTGGTATTTAGCACCTTGAGTTTTCTCAAAGATTCCTGCTCCAAGTCTTCTTGCTATTTTGTATTTTGGTCCTATTTTCATTGTTAAATTTGAATTCTGATTTTTTAATTACTATTTATATAAAATAAATGCCACCTAGACTCTTCGTGGCTTAGGTGGTTTTGGTCCATTGTGTGGAACAGGTGTCATATCCTTAATTGAGGTAATGTCAAAAGATCCCTTAGAAATAAAACCTCTGATTGATGATTCTCTTCCTGATCCTACTCCTTTAACAACAACTGCAATCTGTCTCATTCCCATAGCAATTGCTTTTTCACCAAGAACTTCACCAACTTTTGCGGCTGCGAATGGTGTTCCTTTTTTTGCTCCTCTAAAACCTAGATTTCCACTTGATCCCCAAGCTAGAGTATTTCCTTTACTGTCAGACAGAGTAAGAATTGTATTGTTGTATGTAGATTTAACGCTAAGAGTTCCACTATCAAATCTTTTTTTAGAAATTGAAGTACCTGAAGCCTTTCCGCCTTTTCCTCCATTATCTTCTTTTTTTACAATTCGTTTTTTTCCCATTTTAATATTTTTTACTTGATTATTGAAAATTGATTATTTCTTGTCCGCCTTCTTTCTTCCACTACCCATAGTTTTCTTAGCACCCTTAAGTGTTCGGGCATTTGTTTTTGTTCTTTGACCTCTAACTGGAAGACGTTTGATGTGTCTTGTTCCTCTGTAACATTTGATCTCTTTAAGTCGTTTAATGTTTGAAGAAACTTCTCTTTTTAGATCTCCTTCTAATTTGAATGATTCAACGATCTTTCTGATACTGTTCTCTTCTTCTGTAGTAAGTTCAGGAGCTTTTTTGTTAGCTGGAATTCCGGCTTTAAGTAGGATGGCCACAGCTCTTGATCTGCCAACTCCAAAGACCGCTGTTAAAGCGATGTCGATTCTCTTATTTTCAGGTATTGTAATTCCAAGTACTCTCATTATCCTTGTCTTTGATTATGTCTTTTATCAGCCTTGCAAACAACCCTAACTACGCCCTCCCTTCGGACAACGATACATTTTGGGCATAATTTTTTGACTGATGCTTTTACTCTCATTTGATAAATAAATTATAACTTTTTTCTTATTACTAAAAAAATAACAATAGGCACAAATATAACAGAAAAGCCTTTTAAAGTCAAAAGGTTATTCGGTTGTTAATATCTGCGTACTATTCTTGCTTTTCCACCGTAGGGCTCTTTTTCCAAAGCAACCCTATCTCCAATGAGAACTCGAATCCTGTTTAGTTTCATCTTTCCGGCTAGATAAGCAAGTATTACTTCTCCTCCTTCGAGTTCAACTCTAAATAGAGTATCAGGCAATGCCTCTACTACTATTCCAGGTGTTATTTCTTTCTCTTGTTTACTCATTGAAACGTGTATTAAGTATTTTACATTGTTTATATTTTAAAGCAAGGGAAATATGCATATTATTTGATATTAACCTCGATTTTTGAAGGATCTTCAGGAACTTTCAATTTCCAAATTGGATTAAAGGCAATTTCTGCTGAATCCACACCTGGAATTGCATCAATAGCAATTAGAGCATCTCTCTTGCTCAACCCTGATGCTAATTTAATTATGTTCGCTCCGTCTATTACAGTTTCAAGGGTTAGATTTCCATTTAAACTTATAGAAAGTAAGTCTCCTGTTTGAGTGAATGACAATGATCTAATATTCGAATTTAATATTTTTACATTGTCAGTGCCAAGTGAATCTTTTTGGCCTCCGTTCGCAGATATATTATTTAATAAACTTTTAGCATCAAGTGCAAAAGCTGTTATTGTTCCTGTGATGTTTATTGTTGCTCCGTCTTTGTTGAATACTGGAGTAGATGATCCGAAAGTAATTGTGTAAGCACCTTCGGGAATAACAAATTTTTCTGGAAGTTGTTTTGAAACTTTTGTTACTAGATCTTTTGCAATTTTTTGATCTAGATTTTGAGATGATGTATCAAGTAATGATTTTTCTACTTCTGCAATTATTCCTTCTGCACCTCCAGCTAAAGGAGTTTTTGACCTACCAAATATTTGTTCAAATTTTGGACTACCTTGAAAAGCTAAAATATTTAGATCGCCTAAGCCGATATTGTATTTATCGCCTGATTCACTTGCTGTAATACTTCCTGCAATACTGCCTGGTGTTGTTGTACCTGCCGAAATTTTTCTGGCCGGTATTGTTACTGTTTTATCTAAAAGAAAAATAAGTCCATCCTGAGTTGTTAGTTTTGTTCCTGATACCAATTTTTGAGATGAAACTGTGTTGTTGTATAGCACTATTTTGCCGGTAGCCATTGTAGATACAGGTTTTTGATTTGAGCCTTTTACAAAAATTGAATCGCTAATTGAAAGTGTGACTTCCGAATAGCCCACTTCTTTGTTTTGAGGATTTTTATGAGCTGTTACGCTTTGAGGAACATCAAAAGAAACGATCTTAGGACCTATTGTTATTGTTGCTTTTCCCAAAACAGAAGTTACCACAAAAAAAAGTACAATTATAGACAATATTGCTACGAACCAAATTGCTTGGTTTCTCTCTTTTGCTTTTCCTTCAGCTCTTGTAGGCGTATCTATCCTTCTTATTGGAATTTCTAGAGTTTCTTCTATTACTATTTGTACTCCGTCCTCTTTTTTTTGAGGTCTTTCTTTCCTTTCTTTCTCAGGTAGCGGAATATTTCTAATTGACTTGAATTGACCTCTAGGAACTATGTCTCTGATTTCTCTTTTCATTTGTATTATATTTTATATCAGATTATTCTTTTACAGAAATCAAAAGTACAAACTTTTAATTCCAGATACTGCAACAGAAAATAGTACGCTTTCATTTAAATCTTTTGACAGCAATATTTTTGCAAAATCTTTGTGACCAATATTATTTATATAATAATCGTTAAAAATATTTTTTATCACTAGATTAGCTTCTTTGGAGGAATTTAATATAGCAACTGAATCAGGGTAACTTCCCTTACCTATGAATCGAAATAAACTTTCTTTTAATATTTTTGAGCATAATAAACTTGTTTCGTTCATTATTTTTTCTATATTTTCTTTTTTTTCGGATGCGATATGTCCTTCTTCAAACATTTTTAACATTGAATCTGCGGAATTTGAATCAGTAGCTAGGCCTTGATCGATCATTGCACGAAGAAAAGTATTCTTTCCGAAAGGAACAGAAATACTTTCAATAGATCTTTTGTCCTTAATTAAACAGATTTCTGTAATTTCATCTTCTGAAAGAACAAGAAGATAATTCTTTTTATTTATTTTTTCTGAAATTTCTTCCACAGAAATTGAAGGAAGAGTACTAACTTTTATATAAGCCTCGGGGAAAAACTTTTGAGTTTCGTGATCGATTTTTTTAAGAATTCGTTTTTCGGAAAGATTTGATATTGCTTTAGCTGAAACATGTTTGGCTCGCTTCCCTTTGATATCCTTTATTTCATATCCATTTGCTAAGATCGAAACAATTCTTGATTCTATTACAGTATAATCCTCATTGTTTTCAAGGTTTTTTAGCTCCAATTCTTTAATTATTTCGTCTTTATTAACAAAAAAAGCATTACTTTTTTTAATATCAATGCTTATTGAAGTGGAAATGTACCAAGGAGCACCAAGAACAAAAAAGATCCTATTTATTTTTTTATTGTTAATTTTTTTTGAGTTTTCAGTAAGTATTTTTTTAAGGACCTTGCCTAGGGATAAAAAAGTTTCTTTTTCTAAGGCGTCAGGATCGATGTTTTGAATAAATTTAAAATTTTCTTTAACAAAAAGATCAAGTTTATTTATTTTTGATGCATCAGAAAAAATTCCAGCTTCGATTGATCCGCTGCTTAAAAAAATTACGGCTGATTTACCTTCTTTTTTTTGTGTTGAGAAAAATGACATATCAAAATTATACCATAAGAGTATTTCCAATTTCTAATTCGCGAAGCTCATAAGAAATTTAGGTTTATCACGACAACAAGTATAATAAATAACACTAAATCTCTTTTTGTGCCTCAAGTAAAAAAGCAGTATCGCGAGCAACTATATGAGGTCCGTTGTAATCATTTGGAATACTTTTTGAAACTAATTCGACAGCTTAACTTAACCTATATTATTTTAACAGAAAATTTTCCAAAGTATTAAAGAGTCAAAGTTTTAAAGAATCAAAAATACAAAGAATCTAAAATCCTAAGATTCATTCTTGCGAGAGAAGAAGACGAACCTGCGGCTGCCACTCCACCGGCTCGACGACTCGGCATAGCTCGCATTGAGAACAAGCTTCGCATCGCGGCGAATCAGGTAGAACACGCGCGGACTGCCGTCGCGGTCAGTAATTTGCTTCATTGCGATAAGCATCCAATCAGGACTTGAAGTTGCGAGACGAAGTTGTGGGCCGACCTCTGGAGGACAAAGTTCAAGACCAAGTTTTTCCGCTTTTGCGTAAACTTCATCAGTGGTGGCGCCATTTGGAAAGCCAAGACCTTTGACAGTAATACGAATGAGATCTGCTTGTTCAGTGCTCTTGAGTACTTCAAAATCTTTACTGTCGAGAAGTTGTTTGGCCCAATCATTAACATAATAAATGTTGTTTCCTTGAGCATCTTTTGTTTTAAGAGCTTGTTCAAGCTCTTCTTTGGTTTTGCCTCCAATTTCAATATGGTATTTTTCTAGTTTACCTTCGGGGAATGACGTGTAGATATGTTCAATACCTTTTTGGAAGATTCCTTCGAAGAGTGGTCCGACATAAGCTTTGGTATCTTTGGTGATTTCGTTTTCTGACCATGCAATTTCTTCAGGCTTGCATTCAAAGACAACGGGTGCATCTTCTTTAGGATTTCTCTTTGATTGGAGTTCTTTGATACGTGGATCTTTTTGATAACCAAATCCTTCAATAGGTGAGTTAATCTCGTAAAGAAATTCTAGTTCGGATTTTGAAAGGAGTTCATTGTTATTTGTTTTCTTTTCGATTTCTGTTAATCGACTCATATCCTTTTCTTTTTTAAGATACTCCTCCTTGTCTGGAAATTCTTCTAACTTTTTTTCCAAAACTTCTCCCATATATGGATCAAGATTTTGTTTGTAGGCAACTCCTCGCACTTCAGCTATTTTTCCACTTTCCATACGGATAGCGATTCTTGGAATAGTTGGTTTTTGTTCGTCGTCGAGAGAATAGAAAACATAAAAATCACCTCCTGATAATTGAGTTTTAGCGGTTTGTTCTCCTGCTGTACACCACCCTGTTCCTTTCCCTCTGATAGTTTTTACTAATTCGTGTGGATCTGTGTCTTGATCAAACTTTCTCCATTCACCGTCTGTGATAGGTAAAAGATGTTCAGGGATTGGATTCATCAATTCATTTGCCCACGAATAGAGTTTGGCAAAATCTTCTTTAGCTAAGTGTTGCTCGAAGGCCTGTCTTTCGGCTAGTTGAATATCATGTTCCCATTCGAGAGGTTTTCCTTCATACTTTTTTATCACTGCATCAATAACATATCCGAGCGCCTCGTGGTTAATGTCTGGAAATTGTTTAACGGTACCTTTTGATCTTTTGGTGAATTCTTTTCTCTCTTTATCAAATTCTTGAAGTTTTGTGATATTTCTAAAAATCCAGTATTTTAATTCTCTAGTAATGTAGGCTGAATCTGAAGAGTGGAAATAGTCGAGCCATTGCTCAAGAGAAGATTTTTGATCTGAAAGCACCCCTTCGGAGTTTTGTCTTTTCATCTCTGATTTTTGTTCTTCTGAAGCATTTTGATAGTCACCAAGCTGACCCCGCTCTCGCATGATATTTTCTTGAAGTTTCCAGTATGATTCGGGAATTTCTTCAGGTTTGGTGACATATTCATCGAGGATTTTGTATTTTAGAAGTTCAAAACCTCTATCTTCTCCTTTTTCATTTTGAGCATTAAATACTTTTTCGAGTCTGTCTAAATATGCATCAACTCTTTCTGCTCGTGTGTGAGGAGATTCTCCTTGCTCTCTAGATTTTTCTACTGCTCTAGCAACAGGTTTTGAACCAGCTAAGTCTGGGTATTTTTTGTCGAGGAATTCAGGGTTGTTGAAGTTTGGGGTTTCCATAATGAATTATTTTTTTATTCCAAAACAGCTTTAATTCTTCTTACTCCTTGCGATACCGCTTCTTCTTTTGCGATCTTAAAATGTCCGAGTTCGGAAGTATTTTTGACGTGAGGACCTCCACAGAATTCTTTCGAGAAGGCTTGGTCGATTGTGTCGCCAATGTAATAAACAGTAACTTCATCTGGATATTTTTCTCCAAAAAAATGTAGGGCTCCTGTTTTTTCTGCTTCTTCTTTTGAAAGAGTGACAACGTTTACTGGAAGCGAGCTTGAAATTTTTTCATTTACGATATCTTCAACTTTCCTCAAATCCTCGTCGGTCATTTTTTGCGGATGGGTAAAATCAAATCGAAGTCTTTCGGGAGTAATGTTTGAGCCTTTTTGACCTACGTGAGTTCCTAGAACTTCCCTTAATGCCTGGTGCAAAAGGTGTGTGGCTGTGTGATATTGAATAGTTTTTGCATCTGTTCCTCCAAGTCCTCCTTTAAATTTTTTTTCTGCACCTGCACGAGATAATTCTTGGTGTTTTTTAAATTCCTCATCAAATTCTTTATTATCAACAGAAATATTTTTTTCTGATGCTAACTCTTTTGTAAGTTCGTATGGAAAACCGTATGTTGAAAACAAAATGAATGCATCTTTACCTGTAATGCCATCTTTAGAAATTTTTTCAAATTGTCTTATTCCGTCTTTTAAAGTTTTTCTAAACTTCTGTTCTTCTTTTTCAATTTCTGTTTTAATCGTTTCTCTTTTTTGTCCTAGATTTGGATAAATACCTTGGTATTTTTCAACCACAACATCAGCAACCCAATAAAGAGAACTAGGATTCATTCCTAATTTATCTGCATGCATTACAGCTCGTCTAAGAAGTCTTCTTAAAACATATCCTTGGTCTGTGTTTGATGGAATCACCCCATCGCCGACAAGAAAAACTGCACTGCGAATATGGTCGGCAATTATTCTTTTTGATCTAGCGAGTTCATCTCCTGCGGTAGAAAGCTCATTTATTTTTTCAATTATTGGAACAAATAAATCTGTATCAAAAACTGAATTTTTTCCTTGGACCACTGTTGTAATTCTTTCTAAGCCAGAACCCGTGTCTACATTTTGTGATCTTAATTTTCCAATAACTTTTCCATCTTTTTTTTCATACTCCATAAAAACATCATTCCAAATTTCAATGATCTCTCCCTTTTCATCCATATCTACAAACTGGTCGTGAGTTAATCCTTCTGTATATTTTCCATTTATATCGTAAAACATTTCACTGTCTGGGCCACAAGGTCCATTTTCTCCAGGACTCCACCAGTTATTTTTTGCAGGCAAAAAGAAAATTCTGTTCCCTTTGATTCCGTTTTTTTCAAAAATTTCTTTCCATATTTTTGCAGACTCTTCATCTTTTGGAGCGTTGTCATCTCCTTCAAAACAAGTTACATAAAGTCTGTTTGCGTCTAATCCAAAACCTTCATCTTTTGATGTTAGAAGCTCGAAGCTCCAATTGATTGCGTCAAATTTGAAATAATCTCCAAGAGACCAGTTGCCAAGCATTTCAAAAAAAGTTAGGTGGCGATTGTCACCTACTTCTTCAATGTCATTTGTTCGAACGCATTTTTGTGAATCAGCAAGACGCTTTCCTTTTGGATGCGGAGCACCTAAAAGATAAGGAACTATCGGTTGCATGCCAGCAGTATTAAAAAGCACAGAAGGGTCATTTTCTGGTACTAAAGGAGCAGAAGGAATGATCGCATGTCCTCTCTTTTCAAAAAAATCTAGGAATTTTTGTCGTATTTCTTCTGAGTTCATAATGTAAACAATTTATCACAAAAACTTGAAAACAGGAAAAAAGAAAGTATGATAGCGCTATGAATATAATTGTTCCTTTAGTTATTATCGCGGGTCTTTTTTTGCTTGCTTGTGCAGACAAAATGATTTTTGATTTTCTCAGCAAAACGGCTAATTACACATCAACAGGGGCCAGTTTCCGCGCTATTGGAAAATTTCTATCAAGTTTCCTAGCTTTTCTGATATTTCTGACGATGTTTATTTTTCCGCCTCCAAGTGGAGGAAGTGAGATTATTTTGTTTTTTCTAGCAATTTTTGGCCTTGTTTGTGCGTTCAATGCAAAGAACCTTTTCTTTACATTGAAAAAGCATAGGAAGAACCTAATTAAGATCTTCAGAGAAAGAGCAAAAAAGCCGTAACAAATTTCATAATCACTGGCACGAGTTGGATCGTGTCAGTATTTTTTTATAAAAAAATCCGGAACATTTTTAATGTCCGGTTTTGTGTTGATGGCAACAATAGCCACTTCTTACTTTTAAATATTCTTCCGGAATCGTAATTCCATATTCTGAGGCAAGTTTAAGCGCCTCGACTCGGTCATGATCCGACAAAGGAAGAGGAAAGATTGTCCCTACCAAAAGATTTCCAGATTCTTTTGGGTGAACAACTTTGAGATACCTCTCCGCACCTCGGGGTATGTAAACAAAATCATCAGGAATAATTTTCGCAAGTGCATCTCTTAGTCTCACAAATTTCTGTCTTGGCGTTTCGATGGCGATATTTTCAGTCATAAATAACAATTCTTATCTTTAATCGTATAGCTTCAAAATTATTTGTCAAAATAAATAATTATATTTTTCTTAATATTTTAAAATGAAATCTTTGTTTTTTATTGACAATATGCTACATTTGTTTTGATGAGAACATTGATTAAGTTGGCTGTGATTGTGTTTTTCGCAATCTTCACCGCTGTTTCAACAACAGCACTCGCAGAACAAAAACCGGTTGAGGTAACCGCAACTGTCTACACCCCCTGTTATGGGTTTGTCAGGATGACTACTCCTAATGAGGGAAAAACCTATGATATTAACTTCAGTTGGAGGTCGGATAGCCTGACTTACGCCGTCCTCCAGGAGGTTAATTTGAAGGTTGGGGTAAAAAACCCAGACGGTACAACCTCGATTCAAGGAGAAAATGTCGGGGAGCAAATCCTGACTGCCTTCAGAAATCCCATCCCGTCAGACTTTGAGGGATCCCCGAGTAAATTCCTTATTGTAAAGGACGGCAGGTCATATATTTACAATCCGGCTTCTGGTCAAGGACAGTTACAACGATAAAAAGAAGGCATGCCTTCAACCCGTTCATTAGTTTGAACGGGAATTTTTTATAAATTTTCTTTTTTTCATAAAAGGAAAACAGCAGGCCAAACAAGTCGGTCTGCTGTTTACAAGTTTTATAAAATACGCCGAGGTGTACTCTTTTGGAGGGAGTATTTTTGGTACCGTTATAGTTACGGCAGACGGGCGAAATCTGTAATTTTCTTGGGTAATTTGTCGGGCAAAGCCCTAGACAATGACCACAGACGGTACACTTGTTGAACCGGGGAACATCCTTTCTCTACATTACTACCAATCAAATTTTTTTCAATATCTCGAAATCTTTTTTTAGTGTATTTCTCATTCCTCCATTATAAAGTGCGGCCGCTGGATGATAAAAAGGAATAATTTTAATTTTTCCATAACTAGTTTTTGCTATATAACTTTTTCCATGAGCTTTTGAAATTGACTCGAGCTCATTTGAAAGATCAAATTTTTCCATAATATATTTCATTGAAAATCTACCAAGTGTCGCAATGACTAAAGGTTCTATTATTTCAATTTGCCTATCCAAAAATGGTCCATAAGCAGTAATTTCCTTTGCTGTAGGGTCTCTGTTTTCTTGTGGCCTATCTTTGACAATGTTTGTTATATAAACATCTTCCCTATTTAATTTTATATGACCTAAAAGTTCATCTAAAAATTTTCCTGCAGCTCCGCAAAAAGGTTTTCCTGTTAATGCTTCTTTTTTGCCAGGGGCCTCACCGACAAACATTATCTTCGCACGATTACTTCCCTCACCAATTACAGGGAAATATTTATTTTTTGTACGATATTTATATAAAGGAGATGCTCGAAAATTTACTAGATCATTTTCAATTTTTAACATTTCTTCTTCTCTAATTGTAATTTCTTTTTCTGAGGCCACTTTTTTGAATTTGTTCTCTAAATTATCACACCCCCTCCTAGACAAACATCCTTATCGTAAACAACAATAGATTGTCCAGAAGCTGAAGTCTGAGGTTCTTCAAATTCCACCTGCCAAGATCCAATTTCCCCTTGTCCCGACCTAGGGGAAAGTTTAACATTTTGATATTTTTGATGATACCTTATCTGTGCACTATAAATCTTATTTTCCTTTGGAATCTCGTTGATCCAGTTAACATTTGCTAAGTTGAGAGTTTTTAGGTGCAAGTTGTGAGCTATTAGTAAAGGGTCTTCTGAAACAGTAATTGTATTTTTTTTAAGATCCTTTTCTACTACATATAGAGGATTATCGGAGGTAGTTTTTTTTGTGATTATAAATCCATGCCTTTCACCTATTGTGAAAAATACTGCACCATCATGAGTTCCAATTTCCTCCCCATTTTTATTTAGGACAGTTCCTTTTTTTGTTTTTATGTAATGAGATAAAAAATCCTTCATATTAACATCACCTAAAAAACAAATTCCTTGGCTATCCTTTTTTTCTGCATTTGGAAGTTTGATCTGCTTGGCGATCTTTCTGACGTCAGATTTTTTTAGGTGCCCTATTGGAAAAAGAATTTTTGAAAGTTGGTCTTGTGTCAGTGTCCAGAGAAAATAAGATTGCTCTTTTTCTGGGTCCTCGGCTTTGCACAAATTTCTCTTCAATTTTCTGTGACTGTCTGTGTTATGTCTGTGTGTGTCTGTGACTTGTGCATAGTGTCCCGTCGCAACAAAATCTGCACCCATAGCCACTGCTTTTTTTAAAAATGCGCCGAATTTTATTTCTTTATTGCACATTACATCTGGGTTAGGTGTTCGTCCCAGTTTGTATTCTGAGATCATGTAATCGGCAACATTTTCTTTGTACTCTTTTTCTAGATCTATTGTTACAAAAGGAATTTGCAAATGAGCAGCCACTCGCATTGCGTCTCGCCTTTCTTCTTTCCAAGTGCACTCGAGCCATTCTGGTGTCCATGTTTTTATAAAGGCACCTACAACTTTATAACCTTCTTTTTTGAGTAAGTATGCAGATACAGCGGAATCAACTCCGCCAGATAAGCCAATGAATACTGTTTCTTTATTTTTCATTTTAGTTTAAAAATCCTAAGTACTAAATACTAATAAATACAAAATTTTAAATCTAATGCGATAACTTATAGATTTTATTAGTATTTAGATATTAGTATTTCGAATTTATCTTAAATATTTTGCTACATTTGCCTTATGTTCGGCATATGTAGTTGCATAATGCACGTTTCCATCCTTATCTGTCAAGAAGTACAAATAGGTTGTGCCTTGAGGGTTTAAAATTGCATCATAAGCAGAATTTATAGCATCAAGACCAGGGTTTGTTATTGGTGTTGGAGGCAAACCTTTATAGATATAAGTGTTGTAAGGAGAATCTTTTTTTAGGTCTAGAGCTGTAACATCTTTTGAATCCTCATCTAGGATATAGGCTATTGTTGCATCAGATTGCAGTGCCATACCAGTGTTTAATCTTTTAACAAATATTTCTGCTACGGTTTTTTTATCTTCTGGCTTTTGAACTTCCTTTTCTATAATTGATGCAAGTGTAATTATTTTAATTTGGGTTTCCTTGCTTAGTAAAAAAAGTTTTGGATTTTTTTCTTTAAATGTTTTTTGAAGTTTGTCTATAATATCTGCTTCAGTTACTCCAGGAAGAAAAAAGTAAGTATCAGGAAAAAGATAACCTTCAAGAGGTTTTGCACTTGTTAAAAATAAATTTTTATTAAAATTAGGAATTACTGAAAATAATCTGTTTGCCATATCTGTTGCAGTAAAACCTTCAGGAAAAGTTGTTTTAATTTTTTGAACTCCAAAATATCCATGAGTTAATCTGATAGACGCTCCAATTATATTTTCACTGATGCCAAATTTGTATGGACCAGCGATAACCTTGTTTTTCCCTATGATAATTGTTTCAAGGTCAAAAAGAGTTGATGACCAAATAATTCCTGCATCATAAAGTTTATCTCCTGCTGATTTAACTCCATCGCCACTATTTATCAGAATAGTAGTTTCCCCGTTAAAATTTGGCTTTGGTACTACAAAGGCCAAAATTAAAAAAACAATAAATGCTCCAAAAATTTTTAACAGTAAAAAAACTAAATTTTTTACAGAAGGCTTTTGTTCTTCTGTTTTTTCTATTTCAGCGATCTCTTCTGTTTTTTCAATAATATCTTCAGGCATTTTTAGTATTGTTCTACTATATTGGAAGATTTTGAGGAGCTTCAGATTTTTTAGCCTCAATTCTTCTGATTGAAGGAGTTTTTGCTGTTTCTCCTGGGAAGTGATAGATCGTAGCAATACTCTCTGTATTCATTGTAAAGAAATGTCCTTTGTGCGGATCATGAAAAGCTGCTCGCAACTGATATTCTTCAAGAGCATGATGTTTCAAATGCAAAAGTTTTTTTCCAGTAAAATCTTGCCATGGATATCTAAAATCAGTTTCATGGTCATTTGCAAAACTATTTAAGTGTCCAGAATTGTGTTGTTTGAAAGCGCCGTTAAAACCCGCAATATTGAAGTCATTAAATTTATCTAGCGGTGCAAGATAAATTCCGCGAATAAGAGTATCGAATGCTGTTTTCGAGATATTTCTCTGAATTGCATCCATAACATCTCTGTCTCCTCGAGTAAGCGCTGAACCCTCAATACTAATTCCGCCTAGATCAGTTTTTCCGCTTTCCTTTAATTTTTTAATTTCTGCTTTTGCTCCATGAGTCCAGTCAACTTTTCCAAATGTTTTATCAGGATGAGGTTTTTCTTTTTTATGAGCACGAATTAATATTTGAAGCCAAGCTTGTTCGCCTTCTTTGAGTGATCCTAAATATTCCAGAAGCGGAGTCATTGGATCAATTTTTAATTCTTCATCTGGGTCTTTTTCCAAACCATAATGCGTGTAAGAAAGTATTGGATAGAAATCAGCTTTTGCTAGTTTAAAATTAGATCCCCATAGATCAATTTTACTTGAGTCAAAATGAGTTTCTTTTGTGTAATCATCCGCTTCAATTACTTCCATATCTGGAAATTGAGCGTAAAGAGATGATGTGACTAAAGTTTTCCAAAATTTCCAACATCTAATATAAAAATGTATTTCTCCTCCAAATGATGCAATTTCTAGTGAAAACCATGGTCTGACCTTTCCGTGAACATATTTTGCTATCCATGTACTTTCTCCTTTTGTTTGATATAAGGAAGTAAGAAAAAGTTCCATGGCAAGCGGAGATTTTGGCATCATTTTGGCCAGCTTAACTTCTAAAAGAACTGGTTCTTGGCTAAAAATAAATTCGTTTCTTTTGTAAACCAAATAAGCTTTAAATAAAAGCCATGCAAAAACAAAAGGACCAGCGATGATCGCTACGATCCAGGCATATCCAAGAGATTGGATGAGAATAGTTTGAAAAGGATTAATTGTTAGCGTTTCCACATGAATATAATAACATTATAGAAGGGATTAGTGGAGAGTGGCTGGTGTTTAGTGAAATACAAAAAACAAATCCAAAAAAATACCGTTCGCCTAGGCGAACGGTATTTTTTCACTAGCCACTAATCACTAGCAACTAGTCACTATTTATTACTTTACCAAACTATATTTTCCGTCTTTTTCTTTCTTAAAGTTTTTTGAATTTTGAAGATTAACTAAAATGGTATTTTCTTTAACGTATCTTTCTTTCATCACTTTATCAACGATATCTTTTTTACTTAGAGGTCCGCTTTTATCAAGAATTTTTGTGATCACATCTTTTACAATACCGTTTATGTATCCCCATTCTGAAAGGGCGTAAAGACCGCGTCCTACAAGGACAAATCTAGGATCTTTGATAAGTTCGTTGTGTGTTGTTGCAACGTGTGCTTTTTTTGAAAACATTTTTTCAATTGATTTTGCAACTTCGGTAAAGTGAATAGGTGAACCATGTTTTCTTATTGCAAGGTATGCGTAATCTCTGATTCCTTTTACAGAAACATTTTTTGAGTCACTTACACCCCATTCTCCTAAAGGATTTTTTCCAATTTTCTTTGAAATTGAGAGCCATCTTTTTAGAACTTCTTCATCTCGATATTCTGAGTTTAATTCTTCAAGGTGCTTCAAAAATCTTTCAAGAACCTCTGATTCAGGCAAAAGTTCATCATCTGAAAGAGATTTGTATAATTTTTTAAGAGCGTCCTCAACTTTTTTTGCATGAGTATCTCCAATGTGCCATCTGTGGTTGAAGTCTTCATCCTCTTTTGATCTTTTGAATGCATCGCCTACTACAAGTAGAAAGAAGATATTATTTTGTAATTCTTTATCTTTTGGAGCTGTGTGGTTAAGGAAATCTTCCTCGGAAATAATGCCACCTAGAGTAGAGATAGTTTTTTTGAGGCTTTCAAAAATCGAAACTGATTCCTTGTATGCCTTTGATTTTCTTACATTAGCAAGAGCGGCATTTTCTATTTGTCTTACTCTCTCTCTTGTAATTCCGTATTTTTTTCCGATCGCTTCAAGGGTCATTTTCTCAGAAGTCTTTCCAAGTCCGTATCTAGATGTAAGAACCTCTCTTCCTCTTTCAGGAATATCAGCGAGAAGTTTTTTAACAATTATTTTTGGTTTGAAATCAAAAGAAGCCATTTTTTGTATAATTTTCTATTATTATTGTTTAAATTAGTACTATATTTGTATCATCTATACCTGACAAAGTCAACCCATCTTTCAAAAGAGTCCTCTTTTGAAAGAAATTCTAATTTCTAAACCCTAAATTCTAAATCTTAAAATTCTAAATATTTTGAATTTTAGGATTTTTTAGTGCTTAGTGCTTAGGATTTAGAGCTTTTTTTACTGCTACTCCCTAATTACGAAGTTCACCACTCTATTTTTGACTGCAATGGTTTTGATGATTTCTTTTCCTGCCAATCGTTCTGGAATTGTTCCAATATTTTTAGCTTTTTCAATCATTTCATTTTCTGGAGTATCTTTTTCTAGGGTCATAACTTCCCTTGCTTTTCCGTTTATTTGTACAGAAATTGAAACATCTTCAACTAAGAAAAATTCATCGATCTCTGGCCATTTTGATAAGAAAATTGATTTTTTATTTCCAAGGTTACTCCATAATTCTTCAGTAATATGAGGTGCAAGCGGAGCAAGAATTTGCAAGAATTTCGCAAAAGATTTTTTAGTAATTTTTTTGTGTTCGTAAATTGAATTTACGCAGATCATCAAAGCAGAAACGGCTGTATTGAATGCTATATTTTCAATATCTTCACCAACTTTTTTTATTGTTTTGTTTATTGCTGTTGTAACTTCCTTTGGTTCTTCCTTGCTTATGAACTCAGAAATAGAAAAAACTCTTTCAATAAATCTTCTTGTACCGATGATGCCTTTATCGTTCCATGCAATTTGATTGCCATGAGGACCGAGGAATGCCATATAAAGACGCATGGTATCCACTCCGTAAACTTTGGCTACATCATCTGGATTAACGACATTACCCTTGCTTTTAGACATTTTTTCTCCATCTGGCCCTAAAATAATTCCATGAGGAACTCTTTTTATGTATGGTTCTGATGTTGTAACAAGTCCTCGGTCAAACAAAAATTGATTCCAAAAACGAGAGTAAAGAAGATGAAGAGTTGTGTGTTCCATTCCACCGAAATATAGATCAACTGGAGTCCAATATTTTATTTTTTTCTTGTCAGCAAATTCTTTTGTATTTTTTGGATCACAGTATCTAAGCCAATACCAAGAACTTCCTGCCCATTGAGGCATGGTGTTTGTTTCGCGTTTTGCTTTACCTCCGCACTTGGGGCATTTTGTATTGACCCATTTTTCAATTCCGGCTAAAGGAGATTCTCCTGTGCCTGTTGGTTCATAATTTTTTACTTTTGGTAAAACTACTGGCAGATCTTTATCTGGTACTGGAACAACTCCGCACTTTTCACAATGAATTACAGGAATTGGTTCTCCCCAATATCTCTGGCGAGAAAAAACCCAATCACGAAGTTTGTATTTTGTAACTAATTTTCCACCAACAAATTCTGTAATTTTTTTCTTTGCATTCTCTGATGATAAGCCAGAAAATTTTTCAGAATTAATAATGACTCCTTCTTTTATATAGGGCTCTTCATGATTTATATATTTGTTAAGCTCATTGTCAGTATCTTTTTCCGTTTTCTCTAATATGTGAGCACTAATGACAGATATGATTTTTAAATTAAATTTCTTTGCAAATGCAAAATCTCGTTCATCGTGAGCGGGCACGGCCATGATTGCAACAGTTCCGTATGAACCAAGTACATAATCTGCG
>JBAYHV010000015.1:0-21063 GCA_041665985.1 Minisyncoccota bacterium
AAAGTGTACTCCTAGTAGAAAGGGAAGTTTTTGAAAAAAATATTTAAATATTATTTTGCAAGATAAAAACTTTTTTTCTTTTTATTTTTATGGTTTTGTTAAGTCTTAAGTGGAAATGGTATGTCGCCCCGCAAGGGGACTTGTCCTAATTTAAAGTCCTCCAGCTAGGAGGACTTTAAATTAGGATGTCGCACAATATATCTTTGCGGTAATACTTTGTATATAGAATAGGCTAATATATAAGAAAAATATCTCCCCTCTCTTATTTTTTTATTTTTTAAAAAGCTTCACCCATATATGGTAACGGTAAATTATATTCGTACGAATCTTTTTTTTCTCTTTTTAAAAATTCTTCTCTCCTCTTTGACACAGCGCTCAAACTTGTTGCATTCATTATACTAAAATCCCCAAATTTACGGTTTAAGGCATCTATGACCTCTAAATGCTTATTTTTGCTCAAATGCGTACTTTGAGACCCAAATAGATCATCGGTAATATAGTTTTGTCTTTTTAGGTTAAGTAAGGCTATACCTGTAGCCTTATATCTAATATTTTTTTCATAAATAGAGGATATAAGAGGCCTTAAAAATTTTAAAATAACTTTTGGGTCTTGAGTATACATTGGAAGAATTGTTGAAACGGATTCTCGTCCGCGTAATCCGTCCGCATGCTTTAAAAAAGCGCTGACAGAATTTGTAAACAAATTTGCAGAACGTAAATTTTCACATCCAACTTCTATGTTTCTTGAAAGTTCAGAAAAAATTTCTTGCTCTACTAGGGATCTGTCCGCCATTGGCTGAGCCTGCAGGCGATGGCAGGCGGGACTGGCTTTAATAAAAGCTCGGGTGGATTGAATACTTTTTTGATCAGTTTGTTCTGCAGAAACTTCAGAAATTTTTATTCCTCGAAGTTCCTCCCATGTCTCAACAACAGGTTCTGAAAAAAGTTCTTTTATGACTTCCCTTGGCGTATTTATAAATTCAAAAGCAGTTTTAATATTTTTTGAAAGAAGGCTCGCACTAATTTGTCGGCCAATTCCCCACACTGCTCCAACTTGAGTTTCTTTTAATGCTTCAGTAATTTCATTTTCTTCAATTAATAATGTACAACCATTCGGTTTTTCTTTTTTAGAAGCAATTTTTGCTAAAGTTTTTGTGGTAGAAACTCCAAAAGAAAAAGTAATACCGAGGGATGTTTGGACCTTATTTTTAAGCATTTTTACAAATTCTGAAATTTCTTCTTTTTCCATTTGAGGAAGTAATGTAAAGCATTCATCAATACTATACGGTTCAACCACTGGTAAATATTCATTTAAAATTTTTACTAAATTTGCATTGTATTTTTCATATAATTCAAAGTGAGAAGAAAGAACAATAACTTTAGGAAATTGCTGTCTGATCTGAAATATAGGCATTCCTCTATAAACTCCAAGTTTTTTAGCCTCATATGTTAGGGCACAAGCAATTCCCCTTTCCTCACCTACTACAACCGCTGATCCTTGCAGATCGGGTCTGCGAGAAATTTCGACTGAAGCAAAAAAAGCATCACCGTCTATATGTAAAATATAAGAATTCATATAAGTTTATTTGTCATTCCCGCGCAGGCGGGAATCTAGAGAATTAAAATAAAAAAACTGGATTCCCGTTTTCACGGGAATGACAACGCGGTAATTTTGTGTTTCTTTAATCATATTTTCGAATAATTGCTTTCACTACAGCACTAATAGAAAGGTCTTCTTCTGGTCGGATATTTTTATATTTTTTATTTGCAGGCTCAAGGTAGTAGCCTTGTGAATCTTTCCTCAGATATTTTATGGTCCATTGACCATCGACTTCGGCGATAATTATTTTGCCAATAGAAGCAGAATTTGTACGTTCAACAATAACGTAATCGCCTTGATGTATTCCAGCATCGATCATTGAATCTCCTTTAACCTTGAGCATAAAGCTAGCGTTTCTATCGTTTATAAGCCATTCATCTAGTGTAATTTGGTCTAAATTTTGTTCTTCGGCAGGAGTTGGAAAGCCGGCTTCTACAAGCCCTAAAAGTTTTAGAGAAGAATTTGATCTTGAAGTTGGAATTAACTTTCCTTTTGAATCTTTTTTTACAGCGCCAATAGCAATAAGTTTTTGAATTGCATTAAAAGCGGAGTCCTTAGACTTAAGTTTAAAAAGTTTTGTAGCTTCCTGATACGAAGGCATTCTCCCAACTTTTTTATAAAATAAATAAAGTTCGTCTTTGTATTTCTCTAGTTTTTGCATTTACCCTTTAAAGTTTTAATTATTAACTTAAGTTGTATTATTCTGTTCGTTGTTTTAAATATTTGACCTCTAAATCACCGACAAGGTTTGTGATTAAAATTTTTGAGGGCGAACTAATTATAACGAACGAACGTTCGGAGTGCAATATTGTTATACAAAAATTAAAACTAGATATTTGTTTGAGGTGGTGGGACAGAGATATTTTTGTTGTTCTGAATTATTCCTTGTTTTTGAGCCTTATAGGTACATTCAATAAGATAGATATATATTAAATAAACTAAAATACTAGAAAGGTTAAGAGATGATGGGTTTAAAATATTTTGTGCAATATTTAATATAAAACCTATACCTAAAAATGTGTAAAAAAACGGAATTGTCTTTGAATAACGTATACTAAACATATAAGATAATACAATCCACAATATTGCAAATATTAAAACAACAATAGTTGGCACTGAAAATCCTATTGAAAATATTAGGATTAATACTACTAAAATAGCTAAAAAAGCCATTACTTTACATGCATTCCCACAAACACTCCAATAATCTTTTTTCATTTTATTTAAAATTAAATTGCAGCTGGAGTTTGAACAGAATTTAGGAATTGCTGCATTTGAGGAATAGCAGATTTAATATAGTTTATTGAGATGATAATAGCTTGCCACAGCAGACCTAGAAGTTGTTTAACTATATTCCAAGCATCCTGAACAACTTGGTTATTAATTATATCGCTTAGATTTACACCAAAAGCATATTTAAGAACAACTAGAGCTACGATAATGAGAAGAATTGCTTTAATAAAACCTTTTTGCTTTTGTTTGTTTTTCATGATTTTAAATTAAAATTTATACAAATATTGTACCATAACAAATAAAGACTTGGAGGTAAGACCTCTCAAGAGGAGGACTTACCTCCAAGTCATCTTATCGCAACACTTAATCTTTCAAGAGTTTCTTTTTTTCCTAAAAATTCAGAAAGTACAAATGGATCAGGAGATCTTTCTTTTCCAGATAATGCATATCTAAAAGCCCAAAGCACCACTCCCCTTCCTGCTGTTGTCGCAAAATCCCAAACTGCGGTTTTTATTTTTTCTGCAGAAAAATCTGTCTCATCCATAGTCGATAAAAATTCAAAAATTTTCTCTAAATTATTTTTTACTTCTTCTTCGGTAACTTCTTTTCCTTTTCGAAGTTTTTCTGGACAGATTAGATTTGCTTTTTCAACTGTTGGTCTTTCAAAGTAGTAACTAAATTCTCCTTCATTGTAAAATTTTTTAATATCGGAAAATTTAAAAATTCTTTCTCTAACAATTGGAGCTAATTTTTCAATGCCTTTATTTGCAGTAAAATCTTTTGACAGATATTTATAAATTTGTTCTAAAATTTCTTCATCAGATAATTTTTTTATATATTCCTTGTTGATCCAATCTAATTTTTCAACATTTAACACGCCACCTCCTTTTTGAACTTTTTCAATTTTAAATTGCTCAATTAATTCATCCATTGAAAAAATTTCTTGGTCCGTTCCAGAGTTCCAACCGATCATTACCACAAAATTCAAAATGGCCTCAGGAAGGTAACCTTGTTCACGATAATAGGTCAAAGAAACAGTTTCACCGTGGATCCTTTTTGAAAGTTTTGACCGATCTGTGGCTAAAACTAAAGGCATATGGGCATATATTGGTCTTGGAGCGCCGATAGCTTCCTGAATTAGGATTTGCCTTGGAGTGTTTGATAAGTGCTCCTCACCTCTTATAACGTGGGTAATTCCCATTTCAAAATCATCAATAACTACTGCCAAATGATACAAAGGTTCTTCCAAACTTCTTGCAATCACAAAGTCATTCAAGTCTGATGTGTCTACAGAGACGGTACCTCTGATCAAGTCCTCAAAGATCACTATTTTATTTGGATTCCTAAATCTTATAACCTCTTCTCTTTGACCAACCTCAGTTGGAGTTTCTTTTGAGATGTATGCGTATCCATCATCAATAAGTTTTTGTAAATATTTTTTGTGTATCTCAAATCTTTTTGATTGGGTCTCAAATCTATCATGTTTAAGTCCGAGCCAGTCCAGATCTTTTATAAGACCTTCAGTCCATTCTTCTTTATTTCTTTCTTTGTCTGTGTCTTCAATTCTTAAAACAAATTCTCCTTTATTTTGTTTTGCAAAAAGATAATTAAAGAGCGCTGTTCTTACTCCTCCAATATGAAGAAATCCTGTTGGTGATGGGGCAAATCTTGTTACAACTTTTTCTGGGTTCATAAAAATATATTAGGCTTCGTGTTTTAAAGCAATGTTAATAAGTTCATCAGCAACTTTATAAGCAGCGTCTGTTTTTGCAAAACCTAGCGCAGCTTCGCGCATTTTTTTAAGTCTTTCTGGGTCATTCATCAAATTTTTGATCTGAGCAGTAAGAATTTCTGGTGTCAGATTATTTTCCTCAATAACTAAAGCTGCTCCTGTTCGAGCGTAATTGTAGGCATTTTTTCTTTGATGATCTCCATTTGCTTCTGTAATTGGAATGATAATTGAAGGTAATCCCCAAGCGGCAATTTCAAATATTGTTGAACCTCCTCTTGAAATTACTAGACTAGCAACCCCTGCTGACATTCTTTCTGCTAAAGCATTCATGTAATCAAAGGGATGATATCTTTTTTCAAATTTGTGATCCTGAATTACTACAGAAGCAGTCTTCACGATATCATCGTAATTTAATTTTCCTGTTTGGTGGATTATTTGATATTCATTTAAAAGTGTTGGAAGACACATTACCAATTCATCATTAATTCTTTTTGCGCCCAAAGAACCACCCAAAATAAATAATACTGGAGTATTAGGTTCTAGGCCTAAGTATTCGGTAGCACCTTCTTTGACTGGAGTGATGACATCTTGTCTTATTGGATTTCCTGTTAAAGCAGTTTTTGATTTATCAAAATAATCTGCAGTTTCAGGGTAAGAAATAGCAATTCGTTTTGCAAATTTCGAGGCGTAAATATTTGCCTTACCTGGAACAGAATCACTTTCGTGAATAATAACGGGAATTCCCAAGATCTTTCCAGAAATAACTACAGGTAGACTCATCATTCCTCCTTTACTAAAAATAATATCTGGAAAAATTGAATAAACCTTAATAAGTACACTTATAAATCCCAAAAAAGTTTTTATTATGTCTATAAAATTTCTAATAGAAAAATATCTTCTAATTTTTCCAGAACTTATTTTGTGAAATTCAATTTCATTATCAAAAAGCATTGCAAGATCGTACGGATCTGAAGCAAGATAAAAAAGTTGTGGTTGAATTATTTTTTTCTTCCTTGTTACATCACGAAGGGCTTCGGCCACTGCAATTAGCGGATAAAAATGTCCTCCTGATCCTCCTCCGCAAAATAGTATTTTCATTCCGTTAGAAATAGGAAGCGCCTAAGCGAATCCTAAGATTAATGTTGTTAAATTGCGACTATTTATATATAAAGCCATAGTGATGCTAGGGCGCTTCCGTAGTATATCTGATTTTGTATAAGTAATTGTCATAAGTTGTGTTTAAAATATATCTCTCAAGTTCTTAACTAAATAATTTCTAACGGGATTCATTTCCATATTATTATTTTTTATTTACGACTTAATTTTGAATGTTTTTTTCTTGATACACTTAAGATGATTCCAGCTTCTGCCAAACCTGTAAGTAAGGCTGTGCCTCCTTGGCTAATAAATAATAAAGGCGTGCCTGAAAGCGGTATTATTCCAAGCATTGAAGCTATGTTAGAAAATGATCCCGACACAACAAGTATAACAATTCCTACTACAAGCAGTCTACCAAAAGAATCATCCGTTCCGGCTGCAATTTTAAGAGCGCTTAAAGCAAAGGCAACAAAAAGTAAAATGATCGTTACGCTACCTAAGAATCCAAATTCCTCACTTGCTACTGCAAAAATTGAATCCCCCATTGGTTCAGGAAGAAAACCAAATTTTTGAGCACTTTGCCCAAAACCTTTTCCAAATATTCCTCCATTTCCTATAGCGATCAGAGATTGCTGAATTTGATAACCTGATGTAAGTGAATTTGCAGAAGGATGGAAAAAAGTCATAACTCTTTCTCTGGCATAAGGCCTCACAAGAAGAACTCCTCCAAGAGCAAGAACTGCAACAAGTGAAAGCAAAAGAATATGTTTAAATTTTGCTCCAGCGACAATGAACATTGCAAAACCGGCTGAGGCTGTAATAAAAAAAGTATCATTGTCTGGTTCAAGCATAAGTAAAGCTGCGACAATAGCAGTCACTCCTAGATAGGGTAAAACACCTTTTTTAAATGATTTTATTTTTTCCTTACTCCTTGAAAAAATGGCTGCAAGAAAAATTACATAAGAGATCTTTAAGAATTCACTAGGCTGAAAACTATAATTTCCAACACCTATCCATCGAGCAGCTCCGTTTGCCTTTATTCCAATACCTGGAACAAATACTAAAGTAGCAAGAATACATGCAAAAATAAAAATAAATAATGAAATTTTTCTCCAAAATTTATAAGGTATGTATGAAATTGTAAAAAAAGCGATCATTCCCATTGCAAAACCAAGGACAATTTGATTTATTGCCACTGTAATAAATTTTGCTTCACTTTTTGCAATTACTCCAAG
Source organism: Minisyncoccota bacterium (assembly GCA_041665985.1). Classification (GTDB taxonomy): domain Bacteria; phylum Patescibacteriota; class Minisyncoccia; order Phycocordibacterales; family CAIRYW01; genus CAIRYW01. The sequence goes on from JBAYHV010000015.1 coordinate 6,899, forward strand.
TGCTGCTGAAGAAAAAATTAAAATACCAACAATGCTTAAAGCAACAACGATAAAAGTATATGCACTTTTTGAAGAATGTTTATTCATCCCGTTAAAAATATAAGGCATTAAAGCAACCTTTAAGACTTATGCTAATAAATTTTTTTTTGTTTTTTTTCATATTGTATTTGTAAATCCTAAATTCTAATATCTAAATCTTAAATAATTTCAAAATTCAAATTTTTAAATGTTTATTTTGTTTAGGATTTAGTGTTTCGGATTTAGTACTTATCTTTTATATTTTGCTTGCGAGCATTGCTACGACAAATCCTAAAATTCCAAAAACGATTGAAATGATCCAGTATCTCATTGTTACTTTATATGAAGGCCAACCTAATGCTTCAAAGTGGTGATGCAAAGGTGCAACCAAGAAAACTTTTTTCCCAAAAAATTTTCTTGAGATCATTTGAATAATATTTGAAAGAGATGTAATTATTAAAGGTAAAGCAATCAAAGGCAAAACAAATAAACCATAACCGCCTTCAACTTTGTCTGTCATAAAAGCTACGACTGCTAAAGTCATTGTGAGAGCCATTGTGCCTGTTTCAGACATGTAAAATCTTGCTGGAGGAATATTGAACCAAAGAAAAGAAAGAATACCTCCAACAATAACTGCGCAAAATGCAGCTAGATCTACTTGGTTGTGCACAAAAGCTATTGCTGCGTAAGATGAAAAAGAAACTGCAAAAACTCCGCCAGCAAGACCGTCAATTCCATCAATTACTCCTCCAGAATAAATAAAGAGCATTACCAAAGCAAATAAAGGAATAATAAAAGCACCTAAATATAATTCATTTATAAACGGTATTGAAATAGACATAACGCCTAATTTAAAATAAAACCATAATCCGCAAAGAAGACCTACAACAGTAACAATCATAATTCTTTTTTTAAGAGATAGTCCTCCTTTCGAGCATCCATTTCCCTTGATCTCAAAAATATCATCGATCATTCCAATAAAAGCACCTATCATTAAAGTTGCAAGTGGAATCCATGTTTGACTTCGACTAATAAAGTCTAATCTGCCGGCGCTCATAGGAAAAATTCTTGCAATGCTCCAAAAAATTAAAGCAGTGATAATTGCACTAGCCCAAATAATAATTCCTCCTAAACGAGGAGTGCTAACTTCTCTTTCTTTGTGTAGTTCATTAAAGATCGGAGTCTCTGATCCAAACGCATCAATTTTCCCCGGTTTCTTTTTCCAAGCTTTATATTTGTAAAGATAATGAGTAAGTAAGGGAGACAAAGAAATACCGATAAAAAAAGATACGGTGATCGGTAAAAAAACTTTAAGAGCTTCTTCTATCATAAGACTTCATCATTTTCTTTTAATTCTTGTTCAACAAAAACCTCAACTTTTTCTCTAAGCGCATCAAATTCAGGCAATTCTAATTCACTTTTTATTCCTAGGTAAGAAAGTAATTCAAAAGTTGGTTTATATAAATTCACCCTTTGGTCCTTTGGATCATCAATTTTTTCCACTAACCCTCTTGCTTCCAAATGTCTGATGATGAATTGAGAATTTACTCCTCTGATGTAATCAACTGTACTTCTTCTTACTGGAGATTTGTATAAAACAATTGTCAGCGTTTCAAGTGCTGCTTTTGAAAGTTCTTTTGATAATTCTTCTTTTTGTAATTTTTCAATTATTTCTGAGGCTTCTGGAGAAGTTCTAAGAGCTACTTTATCTCCGTTTCGCATAAGAACAATTCCAGAGTCCAATTTTGCTTCGATATTCTTAATAGCCAACTCAGTAGTTGGAACATCTGTTTTTGCCATTGAAGCTAATTTTTCAATTGAAACAGGCTCGTTCTTCCAAAATAAAATAGCCTCAACTATTTTTTCAATTGGGGTTTGTTCTACGGTTTCCATAAAGAACATTTTACCTTTTTTCAGGCCAAATTCAAAGGCTTTTTGTTTCTTTTTGTCATTCCTATGAAAACGGGAATCTAGAAAACCTAGAGGAAAGACCTCCTCTTGAGAGGTCTTTCCTCTAGGTGTTGTTACACAATTTTTAATCTGAAATCGAAGCGAAAACACCTTCAAATGCTTTACAAAATTCAATTTGGCTAATTTTTATTATAATATCGCTTTTCCCGCTGCCAAAAAGTAAAGACGAAAGATTGAGTATAGAATTATCTGCAATTTGCTTAATTTTTGGATTAATTCCAAATGGCGAGACGGATCCAACTATATATCCTGTGAATTTTTTTACTTCCTCTGGTTTAGCCATACGCAAACCATGTTCTCCAATGATATTTTCAATTTTCAAAATATTAGCTCTTTTGTCTCCAGGTAAAATTATTATAATTGGATTATTATCAACAACGAAAACCAGCGTCTTGATTATTTCCGAGACTTCACATTTACAAGCTGCTTGTACGTCATTAACAGAGTGAACTACTTGATTTAATGGGATCAATTCGAAGTCTACATTTTTATTTTTTAGTTCTTTTTCACTTTCCATAATTTTTTTTATTTAACCACAATGTTTTTTTAAGTATCAGCTGGATCCTCGTTTCCACGAGGATGACACAAAAACTTGGGAGCTTCGCTCCCAAGTTTTTGTGTCAGTTGTACTGTGGAGTTCCTACTTCAGAAGTGTGCATTTCAATATCTCCAAAAATTGAGTCTTGTCTTACATCTACAATTCCCTGTTTGAACATTTCAAGCATTGCCAAAAACCCTACAATTGTTTCAACTTTTTGCTCTCTGGTCATTGCTTTTCCTCCAGAAATTTCTTTGAAGCTTACTTTTAAAGCTTTTTGAACTCTTTCTGTAAGACGCTCCATCATTTCTTCTATTGAAATAACTTTTTTAATTAAAACTTTTGGCTCAAGGTTTTTTACTGGAATTCTTCCAACTACTTCTTTCATACTTTGAAAAAGCGCTCCAATAGTTATTTTTTCATGCGGAGAAAAAATAGCAGTTGAATCTTTATGGAAAGTTTTTTCAAAAAGAATTTTTTTCCCGTAACTTTCTTTAATGTGTTCTCCAAGGTCCTTAACTTTTTGATAAAGTTTCAGTCTGTCTTCTAGGTCGGAAATATTTTGTTCTTCTTCGTCAGAAAGTGAAAGATTTGGCAGTAATGAACGAGATTTTATTAGGACCAAGGTTGAGGCAATCACAATAAACTCAGCTCTATCCCCTATTGAGTGGTCGCTGATTGATTGAATATGCCCAAGATAGTCATCTGTAATTTTTGCCAAAGAGATCTCATTGATCAAAAGTTTTCTTTTTTCAATAAAAGAAAGCAAAAGATCGAGCGGTCCTTCAAATGTTTCAATTTTTATTTTAAAGTCTGACATGTATTTATTCTCTTAAATATTTAGCTAGTTGAGCAAGCTCTTCATCGTCTGCTCTTTTATAATCATGCGAAGAAATATATCCTTCATATTTGTCAAAAAATTTATCAACACTTGATTCTATTGGTTTCCATTCTGACATATTCTTTGTTCCGTGCATTGGAAAAAGTTTTGAGTGAATATGATCTACTCCAAATCCTTCAAAAACCATTGCACTGCGTCCAACATCGTCCAATTTTGAATCAAGAATTTTCGCAACTTTTTTTGTAGCAAGTATAAGTTCTGAAAGTACATTATCTGGCAGATCAAAAGCATAGCTTGTGTGATGTTTCTTAGGAATAACTACAGTTGTTCCTTTGGTGTTAGGAAAAATACTTAAGAAAGCTAAATGATTTTCATCCTCCCATACCTTATTTGAAGGTAAATCTCCTTTTATTATTTTACAAAAAATACAATTATTCATAATTAAATATTTTTATACATGTATAAATGATCCACTAATTTATTTCTCCATTGTAATGCTTTTGGCAAAAGACCAAATTTTTTGTAGCCAAATGATTCGTATAAATGGATTGCTCTTTCATTATTTCCAAATACAGTTAGTACGCAAATTTTTAAACCTTTAATATCTTTTTTTGCAAGTGAATGAATTTCTTTTATCAAAATTCTGCCTAGTCCTTTGTCTCTGTATTCTTTTTTAACTCCCATTGCAAGTGAACAAACATGGCTTTCAATAGTCAATTTTTTTCTTTCTAACGAAACATTTGCAACCAAGACATCTCCATAAAAAGCAAATAATTGAACACTATTTCCTTTCTTTATTTCCTTAATGGATCTATCAAGGTATTGAGCCTCCTCTTTTAAGTTATATTTTATGCCTTGAGAAGTGACAAAAGTTTTTTCTGCTGAAAGATTGTTAATATATTTAAGAAGTGGCTCCAGATCTGACTTTTTTGGAGGTCTAATTTCAATAATTTGCCCGTTTTTTAATTCAACTTTTTTTTGCATTTAGTCTTTTTTCTTTGGAACAGAAATTCCAAGTTCTAGAAGTTGTTCGGTAGATAGTTCGGTTGGAGCCTCCATTACAGATGTGTTTCCTCGAGCAGTTTGGGGAAAAGCTTGAACTTCTCTGAGCCATTTTTCACCAGTTAGGATCATTGTCATTCTTTCTATTCCATGAGCAATTCCTCCGTGTGGTGGAGCTCCATATGTGAAGGCTTCTAAGATGTGTCCAAAGTTTTTTTCTATTCTTTCTTCACTGTAACCCATCACTTTAAAAACAGTCTTCAAGATTTCTGGTTTATGAGCTCGAATACTTCCTCCTCCTGTTTCAAATCCGTTGCAAACAAGGTCATATTGTTCTGCAACTATATCTCCAATATTTTCACCTTTTAACAACCAATCTAAATGCTCAGCTTTTGGCATAGAAAAAGGATTGTGTGTAAATGTCCATTTACCGTCTTTGTCTTTTTCAAAAAATGGAAAATCAATTACCCAAGCAAAAGCAAGAATACCCTTTTCTTTTTCCTCTTCTGTACGCATATCAAATTTATCTGCGCCGTATTTTTCCATTGCCTCTTTGTAAGTTATTCTTGGAAAAGGTTTTTCTTTGATAGTGTGACCCATTGATTCTGCAACTGTTGTCATCAACATTTCATCAATCTCCATCACTTCATCTCTTGTAACAAAACTCATTTCGATATCAATTTGAGTATGTTCAAATCCACGGTCAGCACGCAAGTCTTCATCTCTAAAACATCTTGCAATTTGAAAATATTTTTCAAATCCCGCCACCATCAAAAGTTGTTTGTATTGTTGAGGGCTTTGCGGAAGCGCAAAAAATTTTCCTGGATTCAATCTTGATGGCACAACAAAGTCTCGAGAACCTTCTGGTGTTGTACTTGTAAAATATGGAGTTTCAATTTCTTTGAAACCCTTGTTAAATAAAAATTGTCTAACTTTATCTACGAACTCTGAACGGATTCTAATATTTTTTTGCAGTCTTGGACGGCGTAGGTCTAAGTATCTGTATTTTAGACGAACCTCCTCGTCAATGTCGTGTCCGTCAGTATCAAGAGGAAATGGAGGTGTTTTTGCCTCATTTATGATATTTATATCTTCAATTTCAAGTTCTATTGAGCCGTTTTGTCTATCGGTTTGAATATTTTTCTCTGGTCTTTGGTTTATTTTTCCAATAACTTCGACAACCCATTCACTACGGACATGTTTTATTTTTTCCTTTAATTCCTCTTTATTTGGAAGAATAACGCCTTGAACTTTTCCTGTCATGTCTCGAAAGTCAAAAAAAACAAGTTTGCCTTGATCTCGTCTGACATCGATCCAGCCTTTAATTGATACAGACTCTCCAATGTTTTTTTCTAGTTCATTTATGTATGTTCGTCTTTGCATTTTATTTTTTATTTTACTCCAATTTTTGTTTTAATGTCATTTAGTTTTTCTTGAGCAATTTGTTTTGCTGTTTTTGCACCATCCTTCAAAACCTCATTGATCAATTTTTCATCTTTTGCAATTTCATCTCTTCTCGCTTTCATTGGTGCAAAATATTTTATGATATCGTCCGCTAGAAGTTCTTTAAGATTTTTGTACTTCCCTTTTAATTCCTCATATATTTTTTTAAGATCATCTTCATCTCTAAAAAGTTTGTGAATGTTATAAACATTTTGAGGAAGCTCGCCAGATGAATCTGTGACAATGGTCATTACTTTTTTCTTGATCTCTTCGTCTGTATCAAAAATACCAATTGTATTATTGTAACTTTTGCTCATTTTTCTTCCGTCAATTCCCTGTACTGTCGCAACGCTTTCTAATATTTTTTCTTTTGGTAATTTAAATGTTTCTCCAAAAGTATTGTTAAATTTTTGTGCAATATCTCTTGTGTACTCGATGTGTTGTTTTTGATCTGAGCCAACGGGAACTATATCTGTATCGTAAAGCAAAATATCTGCTGCCATAAGTACAGGATAATTGAATACACCAACGCTTACTTCTTTACCTTTTGCCTCGGCATCTTTAAATGCGTGAGCTCTTTGTAAAAAAGGTACAGTAACTAGATTATCTAGTATCCATGTAAGCTCAGTATGTTCTGAAATATCTGATTGTTTGAAAAGTATGATTTTTTTTGGATCAAGTCCAACCGCTAAATAATCAACAACAATTTCTTTTATTAATTTTCGCATTTCACCGGCGTTCTGGATCGAGTTTAGCGCGTGATAATCGGCGACCATGGCAAAGACCTCGTAATCGTCTTGCATATCCACTAACTGCTTCATCATGCCAAAATAATTCCCTATATGAGGGCTTCCTGTTGGTTTTATGCCTGATAGTAGGCGTTTTTTTGTCATTGATAAATAATACCAAAAAAAGCCTCTAAAAAACAGTCGACATTTTTTTGATTGTCGTCCCCGCGCAGGCGGAGATCCAGTGATTTGGAGGTAAGTCCTCCTCTTGAGAGGTCTTTCCTCCAAGTTTTATTCCGACGAGTGAGAGACTGCGCGAAAGGTGAGCGAAGCGAAACTTTCATGACGTCCGAGCGAAGTCGGAACAAAGGGTAAATACCCCGCCCCTTGCCTTGGGGCGGATTAAGTACGAGCAAAGCGAGTTCTGGTATTTAATACCTCTGTCTGCTTGCTGCGAGGAACTTTATTAAACTCTAGATTCTCGTTTCCGTAAGAATGACGTTAAAAAAAGTTAGATATTAAAATTATTTCTTTTGAACTAAAGTTTTGATTTTAATTACGCCATCTTCAAGAACTTCAATCCGTCTTTCGTGGTTGAAAGAAAGACTATCAATTTTAAAATTTACTTTTTTAATTTCTAGTTTAACATCGTCTATTCTTGTTGATAGTTTATCTTCAATTTTATACATTTGCGTAGATAATCTCTCTTCCATGCTAACAAGATGTCTTGCAAGTATATCAATACTCATTTCGTCTTTCTTTTTATTAGTTTTAGTGGGTAGTTTCTTTTTCATACTTGGATTATATCATTCAAGATTAAATGCTCGCAAGATCGTTTTTTGTAGATTTTTTTGAGTGTTCTGGAATCGAAAAAACAATACTACTTGCTATACCAGTTAGGAAAAGTAGAGATATTCCTAAAATCGAATAATTCACATTGTTTTGAAATAAAAATAAACCCGATATTCCGAGCAGTATTCCATTGGTTGAAACCATGTACATTCGTCTTTTCAAAAATGGATCTCTCAAAATACTGGCAATTTCCCCAAAAATAACTCCCCAGTATATTCCATAGATAAAGGTCGTTAAGGTAAGTAATATAGATGTAATAGAATTGAGATTCCAAATAATACCTAGTACAGAAATTGTTGGAATATTTAAATAAATCAGTTGGAAGCCTATGGAAATTATGGCAATAACAAGGAGAATAATATTAAGTGAGTTTACGTTATTTTTTAAAAATTTATCAGTCGCGATGAGTTGTACTTTGAAACAGGTATAAATAAGAAAAAATAAAAATAAATTTGATATCACGTTTCCATATGCTGCCAGTTGAAGATTGTTTGTGGCAAGCAAAGGGACTGAATTAAAAAAACACATCAAAAATATAAAAAGAAAAGTTAAAGCATAGTAAAAAACATCCTTGTTCCTATTTTTTTTATACAAATGCACAAAATAAATAAACAAATAAAAGAATGCAATGCTTACAAGGAAATATAAATAAACTGTTGCCATGGATAAAGTATATCAAAGAAGTTTACAGTTTACAGTGGATAGTGAATAAAAATCTAAGACCGTTCGCAAAGCGAACGGTCTTAGATTTTGTGTTTACTTTCTACTTTACGAACTAGTTTAAAGCCCTTCTGCGAATTTTTTTACAGCCTCAGGAATATGAGAATCAGGGTTCACAAGCCGAAGTTCGATAATAAAGGTAGATCCCTTCCCTGCTCCTTCAGACTCAGCCCAGACCCTTCCTTTGTGCTGTTCAATAATAGTTTTAGCTACAAAAAGTCCTAGTCCTGTACCCATAATATTTGTTTTTGAAGCATCAGGTGCACGGGAGAACTTTTCAAAAAGTTTCGGCATAACTTCAGGAGGAATTCCAATTCCTGTATCCTTGATCATTAGACGGCATCTGTCCTGATTTATTTTTTCAAGCTTGATATTTATTCCTCCTTTTTTTGTATATTTTGTTGCGTTATCTATAAGGTTGGAGATAACCTCTTTTATTTTTCCTCTGTCAGCATTTACTATGCAAGGGTCTTTAACGTTTTCAAAATTCAAAGAGAGTCCTGCATATGACAAGTTTGGTCCAAGTTCTCTAACTGTTTCTTCAACAAGAACCTTAAGATCAAATTCTGCAAGATCATATTTCATTCGGCCTTGTTCCATTCTAGAAATGTTTAGATAATCTCCCACGATCAAAAGAAGTGACTGTGTTGATTCGTAAATAACTTTTATTGCATCTTTTACCTGAGCAGACATTTCTCCATAATCCCCTTCGATCAAAAGCGATGCATATCCTTTTACAGCAGTAAGAGGTCCTCTAAGTTGGTGTGTGGCAAAAGAAATAAATTCAGTTTTTTGAATATCAAGTTCTTTGAGGTGGGCATTTGCAACTTCCAAATCTTTTTCAGTCTTTTCTATTTTTTCTCGCAAATCAATTTCCTTTTTAACGCTTCTCATTAGGTTAATTCCAATGACTCCGGTAACAACAAGAGTTACAGCGGTAAGAACAACTGATGCGGTGTTAGTTGCATAAAAGAACTGTGAACCGATGAGAATTATGAGAGCAATAATAAGAACCTGAGATCCAAAGGTTTTGATATTAAAAGCTTTGAATTTAAGCATTATTATTGAGAGTATTGAAGCAAAAATTGTCAAACCAATTGGGCCAATAAAATTAATTTCATAATTACCTGTCAAATTAGCAAATATATTAGAAAAAATAAAAAAACTTAGAAAAGCAATTACACCAGATCCGATCAAAATTATTTCACTTCCAGGTATATCTTTTTGTCTAGATGTATATTTTTTGATGCATATATATGCAATAAAAATAACGGCCAAAATTTCAAATACATATGTAATCCCCCAAACATTTCCATAAGTACCTACACAATTAACTATATCGTATGAAGTTATTACATATTTTGTAGGAACTGAAATTACTGCACTTAAATATAATAATAGCGCAGTAATTTTATATGTATTTGGAATTGATTTTGTGTTATTAATAAAACTGTAAGTAAAAAATACTGCAAATATAAAGATAGGTATTTCCAATAATATAAGTGTTTGCCAAAAGAACATTAGTAAAACAATATAAGAAACTAACCATTGGATAAATATATTAAATATCCATAATATAAAAAACAATAAAAAACCAAAGAAAGTTTTACTTCTAAGTGAATAGTTATCTTTTCTTAATACAAGAATAGATAAGAAAAGAGATATTATAATTGTTGGAATATAAGAATAGTATAAAAGCTGGGGTGCCGTATGAAGATCGAATAAATAAAAAAAATCAGGACTCTCTCCAGGACATAGTAATAAGTTTAAATTCATTTTATTGCGCTTCTTCCCCCTTAATCATTACGAAATCACTATTAAGAACTGTTTTATAGAAAGTAAATCCTACAATTAAAAGTGTAATGATAATTACAAAATAAAGTAGTGTTTTATATATTTTATCTGCAACTGTCATGTTTAGTATTTTATCAGTTAAAATAACTATGTCTATGTAGTAAAAAGTGTAAATCTTTTTTGACTCAGATTTTTTTAATAGTATAGTATAAAGACAATGAAAATACTTTTTATTTCTGAGGATCTAGTTGCAGGTAATCTTGCATATGTGCTTACTAAAGAAGGTAATGATGTTAAGCTTTTTATTCAAGATAAGAATAGACGTGGAAATTTCGAAAATATGGTTAAGAAAGTTAATTCTTGGAAAAAAGAGCTTACCTGGGTTAGTAAGGAGGGGTTAATAATTTTTGATGGTTGTGGACACGGTTCAGTTCAAGATGAACTAAGAGAAAAAGGTTATTCTGTTGTAGGTAGTTCAGAAATTGGTAACAAACTTGAAAATGACCGTGCTTACGGAGATCTTATTTTTAAGAAAAATGGATTGACTACGGTTAAGGTTATAAATTTTAACTCCCTTCAAAAAGCAATTAATTTTGTTAAAAAAAATAGAAAAAAATGGGTTATAAAGCAAAATAGTGTTGGAACTAGTCTTAAAGGTTTTAATTATGTTGGAATGCTTGATAATGCCGATGACGTTATTGATGTACTTGAAAATTACAAATCTGAAACTAAGTACGGTGAGGGTATTATAACTTTACAAGAAAAAATTGACGGGATTGAAATAGCTGTAGGCAGATATTTCAATGGTACAGATTGGGTTGGACCGCTTGAAATAAATCTTGAACACAAAAAATATTTTCCAGGTGATTTAGGTCCTACAACAAGCGAAATGGGTACTGTTGCTTGGTATGATGATAATGATGATAATAAATTATTTCAACAAACTTTAGGTAAATTAAAAACATATCTCCAAGGAATAAATTTTAGAGGTGATATAGATATAAACTGTATTGTAAATGAAAAAGGAGCCTTCCCTTTGGAAGCAACTGCTCGTTTTGGGTCTCCTATTGTCCACCTTCAAACAGCTATGCATAATTCAAAGTGGTCTGATTTTTTAAAAGCTGTTGCAGATGGTAAACAGTACGATCTAAAATGGAAAAAAGGTTATGGGGTTGTTATTGTTGTTACTGTCCCTACTTCACATCCATTTCCTTTTACAAAAGCAGAAAGATATATATCACCTAAGGGTTTAAAGATTTATTTTTCAGAGGAAATAGAAAAAGATATGAAAAACATTCACTTTGAGGATGTTTCATTGATGAAAAAAAATGGAAAAGAATACTATTATATTTCTGATGATAGAGGATATGTTCTTTATGTTACTTCAGTAAAAGATAGTGTCGAAGAGGCGAGAAGAGATGTTTATTCTATACTTAAAGATAAAATCTTTATTCCAAAGATGTTTTATCGAAATGATATAGGTTTGAAATTTATTGAAACAGATAAAGATCTTCTCGAAAAATGGGGGTATATGAAGTAATATTTTAAATTACTAAATAAGTGGGCTTTCTTAATGAGATAAAATCGGACCAGAATGAATATGCTCCTGCATGGAAAAAAGCAATATGGTCACCAGGCTTTAATTCAGACAGTTTAATCTCTTTTGCGAACACATCAAGAGAATCTGGGGTACTTCCTCGAATTACATACTTTCTTACGGTTTTTTTTGTTCTAGTTATTTTGTCCGCTGGCAAGAATAAATCAACTATTAAGGTATCCATAGATGCGTTATAAACTGAACAATTTAAAATTGCTACATTAGTTTTAAGGAATTCTTTAACATGTATCACTCTTGTAATAAGGGTAATAGATTCGCCTACCACTTTTCTTCCCGGTTCAAAAATAAAGTGAAGATCAGGATATAGGATTTTCATTTTTTTTGTAGCTAAAGTGATTATTTTTGCAATATTTTCAAATGATGTAATTTTTTTTCCATAATCAATTGGATATCCTCCACCAAAATCAACAATATCAAGAATAACCCCATTCTTTCTGAGCGTTTCTACAAATTCTGTTATTCTCTCGACATTTTTTTTCCAAAGTTCTGGGAAGGTGTTTTGAGAAAGTAGATGATTATGTACACCAAGAGTGATTTGATTATTTTTCCTAAGTTCATTTAATCTTTTAAATACATCCAAAGAATCTGACATAGGAAAGCCAAGATATGAATCAGTGCTGTAACTAAGCTCTGAATGTGAAATTGTTACACCTGTATTTATTCGAACTAAAATTTCTGGCTTTCTTGCCATGTTTTCAAAAGATGAAAGTATTAAATCTAGTTGATCGTTGGAATCAATAATGAATCTTGATATCCCTAATGATTTTATTTTTCTATATTGTTTTTCTGTTAAACTAGGAGATTGAAAAATAAGTTTTTCGGGATCAACTCCGGAGTCGTTAATTATTTTCTCGGATTCTTCCACTGAAGAAAGTAAGAAACCACATTTGTGATGATTAAGTGTTTTTGTAATAAAAGGATGAGGATTAGTTTTATGTGAGTATACAATTTCTCCAGGTAACAGTCTTTGTATATTTTCTACTGTACTATTTAATTGTTTTTTATTAATAACGAAACAAGGTGTGAATAATTCCCACTTTTTCTTATTAGAAGCTAAAAATTGTTGATTTTTTTCTTTATAATTCATACTTATATTTATAACACAGATTTAAATTTATGCAAGATAATTTGAGTTTTTAAGTGAAGGGTCAACATCTGGGTAAAAATTTCTTTCCCACGATTCAATTTCCAAATCTTTAAGAATCTTATCTTCAAGTGAACCTTTTTCTGATACTGATAGATTGCTTTTTAGGTGGTTCATCTTCCTCATTCCAGGTATTACAGTTGAGATTTGTGGATAAGAAAGTATAAACCTCAAAGCCAGCTCAGGAATTGATTCGATGTTGTATTTTTTACAGATTTTGCTTAATCTATCTGTTCTGATAGATAATTCCTTTAAGCGTTCTTTGGTGAAATATTTTCCTCTAAAATCTCCTTCTGCAAAAATGGTATCTTCTGAAAATTTTCCAGAAAGTCCTCCTTCATCAAGAGGAACTCTAGCTATTATACCTATATTATTTTTTTTAGCGTAAGGAAATATTTTATCGATTGGTTTTTGGTGGAATATGTTAAAAACTAATTGTATAGATGAAAATAAACCAGTATCAAGTGCTTTTATACAATTTGATGGTTGGTAGTCATTGACAGAAATACCCCAATATCTGACTTTCCCCTGTTTAGTAATTTCTTTAAGAGTTTCCTTCCATTCATTACTTAAAATGAAATCGTCCTGCCATACATGAAATTGCATGAGATCAATTCTATCGAGTTGAAGACTTTTTAAAGAATCGTCAACGCATTTTCTTATATGATCAATTGGAAAAATCTCCTCAATTGGTATCCCTTTCCAAGCTGGCCACTTCATATTTTTTGGTGGAATTTTTGTGGCAATAATAATTTTTTCTTTTAAATTATTTTTTTTTAAAAATGAGCCAATCAATTCTTCCGATGGGTGTTTATTAGGAAATTCAGCGTTCCAACCATATACCCATGCAGTATCAATGAAGTTTCCTCCTCTTGCTACAAATTCCTTTAGACAAGCTTCACTTTCCTCAATATCAGCTCCTACCCAGAGACCTGGATCATTTGCTATTTGCCATGTTCCATATCCAATTTCAGATATGAGTAGATCAGTTTTTCCAAGTTTTCTATATTTCATATGTTTATTTTATATATTTAAAAAATATATGCCAGCTGACATAATTAAAATCGAAACAATTTTTTGGAAAATATGTTTTTTTGATATTTTTTCTGTTAATATTTTTGGAAATAATAAAGTGATTATTACTCCTTCAATGAAAACAAATAAAGGTTGGAAAGTATAATTCACAAGTAATATAAGTGTGACAGGGGCAATTAATAGTGCATAGTAATTTACTAATGCTGATGAAATTAATATTAGTTCACTCAGTGAGTTTATAGCTATTGCTGTTTTGCTTATTTTAAACACAGCTAAAAAATGTTTTCTATATGATGCTATAAAACAGAAACAAATAATTCCAAAAATAGCTATACCAATTTGATTCCAAAAGAATGAGGGAATAAATTCATTTATTGTTGAATATTTTTTAAAAAATACATCACTGAGTGAAATAAGAACTCCAGATGATATCATCAGAAGTAATGTTGATTTTTTAAATT
>JBAYHV010000016.1:0-19940 GCA_041665985.1 Minisyncoccota bacterium
AACATTGTGAACTTTATACAATCACAGAACTAAGTTCCTTAATACTTAATTTAATATCATCTCTATAAGTAAATAGTTCGGAAAGCCACACCTTGGGGTCACAAAAGCGAAAAAGACTGGACTTCTCCAGTCTTTTTCGCTTTTGTGAAAGCACAGGTATAATTTTTCTGCAGAAAAATTACCGAGCTGGGGTCGCGAGTACTTAGTAGAATTTGAGCAAAGCGAAAAATTATACTTAGTAACTTGTGACCACGTGTTAGGATACTGAAACTATAAGTTTCAAATCTCTCCGTGTCCTTTTTACTCAAATAATTTTATGATAAAGTGGTGAAAGTATCGCGCGGTTAGCTCAGCTGGTAGAGCGTCACATTGACGTTGTGAATGTCACAGGTTCGAACCCTGTATCGCGCACAAATTAAATACTGAAATTATTTTTTGGCGCGATAAAAAAGTGCTGGGAGCACTTTTGGCAGGGTTCGAAGCCCGATTGAGAATTCGCCTAGGCGAATCCAATTGGGGTACTGAAACTGTAAGTTTCGAAATTCCTGTATCGCGCACAAAATAAAATTTCTAGTATAATTATTCTATGTCTATTCAATTCAAAAAAGTAACTTGGTATTCAAAACTATTGGCAATTATTGTTCTTTTTATTGTTGTACCGATTGTTTCTTTTTATTTAGGTAATTATTACCAAGAAACAAAAATCATAATACAAAACATATCTGCTTCTCGATCATTGGAAAATGGGACAAGTACTGGATCTATTTTAGATTCAACATCAACGTCTGTAATTACTGGTAAGCCTTTTCAACCGCTCAAAGGAGTTATTTGCACGATGGAAGCAAAACAATGTCCTGATGGAAGTTATGTTGGTAGGACTGGTCCAAATTGTGAGTTTGCACTTTGTCCAAAAGTAAAATAATTTTGTTAATTAATTATTTGGTATGAAGATGAATATAAATGTCTTCTAGAGCTTTTACAGCATCGCCTGAGGAAATGTTGTTTTGGTGATAAAGACCGTCTGTGCAGTCTCCTGCAGCCCAGATCATAGGTGTTTTGGTCTGTTGTGTTCTTGGATCTACAATTATTTGTCCGCTCTGATTTAGTTCTACAATATTTTTTGCAAAAGCAGTTGATGGAATTAATCCAATTTCAATAAAAATTCCAGTAACAGGTATATCAATTATTTCTCCAGTAATAGCATCTTTGTATGAAAATCCATTCACGAATTTATCTCCTTTTACCTCAAATGGAACAGCATTTTTAATTGCTTTAACGTTTGGTTTTGCAAGAACTTTTTCTACTGTAATAGCATCTGCTCTAAAATTTTCACTTCTGTTTATTAAGGTAACACTTTTTGCGTATGCAGAAAGCTGAGCGGCTGTTTCAAAAGCGGCATTGCCACCTCCAACAACAATTACATCGGCATCTCCATAAAGAGGTCCATCACAAGTAGCGCAGTAGGTAAGTCCTTTGTGTTCAAAAACATCAGCTCCTTTTGCTTCCAATTTTCTTCGTGTGCTTCCAGTAGCAATTAAAACTGCTTTGGCATTAAATTCTCCTTCAGTTGTAATTATTGTAAAACCAGCCTCTGTTTCCTGTCCGCCATGCTCTGAGCCAGCAGGCGATGGCAGGCGGGTTTTGATATCAGTTGCCTTAACTCCAGTTTTTATTTCAAGACATTCTCCGGCGTAAGTTTTAAGATGATTCTCTAAACTTTTTGCAAAATCAGCTCCAGAAATTGAAGGCGTGCCGATCCAGTTTTGGATATTTTCAGAAACTGCACTTTGGCTTTCAAAGTCAAAAGTCAAAAAAACTGTTTTAAGTTTTTTGCGGGCAGCATAAACACCAGCCGACACTCCTGCTGGTCCGCCTCCGATGATAGCTAACTCGTATATGTCATTATTCATAAATATAGTATATAAAATTTAACTAAAAATCCTAAATTCTAATATCTAAATTCTAAACAAATTATAAATTCAAATATTTGATCAAAAATTTTTTTTGATTTTAATACTTAAATATTGTTCCGTATTTAGGATTTAGAGTTTCGAATTTACTCAAATAATTTATTAGTAAATTATTTGAGTTTACTTCTTCTCAAGAATGCTGGTACTGCGCCCCAATCTTCCTCTTCGGCATTTACTACGGGCACTGTTACAGTTTCTGTAGGAGCTCCTGTGTTTTTTTCGTCTTGAGTTTTTTCAGTTTTTGTATCTGGAAGTTTTGCACTAAAAGGTTTGTTTTCGAAAAGACTTTTTTTCTGTCCTGCATCTGGAAAACCAGCTGCAACTACAGTAACTTTTATTTCGCCTTTTTTTAATTTTTCATCATGAACAGTTCCAAAAATAATTTTAGCATTTGGATCAACTGACTCTGTGATAATTTTAGCAGCGTCTTGAATTTCAAACATTGTTAGATCATCACTTCCTGCAATTGAGAACAAAACACTTTTTGCTCCGTGAATTGAAATATCAAGAAGTGGGGAATTGATCGCACCCTTTGCAGCCTCTGTTGCTCTGTTTTCTCCGCTTGCATAACCGATTCCCATAAGGGCAGAGCCAGCATTTTCAAGAACAGCTCTAATATCAGCAAAGTCGATGTTTCCGATCGTTCCTGGAGTTGTTATAAGGTCTGAGATGCCTTCTACAGCCTGCTTTAACACTTCATCGCACATTATAAAAGCTTGCTTAGCAGTAGTTTCCTTACTGATCGATGTTAGAAGTTTATCGTTTGGAATAATGATAATAGCGTCAACTGATTTTCTTAGTTCATCAATTCCTGCTTCCGCAAGACGAGATCTTTGTTGTCCTTCAAATGAGAATGGTTTTGTTACAACTGCAATTGTAAGAATTCCAAGTTCTTTAGAAGTTTTTGCAACAACGGGAGCTGCTCCAGTTCCTGTTCCTCCTCCTTCTCCTCCAGCAATGAAAACCATATCACCGCCTTTGATTGCTTCTTGAATTTCTTCTTTTGTTTCTTCTGCTGCGCGTTTTCCGATCTCAGGATTCATTCCAGCACCCAAACCTTTTGTAAGATTTTTTCCAATGTGAATTTTTTTCTTTGCAAGTGAGTGATGAAGATCTTGTGAGTCAGTGTTTACAGCGATAAAATCAACGCCTTTAACTTTTGCGTCCATCATGTGATTAAGTGCATTTTTTCCAGATCCCCCAATTCCAATTACTTTAATTCTTGCGAAGGTCTCCATCTCAGGTTTTATTTGTGGCATATCTTTATTGGTAAGGATTTTATAAATTAAATTCGATTATTGTTACATAAAAAGTTTACAACCTTTTGTCAGCTTCCTAAACTCAGAAATGAAAAAAATAACTTTTTCACTTGATTCATTTTATGTCGCTAATAATATACAAGTTTTCAGTGCTGGGCAAGCCCCGCAGTGAAAGTTGGCTTCATTTGCTCGTTATTTATTAATTGGTTCTAATTTTAGAAAACGATTTGCATGAAAAACCCTTATTTCTATTCGATATATATGTCTCGCAAATAAATAACAAAGCCAACTTCTACTGACGGGGCAAGTAGTGGACAAATATGAAAAATAGGTTGTTTTAAGCTAATTTAAAGGTTCAAATTAGCTACGGAAGGATCTTTTTTATCCAAGCTACTAAATTTAATTTAGCTTTTTTTAGCAATCTTCCTTTAAATATATTTATTGGAGAAGAATCTTCAGAGGAAGAATTAATTCCAAGAATTGTTAATCCATAAGCAACAGCCCATGTACCGTCTTTTATTTGCAGAGCAGTTTTTCCATCAAATTTTATTCCAGCTTTTCTGATCGGTAATTTTAGAGAAGTTTTTGCAACCTGTTCAATGAAAGGACTAAGAGCTCCTCCTCCAGTAATAACTGCTCCAGCAGGAAGCAAAGAACTTCGTCCAATTTTTTTAAGATGAGTTTCAACAAGATCAAAAATATCTGAAAGCCTTGCAGAAATAATTTCCTCAAGTTTTTTTCTTGGATAAGGAATTGTTTCTGGGCGAGCGATCTTAATTCTTTCGGCTTCTTCCAAGGAAATTTTAAATCCTAGGGCAATATCGTTTGTTATGTCACCAGAGCCGAGCGGAATAACTTCAATTGACATAGGTGCACCATTTTCGAAAACAGAAACTGAAGTTGTCTCAGCTCCAATATTTATCAAAACAAGTCCTGCCATTTGCTGAGCCTTGTTTACTGTGGCTAAACTAGCAGCAAGCGGGGAAGCAGCAACATCATCAACTTCGATTCCAGCAAGCTCTACAGCTTCGATAAAATCATCAATATGTTGCGATAGGCAGGCAACAAATAAGGATTTGCATTCCAGCGTTTTTCCGTACATTCCTACCGCTTTGCCAATAACTGGTTTTCCGTCTACCTTAAAAGAAAGAGGAACAGCGTGCATTACTTTTCTATTGATCGTAAAAGTATCAGGCAAATTTTCTTCTATTTCATCAGTTAAGCTCGAGATATTTGCTGATGTAATTTCTGTTTCTTTTGCTCCCAATTCTGTTGAGCCGGAAAAACTTGAAGCAAAAAGTCCAAGTCCGCCGATCCCAAGATAAGCTTTTGTGATCCTGTAATTTGATGATTTTTCCGCCATCGAAACAGCCTCTCTAATCGATTCAGCAACTTCTTCGATGTTTGTTATGTATCCGCGTCTTATACTTTTTGAAAGCGCATAACCAACACCGATAATTTTTGGTTTAGCTCTTTCTTCGTTTGTGTTTGCCTCTGAAACTATTACTTTAATTCCGTGACTGCCAATATCGATACTCGCCGAGATTCGTGTTGCGTTTGAGTTTGATGAAATTAAATTGCGAAATTTTTGCATAATAGTTTTTCTTTTCTTTCCATTTTACTACCATGTTCCATTCCCTCCAAATGTAGGAGTCCGTGGATAAATAAAAAATTCAAATATTCGAGCGGAGTCTTTCCAAAAAGTTTAGATTTTCTTTTAACTTCATCAAAATAAAATATTATTTCACCTGAATTTTCATCAAGTGAAAAACTTAAAATATCTGTTGGTGAATTTACTTTTCTAAAATGATTATTTAGATCCTGTATCTTTTTTTTGCCGACAAAAGCAACACTAAGTTCGTATTTTTTTCCAAGAACTTTGTTTTTTATCAAAGCAAAAAGTCCCTGATCAAATTGAGGGACTTTTTTAGGTATTTTTGAAAACGAGAGAGTTGAGTTCATTTTACCCTAGAAAATTTTTATCTATTAAAAATTGCTTAATTTCTATATATAATAAATTTAATTCTACTGTACTAATGATTCCCAGAAGCAATTTTTCAGCTAGTTTTTTACAAAACTAGCGTAGATAAAAACTTTAAAGGGTGAATTATCTTCTTCTTGGCTTTTCAACATTCTTACCAAGTTTGATAAGAACTTCAATTTTAGCTTTTCTGTCTAGAGAAGAAAGAGTCTTTTTCTTAACAACGTATTTTGAACGGTTTCTGTCCTTGTATCTAAGACTTCTTACACGTCTTAGGATACCCGCTTCTTGAACGCGTTTTGTAAATTTTCTGATTGTGTTGGCATTGTTTTCTGTGCCAGCTTTTGTGACTTCTACGTTTACTGATTTCATAGGTAAAAATATTAACATAATGGCCTTATATTGGCAAATTATAGCAACTAAATTGACATAAAATGGTATTCGTATAAGCTTTTTAATATATGAAGATGTACAAAATGTGGCTAAAAAGCAAACTATGCTCGGTTTTGATCTTTTTCTTTGCAATGGCGAAGGATGCTCCTTATAGGATGTTTTTCTGCCAGACCATCGAATTGGTTTTCAAAAAAGATCCAATTAAGATGGCTTTTACTCTTTCGAGACATCCTGAGGAATTTTTGAACTTTAAATTAGTACAGGCATTGTCACCGAAAAATTTGGCTAGAAGCTGGTACCCACACAAACGCAGAAGGTCTCCATTTTAGATGAGAGACCTATTTTTATGATATTTAAGAAGTCTTTTCAAAACTCTCTTTCTATGGGATACTTTTAATACGATTAATAAGGTAATAAATAAACACTATGAGTGATTATGAAAGACCAGAGAATAATTTCGAAAAAACAAGTTTTTCTCCAGAAGATAAAAATCAAGGAGGTGTAGCTGAGGAGGAAATGCCGAAATTTGAAAGCAATGAGAGTTTGAAGCAAGTGATCGATAGATCATTAAACATGTCAGATATTACTCTTAAAAATTCCGCAGGAGAAGGATATTTAGCAAAGCATGGACATGAGGGTGCTTTAGCTGACAGTTATAATAAGAGTGATGGAGTCATACTTTTTAAAACAAATGGAATATTTTATGCTCTTCCTGATACAAATGAAAATGAGCTTAATTTAAAAAGTTTTGGATTTCAGCAAGATTCTTCTATAGCAGTTCCTCATCTTAATGAAGATGAGGTTTGGGCTCACTCACTAAAAAATTCTAGTTATTCAAAATGGAAGGAAATGAGTCAAAGTAAATAATAAAAGTAAATAATAAAACAAAAAACTCCCGCGAGACTTAGTCTCGCGGGAGTTTTTTGTTTTGTCTTTCTCTTGTGCGAGGCTTAGCCTCGCACAATCCTTATGTTACTTCAGTTTTTTTAGATACTTAACCAAATGGTCAATGGAAACTGTTTCCTGAGACATGGAATCCATATTTCTTACAACCACTGAGTTTTCTGAAGCTTCTCTCTGTCCCATCATAATAATGTAGGGGATTCCCATTTTTGTAACCTGTTCTAGTTGTGCCGAAAGTTTATCTTTGGCCAAAGATTGAATAACATAAACTCCTGCTTTTCGGAGCATTTCGATCAAAGTTAAACTTTTTAATTTTGCATCAAATCCAATTTGAATATAAAAGAATTTTGCTTTTACATCTTTCTTTTTAACAATATTTTTTTTGATGAAGTGAGGGTGAATCAAAAGGGCTGCTCCAACGGCAGGTACATCTTTTTTTTGCAATGCTCTTTTTGCAAGACCATTATATCTTTCGCCAATTCCAAGAATATGAGTTTCGATACCTTTACTAGTTATTTTTTTTCCTTGGAGTTCAAAAACAGTGTCAGTGCAATAACTTCTTGATCCTACGAGCGCATGATTCAATTCGTAAGGAATACAGAGCGATTCAAGGTATTCAAGAACTTCTTTAAAATGATTTCTTCCTGATTCATTTAAAAAGGCAATCGGACGAGGAGCTCCATCTTGAGTCGTTTTACATTTTTCATGTGCGCAATCAAACAAAGCTGTTGGATTTTTTTTGACAATTGCTAAGCAAGATTTATCAAGATTTCCTGCATTTTTGGAAATATAATTTGTAAGTTCTTTAAAAAATCTTGAATAAGCTTCTTTATCTCCAACTGAGTTTATCACTACAGAAAAAGTATATTCGGGATAGCGGTCTTTAAGAATGACGTAAGATGCTTCAATAACCATAGCTTCACAAATACTTTTTGAACCACCAATAACTTCAATATTAAAGGTTCCATCCTCATTATTTTTTTTCATGTGAGGATTACCTTCTAAAGGCCCTTCATAGAAGCCCATTACAGGCTGAGGAAGATCTATGAATTTTTTTTCAAGAAAAGCTCTTAAGATCGCAATTTTTTCTTCTAAAAATCCTCCAAACCTTTCGTTTTTGTGAAGAAAAGGATTAAGATTTTTTAGATGTGATTCTCTGAATTTTTTGGCAAATACAATATCTTTTTTTTCTACAGAAAAAATCGGAAGTTTTGTAAATCCATAATAAGAAGCGATTCCAGCGGCTTTTTCTAATTCAGGAGAAAGAAGCTCAGTCTTGTGAATTATTTTAACTTTCTTAGCTTTTTCTTTTTGGGTTTTCATGTTTTAAATTTTAAATCAGTAAAATCAGAAGTTAAAAATCAGAACTCAAAATTAAAATTCAAAAGTTAAAATTTTTTGCATTAACTTTTTATTTTTTACTTGTAATTTTAAGTTTTGCATTTTGATTTTTGAATTATTTTTCAAAACTTGCTTTGCCTGGCCAAATACCTACTTCTGGGATTGGAAACAAACGAGTTAAAACTCTTCCTGTTATTTCGTCCCTATTAAGAGATCCCCATACCCTAGAATCAGAACTTGCTTCTCTGTTGTCTCCCATCACAAAATATTGATTAGGTCCCAAAACTGTTGTGTTTGTGCCATTTCTTTCTGAAGAAACGTATTGTTCCTTAAGGACAAAACCGTTCGGATTTTCCTTATTTATGATCGTTACAGTATTTCCATCAACTTTGACTGTTTCTCCCGGAAGTCCAATTACTCTTTTAATGTAATGATCTTTTGGAGCTGGGGGCGGACGAAAAACTATAACATCGCCTCTTTGCGGTCCGTTAAATCTGTATGAAATTTCATCGATAATTAAATAATCTCCATTGTAAAATGTTGGATACATAGAAGTTCCAACAACAACAAATGGCTGCGCAATAAAAAGTCTAATAGGCAGTAAAACAAAAATTACCAAAAGAGCGATATCGATTACGTCTTTGAGGAATCCTTTTAGTAAAGGTTTTTTAGTTTCAGCTAAAATATTTTTTTCCTCTGTCATGTGCGCATATGATAATATATAGAAGCGTGTTGACGCAAGGCTTTTAAAGTTTTTTAATAAAAAACTTTAAATTGCTAAATACGAAATCCTAAATTCTAAACAAAAGTCAAATTCAAATATTTAGAATTTTGAAATTTAAGATTAGGTTTTGTTTAGTATTTAGATATTATGATTTAGAATTTAATAATAATTTTTTAAAATTATGAGTTATGTAATTGTTGGTTTAGGAAATCCAGGAGAAGAATATACAGACACTCGTCACAACACAGGACGAATTGTTTTAGCTTTAGCAATTAAAAATTTTGATTTTTGTGAATTTAAAATTGATAAAAAACTTTTTGCTTTGGTGGCAAATGGAAAGATTGGAAAGGAAAGTGTAAAGGCTTTAATGCCAGAAACCTTTATGAACAAATCGGGAAGTTCGCTTAAAACTTTGATCACTTCAGAAAAAAAGGCTAAGACGCTTGTAGTAATTCATGATGATCTTGATCTGCCGATAGGTAGTTTGAGGATCTCATTTAATCGAGGAGCAGGAGGACACAGAGGAGTTGAATCAATAATTAGAGCAATCAAAACTGAAAAATTTATTAGAATAAAAATCGGAATTTCTCCAAAGACTCCAACAGGAAAAACAAAAAAACCTAAGTCTGAAAAAGTTGGAGATTTTATTTTAGGAAAATTCAAACCAGAAGAAATGTTCGAATTAAAAAAAGTTGCCAAAAAAGTTGGCGAGGCTCTTGAAGTAATGATCAAAGAAGATGTCTTCAAAGCGATGACAGACTTTAATTAAAAAAGGTTTAGGGCGGTCTAAAAGGTTTTAGACCGCCCTAACGGAAATTGAGCTTTGTGAATTAAGGATTTTTTGGAGACTAATTTGGAGACCAGAAATTTTGTAAAAAACCTCAAACAAAATCAAAACAAAAAGCCGTTCGCGAAGCGAACGGCTTTTTGTTTTTGACTTTCTCGAAACTTTAACCTCAACCTCGAAACTGCCTAAGCTTTCTTCTCTCCTTGGAAAGAAAGTGCCATTTTTTGATCCTTGGGATCAAAAAGAGCAATTTTGAATGGGTAACTCTTACCTAGTTCAAGATTGTTTCTCAGTTTATCCTCACTTCCGAATTCTGAGATATGAACTAGTCCCGCAACTCCCTCTTCAATTGAAGCAAGAGCTCCGTGTCTGTTGAATTTGATAACAACAGCTTGAACGATATCGTCTTTTTTGTATTTCTTAGCAGCTTCAGTCCAAGGATTTGATTTAAGAGCCTTGATAGATAGAGAGATCTTTCCATCTTTGATTTCAATAACCTTTGCTTTTACTTTATCTCCAACTTTGAAAAGTGTTCGAGGATCTTCTACAAGTCCCCAATCAAGTTCAGAAATGTGAACTAGACCTTCAAGACCATCTTCAATTTTGATGAAGACACCGAAATCTACAACTCCTGTAATTTCAGCCTCTAGAACATCTCCAACAACATATTTGTTAACAATTTCTTCTCTATCTTTTGATTCAGGATTTTTCTCAGAGAAAATAAGTTTATTTTCTTTCGCTAGAGCAGAAATGATGCAAACAGAAAGTTTTTGTCCGACAAGTTTTTTCAACTCATCAAGAATTCTATCTTTGTCACCATCCATTACGCGAGGGTAGTGGTCACTCTTAAGCTGTGAAGCTGGAAGAAATCCAACAACACCTTGCCATGTGATAATAAGTCCACCTTTGTTTGCTTCTGTTGGAATAACTTCGAAGGTTCTTTTATCCTTCATTGCTTTTTCAGCTTCAGTCCAAACAAGAGCTTGTTTAGCCTCTTTTAGAGAAAGTTCTATGTAACCTTCTGCGTTTTTTAGGTCAACTACTTTTGCTGCAACTGTATCTCCAGGATTTATTTTCTTGATGACATCTCTAACTGAGAGATATTCTTTTCCAAAAATAATTCCAGTTCCAAAAGGGTACAAGTCAATATAAACAGCTCCACGCTCATTTGCGAGTACTGTTCCTTCAACAAGACTTCCAATTGCTGGAGGTGTAGGAACTTGTGTGAGAAGTCTTCCCATCACAGAATCCCTTTTTGCTTTACTTTCTTCTGACTCTTCTACAACAGCTTTTACTTTGACAATTTTTTCGTCTTTTGTTTCTGTGCTCATGTGTTTACTCGGAATCAAGTTTCGCCTGAATATCTCGTCCTCCACGCTATTAAATTTGTGGATTTGCAATTATCAGTAGGCGAGGTTAGCTCTTTTCCTTATATTTATATGCTCGTGATTGTACATTAATTCTCCTAAAAAACCAAGTTTTTAGACTGACAAAAAGAAGACATAAAAAACCCAAGAAATATAACGGTTGTGCGAGGCTTAGCCTCGCCGAAGCCTATATATATCTTCGTCAATTCAAGTGTGGTAGGTGATATATAAACACTTCTGACATCTTTGATACATTTGTTAAATTTTACAAACGGTTATCTTTTGAAAAGTTTGAAAAATTTTAATTATTTAAAAAAATAAAAACGATGTGATATAATCTCGCCTATGATAATCACAAGACAAGGAGATCTAGAAATAAAATTACAAGCTGGCGATACAATTGCTGGAATTAATCCGCCTTCAAAAGACTCAAAATTAAAGGGTGGAAAATTTGGCGCAAACATTGCTCTAGTTTCACTTAATCACAAAGATTTTAACGGAGTTGATTTGCTCGCTTTTGGTGAGAAGAAACCTTTCGTAATATCAGGCCCTGGAGAATACGAAGTTAAGGGAATTTTTATAAAAGGTTTTGGTTCAAGAAGCGATTACGAAAGTAAGCAAGAAAAAATAAACACTATTTATGTTGTAGCGATGGACGGAATGAAAGTGGTACATCTCGGAGCGCTTTCTGAAGAAAAATTATCTGAAGAAGCGCTTGAAGCTGTGGATGATATTGATATTTTGATGATTCAGTTAGGTGACAATCTTTTGAATCCTGCCCAAGCCGCTAAGCTTGCTGTTTTCCTTGAAGCAAAATTGATAATTCCAATCGGAAGTATTGAAGATCAGAAAAAATTTGCCAAAGAGGTCGGAGCAAAGCCGGAGGAAACAGATAAATTGACATTAAAAAGAAAAGATCTAGAAGGAAAGTCAAACGCAGTGGCATTCATATAGATAACAGAGAGTTGTAATTTGATAGTGAAATAAAATGTCAAAAAAGAAAGAACTTACGCTTGAAGAGCATAAAAAAAAGTTAGCATTAGTTTTTGCAGGATTAATTACTTTTTTTATTTTTATAGTTTGGATATTGTTTTTTATCGGAGATGCAAAAAAGCAACTTAATAAGACGTCCGAAGGAAGAGTTGAAATTTTTAGTGTGTTTCAAGACACTATGGGAAAATTTGCAGACAGATTTGTAAATCAGTTTAAAACACTTCCCGAAAAATTTGTCGGAACCCAAACAAATCTTCCGGCAGGAGATTTGAACAGGCAATCATCAAGTACCGCGGTAATTCATCCGGAGCAGTTGACAGCAAGTACAACGAAAGTTTTAATAGAAAATATTAATCAATAAGTTAGGAAATTCTAAGCACTAAATGCTAAACTCTATGTAAATAATAAATTCAAATATTTAAAATTTGGAAATTAAAAATTAGATATTGTTTAGGATTTAAAAATTAGTATTTAGAAATTAAGAAAAAATGGCTCCAAAATCAGACAAAAATAATAAAGAAGAAACAGTTTTGGAAAATGTTCCGGCGAAAAACGTTATACCTCAAAATATAGTTGCGGAAATGCGCGAGTCGTATATTGACTACGCCATGTCGGTTATTACAGACCGTGCTCTTCCCGATGTTCGTGATGGACTAAAACCCGTACACCGAAGAATTATTTATACTATGTATGAGCTAGGATTAAATCCTGGAGGAAAAACAAGAAAGTCAGCCAAAATTATCGGAGACGTAACTGGTAATTATCATCCCCACGGAACTGTGGCAGCTTATGAAGCCTTGGTAAAACTTGCACAAGATTTTTCTATGCGTTATCCATTGGTTATTGGCCAAGGAAACTTCGGATCTGTTGATGGAGACCCGCCAGCAGCTGATAGATATACAGAAGCAAAAATGTCTAAGATCGCAGTTGAAATGATCCGCGATATCGAAAAACAATCTGTTGATTGGAGACCGAACTACGAAAACACAAGAAAAGAACCTGCTGTTTTGCCAACTCTTGTCCCAAACCTTATTTTAAACGGAACACTTGGAATTGCTGTGGGTATGGCAACAAACATTCCACCGCACAATCTTGGAGAAATTTCTGATGCAACAATTTATTTGATTGATAACAAAGACGCAACTTCAGAAGATCTACTGCAATTTGTTAAAGGTCCGGATTTTCCAACTGGCGGAATGCTTTTTGGTAAAAAAGATTTAGTTCAAGCCTACACAACAGGAAGAGGTGGAGTGGTGGTAAGAGGTGAAGCTGAAATTGTTGAAGACAAAACAGGTTCATCAATTGTTATTACTTCTCTTCCTTATCGAGTGAACAAAGCAGAACTTATTATCACAATTGCCGACATGGTGCGCGATAAAAAGATCGAAGGTATTAGAGACATTCGCGATGAATCAGCAAAAGATATTAGAATTGTAATTGAACTTAAAAAGGCAAGTCATCCTCAATCAGTTTTAAACTTTATTTACAAACATACGCGTTTGGAAGAACCTTTTCACTTCAACGTGGTGGCTCTTGTAGATGGAATTCCAAAAACTCTTTCTCTAAAAACTATTCTTGAGTGTTTTATTGCTCACAGAAGAGATGTTATCAAGAGACGAACAGAATTCGATCTAGCAAAAGCTTTTGACCGCGAACATATTTTAGCTGGCCTAAAAAAGGCACTTGACCATATTGATGAAATTATCAAACTGATCAAAAAATCAAAAACTGTCGATGAGGCTCGCGCAGGTTTGATAAAAGAATTTAAGTTTTCCGAAAGACAGGCAAATGCAATTCTTGAAATGAAATTGCAAAGACTAGCTTCACTTGAAAGAAAAAAGATCGAAGACGAGCTTGCTGCTGTCAGACTTTTGATAAAAGATCTTGAAGATATTCTTGCTAATCCAAAAAGAATTCCTGCAATCATTAAAACTGAAATAAATGAGGTAAGAGAAAAATTTGCTGATGCAAGAAGAACTAAAGTTTTTTCTCATGAGGCTAAAACTCTTTCCGTTGAAGATCTGATTCCAAATGATGAAAACGTTTTGGTTTATACCGCAGGCGGATATATTAAGAGAACAGATCCTGAAGAATACAAAAAACAAAAAAGAGGAGGGGTTGGAGTAATAGACCTTGATACAAAGGAGGAGGACTTCATAACTCATCTTGTTACAACTACAAATCATAGTGATCTGCTTTTCTTCACTGATATGGGAAAAGTTTATCAAATCAAAATGTATGAAATTCCTGAAGGAAAAAGAGCGACAAAAGGAAAATCTATCATGAACTTCCTTTCACTTTCCGCTGATGAAAAAGTTACTTCAATTCTTCCAATGCCGAAAGAACTTAAAAAGGGCAACGGACTTTCAACGATGCTTGTAACAAAAAACGGTACAGGAAAAAGAGTTTCTGCTGATAGTTTTAGCGACGTTCGCAGAAGCGGAATTATTGCAATTAGACTAGATAAAGGAGATGAACTTGTTTCTGCAACATTCGTAGAAAAAAATGATGATGTTTTAGTTGTTGCTTCAGACGGACAATCAATTAGATTCAAAGAAGATGACGTAAGAGAAATGGGAAGAAATGCCGCTGGAGTAAGAGTAATGAAATTAGATAAAGGTGTTTCTGTTGTGGGAAGTGACATCATCAAAAAAGATGCAAAGGATGCAAAAATATTCGTAGTTTCTTCAAATGGTTTCGGAAAGAAAACAAGTATCAAAGAATACAAAACTCAAGGACGAGGAGGATCTGGAATGAAAACTGTAAAGGTTACAGAAAAAACTGGCTCACTGATTTCTGCAAAAGTTGTTACCGATGAACTTGAAGAAGCTGTAGCAATTTCAAAGAAGAGCCAAGTGATCAGATGTTCTCTTGAAGAAATTCCAACTCTCGGACGAGATACTCAAGGAGTTCGTATTATGCGACTTCGCGAAGGAGATTCTTTAGCATCGGTTATATGCTTATAACAGATGCAAAGTTTCTAGGTATCAATTAATAATTTTCAAATCAAAAAACATGGAGGTGAGTCCTCCTGCAGAGGTCTCTCCTCCATGTTGAAATCTAAGCAAAATACCCTTGTTTTACAAGGGTATTTTGCTATTGATATTTTCCTCATTTTGTGATATAATTTAACAAAATTCGAACCTTAACATTTAACCTGCAAATTGCCACAGCAGAGAGTTTCTTTTTTTGGAATTTCTCTGCTGTGGCAAAAAACATCGACAAGCACTTGTGTAATTCTTCGAAACATTTCGAAGCACTTGAAAGCTCTAGAGGATTTAGTAACCCAGCGATAAAATGAGTGAACAAATAAAAAGAGTGATGACAGAAGAAGGTTGGCTTCAGTTTTTAGCCTCCTTTGCAACAAAAGGAAATCGTTTGATTGTTCCGCGTGAGGCTGGGGCAATCGTCTCGGCGCTTTCGCCGCTTGATTTCGCCGACTGGCTCGCGAAGAGTATCGCGAGCTATCAACCGGCGGTTGCAGAGAAATCGAAACTCGAACACCTCTGCGAGTTCAACATCCACAAGGACGGTGCCGACAGTCGGATGTTGCTGAGGCGAATGAATGCAGAGTTCACAGTTTCAGAATTTGCTTCGAGATTGATGAGGAAAAATACGTTTGTCATCGGCCCTGTCGAAGACGTGATTATTCATGTTTATCGTGCCGATGTTCTCGGTGTCGTAAGCTGGCCACAAAGAGAGTTCTTTGGTCCCGAGGGATGGAAACATCTTAAAGGACTTGGTCTTTCCAAGTGCCTAGTCGACGACTCTCCATACATTCGTAAAGCTCACAACAAACAGAGATTTAACGAGGATATTCTGGTCGCTCATGATCTGATTTTTCTGGATGGTTACTCGGTGGTGTTCAGTGTTGGAAACTATTACAACAAATACTCCATCGAAGGTACTCCCTTGCCGTATGGTAGTCTCTTCGAAGCCGGTAGTTTGATAGCTGTTCGTGTGCTGGTGTGAGCAAGTTGAAAATCATCAATACCACAGAACCTTCCAAGGTTCTGTGGTTTTTTTTATTTTGTCATTCCCGCGCAGGCGGGAATCCAGTTTTTTTGTTGTAATCTTCTAGATTCCCGTTTGCACGGGAATGACAGCTATTTGTAGTTTTGCAATTAAACATAATAAAAAATGTTATAATAATTTTGTTACTTAAAATTTATAAACCCGCACACTAACATTTTTTAAAAAATGTTAGTGTGCGGATAAACCTAGAAACTAAAAAAAAAAATGTTTTCCAATCCTCAAAAAATTTTATTACAAACAGGGATCTCCAAAGGAACAATTATTGCCGATCTTGGATGCGGTGTTGGATATTATTCAGTATTGGTAGCTCATATGGTTGGAGACCAAGGACTTGTTTATTCTATTGATATCAATCCTGATCTAATTTCAAAAACCGCCAAGGAGGCTAAAGACGAAGGACTTAAGAATATTCGTCCAATAGTAGGAGACATAGAAAAAAAAGGAGGAACTAGTCTTGCTGATGAATCAGTCGATCTGTGTTTGATGACAAACGCTATGTTTGCGCTCGAAAATAAAAAAGAAGCTATCGAGGAAGCAAAAAGAATAACAAAGAAAAAGGGAAGAATTCTTTTTGTAGAATGGAGCGACTCTTTTGGTGGTATCGGTCCGCACAGCGAACATGTTTTTAAGGAATCAGAGGCATTAGAAATGTTTTTACTTGCGGGATTTGAAATGGTTCAAAAAATTGATGCAGGTGAGCATCATTACGGTATAATTTGGAGAAAAGCATAGAGAAGCTGTTGTTGCTAGTTTTTAGGTGTTAGTGAAATAAAAAAAAGCAAAAGAATATTAAACCTCCGGTTTAATATTCTCCACTAAAACCTAAAACCTAGAAACTTGGAGGTGAGTCCTCCTCTTGAGAGGTCTCTCCTTCAAGTTTTCTTCCACAATTTTATTAGCAATATTTCCAAATTAGTTTTAAAATATAGAGAAGAAAAAAAACATGCAAAACAATACATCAACAGTTCAGTATGCGATCATTGGAATCTTTGTTGTATTTATTGTTATCGGAATTATAGTCTTTGCTGGATTTACTGGAGGTAATAGCTCTAGCAAAAATGGTGTAAAGATAAAAGTTTGGGGAGTTTTTCCTTTAAATTCTGTGAAGCCTGCCATTGATGCTACAAATTTAAAAAAGGCTGATACTCTAAATGTATCATATACGCAACATTCTCTTTCGACTTTCGATAATGATCTTGCAAGTGCAATTGCACAAGGAGAGGGTCCTGATATGGTAATTTTACCAGAAGATCATCTGCTAAAAAATAAAAAATTATTTGTAACAATTCCTTATACAATTATTTCGCAGAGAACATATCAAGATAGTTTTGCTGCACCAGCAAATATTTTTTTGAATGATAAAGGTATTACGGCTTTGCCAATTTTAATTGATCCTCTAGTTATGTATTGGAATAAAGATATTTTTGCAACAGCTGGTGTCCCAACTCCTCCAAATTCTTGGAAAGGTCTGGTGGAATTAATTCCAAAGATCTCAAATGTAACAACAAGTAAAACAGTTCTTCAAAGTGCTGTGTCTTTTGGTGAATACTCAAATGTAAAAAATGCTAAGGAAATACTTACAACTCTTTTCTTTCAAGCAGGTAATTCTATTGTGGAATTACAAAAAGAGTTTTTTGTAAGTACGATTTACGATAACAGTAGTAATTCTCAGGTTAATCCAGCGGAAGCGGCTCTAAGTTTTTATACTCAATTTGCAAATCCTTCCTCTGTAGCCTATTCATGGAATAAATCACTACCAAGTTCAGATGAACAATTTTTGAGAGGCAAATCAGCAACTTATATTGGTTTTGCAAGTGAGTATGAAAATATTTTATCTGGAAACCCAAATCTAAATTTTGATGTTAGCGTAATACCTCAGGCTCAAGGCTCTAAAACTTCTGTAACGTATGCCAAGGTTTACGGAATAGCCATTGTGAATGCCTCAAAGAATCAACAATCTGCCCTTACAAACGCAGAGATCATGGTCTCGACTGATTTTATTGGCCGTTTTTCTCAAAATATGAATCTCCCATCAGTTAGAGTTGATCAATTAGGTACAGAAAGTGAAAGTTCGTTTGGAGAAGTTTTTAGACGATCAGTTTTGATCGGTAAAGACTGGTATGATCCAGACTCAAACTCTACAGGTAATTATTTTAAAACAATGATCGAGTCTGTAAGTAATGGTTCAGCAACTATATCTGACGCAGTTAAAACTTTTGATCTTCAATTAAAAGAATTATTGAAATAAAATTAAAAAATAAAATGTCAAAAACTAAAATAAAAATAGGAATTTTAATTTTAAATATTTTATTTTTAATGTTTCCTGTTTTTTCTTTTGCAGTTGAAGCAGAGCCTACAACTCAAAGTGCTTCACAGTCAGTTTTTCATCTTACTCCAGATTGTACAACAAAAAATAATGGTGTTGTTGAATGCGGATGGGACGATTTAGTTGTTTTGGCAAAAAAATTAATGGTTTACATGATCTTCATCGGCACAACTTTAGCTTCTATTTCTGTGGCTTACGCAGGTTTTATGTATGCAACTTCTGCTGGAAATAGTGGTAAAATCGAGAAGGCTCATCAAATTTTTACTTCAGTGGCGATCGGTGTAATTTTTTTGTGGGGAGGTTGGTTGCTCATTGCAACTATTATGAAGACCTTAGGAGTTAAAGATGCTTTTAGTTTGGTAAGTAATAGTAGTGTCACACCAGTTACATCAACAAAATAAAATAATTAATTCACCCGCCAAAATTTTTTAAACACAAATTAATGATTAACAAAATATTAAAAAGTTAAAATAATGACCAATAGTTTAAAAATTTAGGTGGGTAAATAAAAAAAATGAAAAATTTATACAAAAAAATATCGAGCATAGAAAAAGCAATTTCCTTTAAATTTATTTTCGCAACAGTTTTTTTGTTTAGTTCTCTTTATACAAAAGCAGCTGATGGAAAACTTGCTAATCCAATTAGTGCTACAAGTATTCCAGATTTTTTGAAATCTATACTTACTGCCGCAACTGAAATCGGTGCGATCATTGGTGCTCTTTCAATAATGTATGGAGGTTATCTTTATGCCACAGCGCAGGGAGATGAAGAGAAGCTAAAGAAGGCCAAAGCCACTGTCACTTGGGCGCTTGTTGGAACAGCAGTTCTTATTGGAGCCACAGTTATAATTACAGCAGTCACAACAACTGTAGGAGGGGTTATTAATTAAAATTTATTTGTAAGTAAAGAAAAGACAATGACAAAAATTAAAAAAATAATTCCAGCTCTTATTATTTTATCTTTTATATTTTGTTTTAGTTTGCCAAATAAAGTTGAAGCAGCTACTACGGGAGCTGTTGATTTTAAAGCTGGTACAACTGGAAATTTTAGCGCTGGGGCAGGAACAACTGGAAATATAAATACATCATCAAATACTTCTTCATCAAAATCTTCTTCAAGTTCTGGGTCTTGTAACAAGCCAAAAGATATTGGAGAGCTTTTTGATTATGCTAGATGTATCATAAATAACAGTATTATACCTTTCATCGTAGGTTTAGGAGTTTTGCTTTTTTTAATTGGAATTGTTCAATATGTTTCTTCTGGAGATAACGAAGAAAAAAAAGAGGCAAGCAGAAGTTTGATGATATACGGCATAATTTCAATTTTTGTCATGGTCTCAGTTTGGGGTCTTGTAAATATACTTAGTCAAACCATTTTCGGTTCAAATGCAGTTTTACCTACATTACCACCATCGGCTACGACAAATCCGTAAAATAAATCTCGTACTAAATTTTTAATTCAATTTAGTAATAGAAAATTTACAGAGCATAATTTTAAACATTACATATATGAAAACAGTCGAAAGTTTTAACAAATTAAAATTCTAGTGACCGGATGAAAAAAACTATATTAAATATTTATCTAACAATAGCAGGTTTGTTTTTGGCTTATCCTGTTTTTGCGGAAACAACAGGTTGTAGTACTGGAGGTGCGCCTCAAAGTATTCACGATCTTTTAAATTGTTATATTGCTTATAAGATCGAAAAATACATCCCACTTCTGATAATTATTGCTGTGGTTGTATTTTTGTATGGAGTTTTAAAATTTATAAGTGCAGGAGATAATGAAGAGGCAAGGCAATCAGGTAGAAATGTTATGATATATGGGATCATTGTACTTTTTGTAATGGTAAGTATTTGGG
>JBAYHV010000017.1:0-17107 GCA_041665985.1 Minisyncoccota bacterium
TACATTGAATACTCCTTGTCTGACTGTTAGTGGTACAGAAGAAGGAGAAGTTGCTGGCCAGAGTTTTGTACCTAATCCTACTGTAGATGAATCCCAGAATGAGAATTTGAAGTAGTAAGGTGTACCTGCTCCACCGAGTAGGTTACCCCCTGAATCTGTGAGGTGTCCTTGGTATGAGATGGTTGAAGGGACTCCGCTTGTAGCATATGTATTTGATGCAAAAGGTACGGAAAAAATGATGAGAAAGATTGTTGCAAGAAAAAGAAATTTTGATTTAATTTTTGTACTAAAATACATGGAGAATATTTATATTTTATCATACATATATATAAAAAGTTCGATGAGATTTTTTTCTTTGGGGAAAACATTTAATTTCTTCCAACTTGGGGGTCTGACCCCCAAGTTGGATTACTCCGTAACTTAGAGGTTAAGTCTCTAAGCAAAATATTTAAAAAAATTCAATGATACAGAGCATCACTAAAACAAAAGTCGTTCGTCCGCCTAGGCGGACGAACGACTTTTTTGTTTTCTGTTTTTTTGCTATTTATTATCTATCACCTATTATTAACTACATGTTTTTTCAGAATGTTTTTCACAACCTTTGAATTTGCATATTCCGCAGGATTTCCCTTCTTCTATATGGCATTTACATCCGCAAATTTTTGAAAGAGAACAGACTCCTGATCTCATAGAAGACAAAAGCAAAGTTGAACCAAGAAGAACGAATTCAAATTCTGCTTTTCCAAAACCATTAAAACTTATCTCATTTCTTTTTAATGAAAGAATTGCAACAACCATAACAATGGCAAGCAACGGAGCAAAAACTGGAATAAAGATTCCAAGAATAAGTGCAACACCTCCAAGAGTTTCTATCCATGCAACTAAGTGAGCTAAAAATGAACCAAAATGCAACATATTAAAAAACTGAACTGTTTGATCCATATTTGAAAGTTTTTGATATCCATGAGATAAGAAAACTATTCCAACAATCACTCTAAAAAATAAAATTGCTGTTTTTTTACCATGATGGCATTTTGACATACAAAAAATTTTCATAATTTATTTAATTAATTTTTAACTCCGATTCAAAAATTATAACACAGCGAAAAAACCGCGAGGCTAAACCTCTAAAAATTCTTGAGGTTTAGCCTCGCGGTTTTTTTTGACTACATTTTTTTCAGAGCCTTGATACCAAGCAAAGTTAGTCCGTTTGTTAGTACTGTTCTAAATGCTTCAGTAATTGCCAATCTATATTTTTCTCCTTCACCACTTCCAATGATTTTGTTGTGCGTATAAAAATTATTAAATGCTCCAGCTAAATCAAGCAGATACAACGCCAACTGATTTGGCTTTAGATCTAGAGCAGATCTTTCTGCGACTTCACTAAATCGTGTAAGAAGTTTTTCTACATCACTTGTTGTCCAATCTTTTGGCACAACAGCTTTAGGTTTATTTTTTGCTTTTTCCAAAATTGAATACGCTCGAGCAGAAGAATATTGTAGGTATGGACCTGAATCCCCTCCCAAATTTAGAATCTCGTCCCAATCAAAAATAATTTCTTTAGTTGAATCGCGCTTTAGATCATTGAATTTTATTGCTCCAATTCCTACTTCTTCAGCAACATCTTTATTAAATACTTCTGCACGTTTTTTGGCTTCTTCGAGCACTTCTTCTAACCAAATAACATTCCCTTTTCTGGTACTCATCTTTCCTTCTTTAAAACTATACAGCCCATGGGCAATATGAAAACGATCATTACCATTTGAAATTCCCAAAAGTTTTTCTGTTTCAAAAAGTTGTTTGAAATAAAGAGATTGTTCCATTCCAACTTCATTAATAATGACAGAATCTTTTCCATACTTTTTCTTTCTCCAAGTATCGGTCGCTAGATCGCGGAGCGCATACAAAGAAGAACCATCACTTTTCAAAAGCATGAGTGGCGGATATTTACTTGTCTCGCCATTGGGCGAGTCTTTTTCAAAAAAAACTAGGGTTGCTCCCTCACTTACTTTTGCAATTCCTTTTTTAACAGCTTCTTCTACAATAGGATTCATCTTGTCATTAAAAAAACTTTCTCCAACAGTTGTATCAAAAGAAATTCCTAGTCGCTTATATATTTTTTCAAATTCCTTTGAAGATAGATCTATGCAGAGTTTCCAAAGCCTGACAGCTTCTTTGTCTTTCTTTTCCAATTTTGTGAACCAACCTCTTGCTTCATCGTCGAGATTTTTATCTAATTCTGCTTCTTCATGAAATTTTACATACAAAGATACCAGATCTTTTACGGGTTGGCTAGATTTTTTAATTTTTGAAATATCTCCCCATTTTTTTATAGCCACGATCATTTTTCCAAACTGTGTCCCCCAATCTCCAAGATGATTATCTCGAATTACTTTTGCTCCCGAGAATTCTAAAATATTTGCAAGTGCATCTCCAATAATAGTTGATCGTAAATGCCCTACTGTAAAAGGCTTAGCAATATTTGGCGAAGAATATTCAACAATGATTTTTTTACCTTTGTTTATCTTGCTCTGTCCGTATTTTTTCTTGAGTTTTAAAATTGAAGCTACGTTGTCTGTAAAAATTTTATCTGCAAGAAAAAAATTTAAAAAACCAGGACCAGCTACCTCAACTTTTTTAAAGGTCTTAAAATTGTTATTAAAATAATCCGCAATTTTTTGAGCCACTTCTCTAGAATTTGATCCTAGATCTTTTGAAAGAGAAAAAGCCACATTTGAAGAATAATCCCCAAACTTACTTTCTGGATATTCAATAGAAAAAGAAACCTCTTTTTGAAAAAGTTCCTTAACTGCTTTATTTATTTCTTTTTTAATAACTTCTTTCATTATTTCAATTTAAGCACTTCGGAGACCTTTTTCCAAACTATTTCCGATATTTCATCAATAGAAAGCAATTTATCCTCTGGGGCACAACTTATTCTTGTCCAAAATTTTTCACGCGCTAACATGTATTCACCTGCTTCTTTAGAATTTTTTAAATATTCAAAATTTGAATCAGCAAGATCTTTCACTCCCACTCTGTTTAAAATAAGTTGCTGCGATATCTCAAAAGGTACATCAAGATAAAGAACTATATCCGGCTTTAAGACACCTAAAGTGTCGTATTCCATTGCTCCAAGCCAATCTAAAAATTTTGCTCTTTCTCTTTCATCTTTTATCTTTCCTCCTTGGTGAATTTGATTTGAAGAAACATATCTATCTGCGATAACCACTTTTCCATCATCCAACCATTTTTTTATTTTAGAAATTGTCTCAAACCTGTCACAAGCATAAAGTACAGATGCAATTTTTGGATCAAGAGAAATAAAATCTCCGTGCTTGCTATCGAGACATTCACGGATTAAATTTCCAAAAAGATTTTTTTCATATTGAGGAAATCTGACCGATTCTGATTCAATCCCCTCTTTTTTTAATCTATGCAATAAAGCTTCGGTCTGAGTAGTTTTTCCAGAACCGTCTGTGCCTTCTATGACAATAAATTTCCCAGTAGTGAATTTTTCCATAGGTTCATTATATATCCTGTGCCCATATAAAAAAATATCCCCGCAAACGAGTGCGAGGATTACGAAAACTCAAAGTTCTGCAACAGCAACAATGTCCCTGTCAAAAAAACTATTGGTGTCTATATTGCAAGGAATCTCATCCCAGCGTTGGTCATTGCGGTTGAGACAATATATTTTTGGTCCATTTTCCGATTCCTGAATAAAATGGACATCTTTGTCGCCAGAAGCCAACAAGATTAACAGAGCCCAATTCTCTTCTCGTCTATAGAAGTCGTAATCTGTCTCATCAAGCAATTTCATACCCAATTCTCGAGCAACGAATGCAGACCGACGAACGAATTCGTATCCATCAATCGATTCACCAGGTTCCACAGGAGAAATTACATTGAGCTTTTGGGAACTTTCCCTCTTCACCCAACAAGGATCTCCGGCGACGAAATGTTTCAGTTCCTTAGAACACATTTGCCCGCTGTCATCTGCTTCGCTCGTCAACTTCTCCAAAAGTTTATGGATTGTTTCGAGCTGTTCCATTGGGAGGGTTATTAGCATCTCCACAATCATTCCAATGATTTTACCGATCTCAGTTATATTCATTACCAAATACCTTTCTTTTTCTAATTTTTTTACTGTATTGGATTGGCCAAAGGTTTCTCCACAGCGAAAAACTTTCTTAAAAAAGTTTTTCGCTGTGGAGAATGGTTTTCGTAAGTTTTTAAAGAGAAAATCTGCGATGATAATGCTATTTTCTTAGTACTTTGTCAATCGTCTGTGCGATCTTCACAAAATCTTTTTCTTTTTTACCTCGAGTAGTTTCGGCAGGGCTTCCAAGTCTAATTCCTGATGGATCAAACGGACTTCTAGTCTCTGATGGAATTGTATTTTTATTGCAAATGATTCCATTTTTCTCAAGTCTTGCTTCAGCTTCTTTTCCAGAAATTCCGCCAACACCATTGGCGTTTCTAGAGCCATTCATCCAAGTATCTACAAGAACCAAATGAGAATCTGTTCCTCCTGAAACAACATGCCAGCCTAATCTCATTAGTTCATCAGCAAGAGCTTTAGCATTTTTCTTAACTTGTTTTGCATATTGTTTAAATGCTGGAGTAGCTGCTTCTTTTAGAGCAACCGCAACGCCTGCGATTTGTCCAAGATGAGGACCTCCCTGAAGACCAGGAAAAACTGCTTTGTCGATCAGATCAGAAATATTTTTTTCTCCAATTTTTTTATCTTTTCTAGAAAAAACAATTGCACTTCTTGGACCTCTTAAAGTTTTGTGAGTTGTTGTTGTCACAACGTCTGCATATTCAAATGGAGAATTATATACGCCACCTGCAACCAATCCTGCAAAGTGGGACATATCTACCATCAAAAACGCTCCGCAAGCATCTGCAATTTCTCTAAATTTTTTGAAATCAACCATTTGAGGATAAGCAGTAAAACCAGCAACAATAAGAGCTGGTTTTTCTTTTACTGCTAATTCTTTTAGAGCAACATAATCTAATCTTTCTGTTTTTGGATCAACTCCATATGGAACTTGTTGCCAAACTTTTCCAGTAATAGAAACTTTTTGTCCGTGAGTTAAGTGACCTCCGGCAGTTAAAGTCATTCCCATAATTTTTCCACCAAGTGGAACCAGTCCAAGATAGACTGAAAGATTTGCTGGAGAACCAGAATGAGGTTGAACATTTACATGCCATAGATCTTTTGAAAGCTTGAAGGCTTTCCTTGCTCTGTCCTGACAAAGTAATTCTAATTGGTCCGTATATTTTTGTCCGCCATAATATCTTTTTGTAGGATAACCCTCGGCATATTTATTATCAAAAATACTTCCAAGCGCAGTTAACACATCTTTTGAAACATAATTTTCTGAAGGAATAAGATTGATAACAGATTTCTGTCTTTTAGTTTCATTCTTTATAAGAGTTTCTATTTGTTTGTCTTTCATCCGGTCACTGAAAAATGGCATTATTTGTTCGCCATTTTCTTATTATTCTAATAAATTATTAGTTGTGTTTTGCAAAACTATATTTATATTTTAAACCAGAATCCCAATCTCACAAATGGAGAACTATGCCATTTTCTAGTGCGGGATTCATTGAGATCGGATTTTATTTGATAATACAACACAACGGAATTTCTTAAATTAAGTATATAATACATCATAAGGAGGGCGTTTAAAAATCTTAAACTTAATATAAAAAAGCATGCAAAATCCATTTGATATTGAATATCTCAATCTTCTTAAAAAAATTCTATCTGAGGGTGAGAAAAAATCCGACCGTACAGGCACAGGAACGACCTCTGTTTTTGGAACCCAAATGAAATTTGATCTAAGTCTTGGATTTCCCCTTCTTACAACAAAAAAAGTTCCTTTCAAATTAGTGGCTTCAGAACTTCTTTGGTTTATCAAAGGAGATACAAAATTAAAAACTCTATTAAATTACGGAAATCATATTTGGGATGAATGGCCTTTTAAGTGGTACTTGAAAGCAAATAATTTACCAATTCCAAAAACAGACAGTGAGGAATGGAAAACTGGACTAAAAGAATTTACAGATAAAATTTTAGTTGATGAAGAATTTGAAAAAAAATGGGGAGACCTTGGACCTGTTTATGGAAAACAATGGAGAAAATGGATCGCTCCCGAAGGAAAAGAAATTGATCAACTCTCTCTTGCAATCGAGACAATAAAAAATAATCCAGACTCTAGAAGAATAATTGTTAGTGCATGGAATCCTTCAGATATTGAGGAAATGGCAAAGGCAGGACTTCCTCCTTGTCATTGTTTGTTTCAATTCTTTGTTTCAAACGGAAAATTATCTTGCCAACTATACCAGCGAAGCTGTGATACTTTTCTTGGTGTTCCATTCAATATTGCTTCTTACTCCCTTCTTACAATGATGATCGCCCAAGTTACAGGATTAAAACCAGGAATTTTTGTTTGGACTGGAGGTGACACACACATTTATTCAAATCACTTTGACCAAGTAAACGAGCAACTATCAAGAGAACCAAAAAATATTCCTACATTGAAATTAAATCCAAATGTAAAAGATCTTTTTGATTTTACTTTAGAAGACATGGTTGTAGAAAATTACGACCCACATCCTTCAATCAAGGCTCCAATCGCTGTTTAAATTTTAACCATTTAGGGCGGTCTAAAACCTTTTAGACCGCCCTAAAGGAAATTTAGACATATTTAGCAACGTATTTTTGGCACAAAAAATAAAGTTCCTCGCAGCAAGCAGACAGAGGTATTAAATACCAGAACTCGCTTTGCTCGTACTTAATCCGCCCCAAGGGGCGGGGTATTTACCCTTTGTTCCGACTTCGCTCGGACGTCATGAAAAGTTTCGCTTCGCTCACCTTTCGCGCCGTCTCTCACTCGTCGGAATAAACTAATTATTTAAAATGTTTTGCTAGTTTTGGTCCTGTCTGGACTAGATAGTTTGAAGAAATAGCATCATAAATCTGCTCAGGCTCTTCAGCTAATTTTTCAAATCTGATCTTTGCAATCGGCTGAGAATTT
The DNA here is from genome assembly GCA_041665985.1 of Minisyncoccota bacterium. Lineage (GTDB taxonomy): Bacteria > Patescibacteriota > Minisyncoccia > Phycocordibacterales > CAIRYW01 > CAIRYW01. The sequence goes on from JBAYHV010000017.1 coordinate 7,053, forward strand.
CTGACTGCTAAATTTTCAAAAGGCCTAACTTCCAAAGTAAAAGGTCTTCCTTTACCTTCTCCCTCTTCTCCCCAACCCCATCCTGGGTCTAGGAAACCGGCATAATGTGATCTAAAATCGCCATTTCTATCATCCATCGAAGCCATTTCACAAGCAAAATTTGGAGGAATGCGAATAGACTCAGCAGTTGAAAGAATATAAAAAGAATTTTGTTTCAAATAAATATATTCACCGTTTCTTAAAATTGGAGTGAAAAAATCTTTCCAGTCATAAAAATTAATTTTTGAAAGATCCAAAATTTTATCAGTTTGTTTTGCTTCATAACCCAACAATTTTTGACTCAGATCAATTGTCAAAAGTAGAGAGCCGTCATGATCACGCATTAAATTATCAATATTTTTGATTTGTTTTCCTTTTAGATCAAAAGCTAATTTATATTTTTTATTTATAAGTTCGAGCTCCAGATCTCCCAACCTAGTATCTGCATTAAAAAATCTTATCTGATTGAAACTTATTCCTTCAAAAATTTTGATATTAAAAGTTTTTGGCAAAATTGAGATCCACAATTCTCCTTTGTATCCTCCTGGAAAAACAGAGTCGTATCTTGGCACGCCATCTGCAAGCAATCTCACATGAACATCAATTCTTCCACTTGTTGATTTTGGATTGCAATATCCATATACAGATTTTGGTAAATTCAAATATTCATTGAGCTTAACCATGTAAACTTTATTTTTTAACATAGGATCAGAGATCTTATGTTTTTTACTTTTTATTCTTGAGAGCAGGTCTCTCACTTTTTCTCCAGATTCAGGCAAAAAAACTCCTTCTACTTCATATACTTCTTCAGACAAAGTAAGATCAAGAGACGATGGTTTTACATTTTCTTCTTTGGAACCCTTTATACATCCTGCTTCTATTAGATTTCTGATCTGTTGACTCGGCAGGGCTCCTAGTTTTTTATTTAAGGCTTGCATGGCAAATATATTATCACAATTTAATCCAAAGGTATTTTTTTGATATACTCTGCCATATATTCAGCTAATATCTAAAAATATGGATTTCAATCAATATCAAAAAGAAGCTTTAAAAACAGATTCCTTTGGAGGCAAAGGCGAGATAACTTCCATGGCTTTTATAAGTAAGCTTCTAGGCTTAGTTGGTGAATCAGGAGAAGTCGCCGAAAAATTTAAAAAGATCTACCGAAACAACGACGGAAAAATGTCTCCTGAAGAAAAAGAACTGATCACAAAAGAACTTGGTGATGTTTTGTGGTATCTAAGTGTTATCTCGAATTACTTAGATGTTCCCTTCCAAGAAATTGCCGAAAAAAATATTGCAAAACTCAAAGATAGACTAGAAAGAGATGTGATCAAAAGTGCTGGAGATACAAGATAAATCCGCACACTAAGTCTGCTCCAGTCTTGCTTTTTCATTAAAAAAAATAAATTTAGATAATGTTTATTAGTATTTATTACCTGTAGATGTTGAATTAACAGCAAGACAAAAAAGCAGGAGCAGACTTAGTGTGCGGATAAATTAATTAAACAACATTCTCGCAATTCTAAGATCATCATAAGAATATTCTCCTTCGAATTTTTCAAAAACTGGAGTTAATTTTTCTTTTCCTATTTTTTCAAAAACTTTATTTATTTGGGGCAAGGATTTTTTTAATTTTGGTCGTGCAAGTTTCATAATTTCTTCTCTTGAAATTTCTTTCTTATCAAAAAGATGTTCGATGTGGTCAAAAATAGTCCGTTCTTTTAATTTTCTCGCTTTGGCAATTTCTTTCATCGTCTTCCCTTCTTTCCACAAACTCAAAGTTTCTGAATGCGTGCTAATTTTTTCTTTTTTACTTTTTGAAGAATGTTCAATTGCTTCAACTGTTCCCCCGCAAGAAAGCAAAAAGTTTTTTTGAATTATTTTAAGTTCGCTCTCCGGCATGTTTTTAAATGCACTTCTTGCTTCAACTGAGGCTTCTTTAAATAAAATGTCCTGACTGAAAACATCTGGGTGAACCATTAAAGCCTTTTCATTTAAGCCTAAAAGATAAAGCCCCGAAAGAGTGCGTACTCGAGAAAGAGCCACATAACCCTGCCCGAACTCAAAGACCTTGCTTAGGTCCATTACAGCCTCGTCTAAGCTCATTCCTTGGCTTTTATGAACAGTGATAGCCCAAGCCAATCTAAGTGGGAGCTGGCTAATTCTAGCCTTTACTTTCCCATCGTCTTCAACATTCCAATCTGCACTTTCCGCTTCTATTAAATTTCCACTTCTAATTTTAATAATTGGATTGTGAGTAAAAGCCGAAAAACTTTCTACAATTCCTAGCGTTCCATTCATATAGCCTTCTTTTAAATTATTTTTTGTGAACATTACTGCTGCACCTATCTTTAAGGAAAGTTTTTCTGGTGAAAGGCATCCTTTTTTTAAAATAGAAACAAGCATGTCGTGCCCCATTGAAGACATAGAAAAAGTTTCTGATTTTCCTTCGATCTTTTCGAGCATTTCGTCATTTACTCTATCAACGTCAACGTTGTGAGAAAAAAGTTTCGGCGTATTTTGAGAAATATGATCTAAACTAATTTTTCTTCTATCTAAAATTTTCTTATGAGTATCTTTAAAAGAGTTTTTTCTTATAGCCGAAAGCAATTCCAAAAAAACTTTATCTTCTTGCCTGTGCTGTTCAGACAAATAACAAACAACGGGATTTGCCCTCTTCCAAGCACCTGATTCGAAAGCAAAAATTCCTTTTCCAACTTCCTCAAAAATGTCTTGGTTATATTCATTAAAATTTTTCTTAGCGATCGGCGGAAGCTGAAAAAAATCTCCTACAAAAATTACTTGAAGTCCTCCAAAAGCTTCACTGTTCTGTTTCACTTCTCGACAAACTGCATCAACCATTGAAAGCGTATCAGGAGAAAGCATTGATATCTCATCGATGATCAAAATTTTAGCTTTTCGAACTCTTTTGGAAATATATTCACTCGAAGAAATTCGATCCAAATCCTGCTCACTGAGTGTTGTTTTGATTCCAATTCCAGACCAAGAATGAATTGTTAACCCATTGATATGAGTAGAAGCAATGCCAGTAGACGCAGTAATAGCCGACTCAACACCATGAGATCTTAAATAATCAGCATACGCTCTTATGGTATGTGATTTTCCTGAACCAGGTTCTCCTGTCAGGAATACATTGGCTCCAGTTTTTAAAATTGATAAGGCTTCTTCTTGGGTCATAAATTTTTTAACTTGGAGAAAGGACCTCCTCTTGAGAGGTCGTTTCTCCAAGTTTCCTTAAATGATTCTCACATAATAACACGATAATTTTGCAAAAATCTGGTAACATATATTCACTATGATTAAATGCTTTATTATCGCAGCCCTAACCACCGATGGTTTTTTAGCTAAAGACAAAGACCAGATCTCAACATCTTGGAATAGCACCGACGATAGAAAGCATTTCGTTGAACTAACCAAAAGAGCCGGTGTTGTTGTTTTTGGCAGTACTACTTTTGAAACTTTCGGAAGACCGCTTAAAGATAGATTAAATATCGTTTATTCCCGTTCAAAAAAATATGAAGGTGTTGAAATGACAAATGATGAACCTGAATCATTATTAAAAAAACTTGAAGACCGAGGTTTTAAGGAAGTTGCTATTTGCGGAGGTTCTACTATTTATACAAAATTTTTAAAAGCTGGTGTTGTAGATACAATTTACCTTACTGTTGAACCAGTTATTTTTGGAAAAGGTATTACCCTATTTAATGAAGATGTAGAATGCAAGCTTGAACTTGTTTCGGAATCACACACTCCACAAGGAACAATTTTTCTAGAATATAAAATTTTAAAGTAATCTAAAGGACTTAAAACAAAAAACTACCTTAAGGCAGTTTTTTGTTTTTTAAATTTTAAATTTATATTTTTAAATTTAGATAATATCCACGCCCATACTTTTACAAGTTCCTTCAATGATCTTCATTGCTCCGGCTAGATCTTTTGCGTTTAGATCAGGCATTTTCTTTTCTGCAATTTCTTGGACCTGAGCTTTTGTGATCTTTCCAACTTTTTTCTTGTTTGGTTCACCTGAGCCTTTTGCAATTCCAAGAATCTTATTGATCATCTGACTTGCGGGTTCTGTCTTGTAGATCATTGCATAACTTCTGTCATCGAAAACATTGATGATAGTTGGGACAGTTTCTCCAACACGATCCTTTGTCTCATCGTTGAATCTTTTTACGAATTCTCCAATGTTAATTCCGGCTCCTCCGAGTGCGGGACCAAGTTGCTGTCCAGGAACAGCCTTCCCTCCTGGAATCATAAGCTTTAATTTTTTTGTTATTTTTTTTGCCATTATAGTTTAAATTATAATTTCTAATATCTAAATCCTAATAAAATCTAAAATTCCAATTTTCAAAGAAGCATTGATTTTAGAATTTTGATTTTTCATATTTAGAATTTGTTTAGGATTTGGGATTTCGTGCTTGGGATTTGATTAGATTTTCTTGATCTGAAGGAAATCTAACTCTACTGGTGTTTCTCTACCGAACATTGAAACTAGAACTTTTACCTTTCCTCTTTCTTGATCGACATCGCTAACTTTACCTTCAAGATCCTTGAAAGGTCCATCGGCAATGATAACAGCATCATCAACATCAAGATCAATATTATGTTTTGGAGTACTATTCTCCATTCTTTTGAAAAGTTCATCAACTTCTCTGCTTTCTAGAGGTACTGGAAAAACTCCTGAACCAACAAATCCTGTAACGCGAGGAGTGTTTCTCACTACATACCAAGAATCATCAGTTACGATCATATCAACAAGAACGTATCCTGGATAAATTTTTTCTTCTTCTTCAATTCTTTTGTTTCCTTTTACTTTAATTTTTTTCTCAGTAGGAACAATTACATTAAAAATTCTGTCTTCCATTCCAAGAGATTCAATTCTTTGTTTTAGATTTTTGGCAACAGCATTTTCATATCCAGCGTATGTGTGGATCGCGTACCAATTTCTTTCTCCTTCTGCTGCTTGTTTTGACATATTTTTATTAGATTAAAAACCAAAAACTTTTTCTATTATCACCTTAAATCCTGAGTCTAAAAGACCAAGATAGATCGCTCCAACGGCAGAAATTGCGACCACAATTCCAGAGAAAACTGCTGTCTGGTTTCTAGTTGGCCAGTTCACATGCTTCAATTCAGCCTTTGATTCCTTAATATATTCTGTGATTTTCATATTTTATTTCGGTATTTAAAAACCCCTTACGGGGTTAATAAATCACATATTACCTCCTTTAGAGAAGGTTGTCAATTTTGAGGTTTTGAGTTTAAATCACCAACTTTAAGTCAAGAAACAAAAAATCCCCGTTCGCCTAGGCGAACGGGGATTTTAAAAAAAATTAATTTATCTTGTAAGTAACACTTACATTCACTGTAATTTTATTTTGTCCTACTTCAACTTGAGGAGAAACCATAGGAGCTGCTCCGCCCATACCAAATGATTCTGCTTTTGAACTATACATCATAGGAATAGGAGCATTGTCTTCATTATAATTTGTAACCTTACCAAGCGAAACTCCAAGTTGTTTTGCTAAAATTTGAGCTTTTGTTTTTGCATTCGCAATAGCTTTCTCTCTAGCTTCTCCTTTCAAAACTTGATCATCATCAATTTTAAATGAAAGACCTGAAAGATTTGAAGCCCCAATTTTACCTACACCAGAAAGAAGATCTCCTGCGATTGAAATATCTCTTACTTTTACACTTGTTGTCTGACTTACTGTAAAACCAACAGGAAGACTACTTGAGGGACATGAAGTTGAGGTACATGGTTTATATTCATATCGAGGATTTACATTGTAATCAGTTGTCTGAATATCTTTTGGATCAATTCCTTTTGATTTCAAAAATTCGATAGCCTTATTATTTTTGTCAGTTGCTACCTTTTGCGCTTCAGCAACAGTATTTGCATTCTCAACAATTGAAAAAGAAAAACTTGCCACATCAGGAGATGCAAAAACCTCGCCAGTGCCAGTTACAGTGATCGTATTTGAGGGGATCTCATCTCCCGCACGATTAAAAGTTTTTAGATCTGTTCCTACTTTTACCAAAAGAAAAAGAGAAAGAGCTGTAAAACTTGTAAACACCGCCCACTTTATCCAACTATTAGAAAAAATTTGATTGTCCATAATATTTTTTTAAACTTATAATTCTAGAAACTACTTCTGTAAATTATACGCCTCAAACAGATTTTCAAAAAGTGAAGCAACCGTCATAGGACCCACTCCTCCTGGAACCGGAGAAATTGCAGAAACTATTTTTTTTGCTGCTTCAAAATCAACATCTCCTACCATTTTAATTTTTGAGCTTTCTTCAATGGTCTTTGGACCAGATACAGAGTTTGTTCCAACATCAATTATTACTTGTCCTTTTCTAAAAAAATTTTTATTAATGAGCCCTGCCTTCCCTGCAGCAGAAACTATAATGTCACTTTCTTTTGCAAGTTTTGCAAGATCTTTTGTTTTAGTGTGAGCGACAGTTACAGTAGAATCTTCTGCAATAAAAAGCATTGCAGTTGGCTTACCAACAAGAACGGAACGTCCTACAATTAAAACTTTTTTGCCGACAAGTGAAATATTATTTTTTTTAAGAAGAGTAATAATACCTTTTGCTGTTGCTGGTACTAAGCCTTTTGGATTTTTTTTTGCATCAGAATTTTCAAATGGAGATTCATAAAGAATATTTGTATTTTTTGAATTCAAGCCATCAACATCTTTTCTGTGATCAATAGCCTCCATAATTTCATATTTATTTAAAGTTTTTGGGATAGGTAGTTGAACAATAATTCCATGAATATCTTTTCTATCATTCAATTCTTTAATAAATTTAATTAGAGAGTTATTAGAAACATTATTCGGCAATGCAAAATGATGAACTTTTGCTCCAATTTTTTCTCCGTAAGATTTCTTTCTACTTATATAACTATTTGATCCTGGATCATTTCCAATTTGAATAATAGCCAATACAGGCTTTACTTTAAGCTTTGATATTTTTAAAGCCAATTCGCCAGCTATAACTTCTGATAATTTTTTACCGTCTAAGATTTTTACCATTAGATTGTTTTTATTTGAGTAATTTAAAATACTTTAACACAAAAACCACTAAAATAATTATATTAAAACCTTAATTTATATGACTTCTGCGAGGCTTAGCCTCCCACAATTTAATCAACAAACTGTAAACTATAAAGCTTTTTATAGGTAGGGCTTTTCTCAAGTAATTCTAAATGTGTTCCAACGGCTTCAATTTGGCGATCTTTAAATACTACGATTAGGTCAGCGTGGAGAATAGTTGAAAATCTGTGTGCAATTATTATAGAAGTTCTATTTTTTATTAGCGCGTCTGTTGCTTCAGAAATTAATTTTTCACTTTCAGTATCCAAATGGCTAGTAGCTTCGTCCAAAATTAATATTTTTGGATCACGCAACACAGCACGAGCTATGCCAATTCTTTGTCTCTCCCCTCCTGAAAGTTTAATTCCTCTTTCTCCGACAACTGTCTCATATTTATTATCTATCTTCATAATAAAATCATGGGACAAAGCAGTTTCTGCTGCTTTTTTTATCTGATCTTTCGTAACAACTGGTTTTCCGTAAGCAATATTTTCTGCAACAGTTCTTGAAAATAGATCTACTTCCTGAGGAACTACAGCTATTTGATTGCGCAGACTTTCTTGTGTGGCATCGCGGATATCTACTCCATCAAAAAGAATTTTTCCTTCCTGAGGATCAAAAGATCTGAGAAGCAAATTAATAAATGTTGTCTTTCCGCTTCCAGAACGTCCAACTAACGCAATAGTTTTTCCTGCAGGAATTATAAGATTGATATTTTTTAACGCCCAACCTTTTTCTTTTGAATCTCCGACAAGATCTTTTTCTTGATAAGCAAAAGAAACATTTTTGAATTCAATTTGTTTTTTAAGAGGAGTAAGAGTAATCGCGTTCTTTTTATTTTTTATAAGAACAGGCTCATCTAAGATCATAAATAATCTTTCCAGTCTCGTAGTATTTCTTCTTAGTCTTGGAAAAATAACTGATAATTGAGCAAGCGGTTGGTAAGCCATATTTTGCAAAGTTATATAAAGAACAAATTGTCCGATAGTTGCCTGTCCGCTCAATACCAACCAAGCACTTAAAGAAAGAACTAATACGCGACTAGTTGTCGTAATGATCGTCTGAACATTTTCAATAACGCCCCAAAGTCTTTCTGCTCCGTATTGGATCTCTCGAGCTTGCTCCATTAATTTTTTTTGATTTTCTGTTTCAGCAAGTTCTTGTGAAAACTTTTTTACAGTCAAAACATTTCCAGCTACATCATACCCTTCCTTAGAAACAGCTTCGAAAGCTTCATTAACCTGTTTCTCAATTTCGTAGATCTTATTTGAAATATTTTTTGTTATCAAAAAATAAATTGGAAAAGGAACGATTACAGCCAAAGCTATCCAAACATTTTGATAAAGAAGAGCCACAAAAGTACCAATAAAAACAATTAATGGGGGGAGCAGATTTTGTCCGATAATATCGTTTAAAATTGCATAGATCGAAATACCTCCGCGTTCAATTCTTCCAATAATTTGTCCACTTGAAGATCCATGATGAAAAAGTGCCTGCAGTTCAAGATATTTCGCGAAAGCTAAATTCCTTACCTTGTCTTCTGTCTTGGTAACTAGTTTGAACAAATGATAGTTGTAGCTTGATTGAGCAATACTACTTATCACTGTCGCAAATAAAATACTTAGAGCCGAATAAACCAATATCATCCAAGGCATTTCTCCTCCAATTCTTAAATAATTAGTTAAAGAATCAATTAAAATTTTTGAAATAAAAGGAACAGTAATATTTAATCCTTGAGCAATAATTATCAATACAAGCAAAAAAACTACGGACAATTTTCGGTCTTTTAGTAATGATAATAAACGTAGAGTTGGTGAAACTTTTTTGGTGGTCATATAATTTTAATTTTAGATTTTATCACATTAGTCCTACTATCAAAAGAATAGCTGAATCATTCAAAAAAATATTGCTCGTAAAAAATTATTTTTTATTTAATTCCTTTTCAGCTCGATCTGCGAGATCTGCAATAGTACTTATCTCTTCTAAAGTTAATTGTCTTGGCTTTGTATCTTTTATACAAAACACTCCAACAGGAAGTCCTGTTTCATAATCAAAGAGAGCTATTCCTGCATAAAATCTAATATAAGGAAAACCAATGACCATTGGATTATCTAAAAAACGAGGGTCTTTTTGGGTATCTTCAACGATAAAAATATTTTTCGCGAGTAGTGCATGCCCACAAAAAGAAATTGACCTCTTCCCCTCTTTTTGATCTACCCCCTGACAAGATTTAAACCACTCCCGATCTGAATCTAGAATACTAATTATTGAGATCGGTACTTTTAATTTCTCAATTGCCTCTTTAGTTAATGCATCAAACCTTTCCTCTGGCTCAGTATCTAAAATAGCCATGTTATGAACAGCCACTAATCTCTCATCCTCATTGTCTGGAATTGGAGCATTTTGCATCCATTAATATTAACATAGAGAAATTATGAAGTTGTCCACAATATAAATTTGAATGGGGCAGATAAAGAGAGAAAAGACCAGCTTTTGCTGGTTTAATCTTTCGTGGGCGACTAGAGAGAATCGAACTCTCGATACTTCTTCCACAAAGAAGAGTTTTACCACTAAACTATAGTCGCCATATTTTTTCTTTTCAAAAGAAATTCTTCTTGCTTAGCCTTGTCAAAATGCACAAGATGATGGCAGTTATGACACAACCAAGCTAGATTTGTTATATTACAGTTTTTTCTGTTTTTATCAATATGATGAACAACTAAGATCCTTTTATCCTCACATCCACATAACCCACACATCTCTACAAAATCACTATTTATTATAATTTTTCTATAATCAATATTTAATCCTCCTTTCCACATCAAATGTTTTTCTCCCTTATACTCAGTATTTCTCCATCTAGTTTGACAAGATTTTGAACAAAAA
>JBAYHV010000018.1:0-16796 GCA_041665985.1 Minisyncoccota bacterium
ATGCATTGGTTCGCCGATATCAAGCATCACAAAGTTTGTCAGATCAACTAGTAAACTTATTGAACGTTGACCGACAGAATTAAGTCTTTCCTTAAGCCACACAGGCGATTCAGAAGCAACATTCATAACTTTTACTGCAATATATCTTTTGCAAATATTTTTATTTAGAATTTCCACTTCAGGTTTTACAATTTCAGAATTTTCTGAAAAAGAAATTTCGCGTGAAATAAATTCATTATCCGGCAGGATCGCAGAAATTTCTTTTGCAATTCCCAAATGAGAAAGTGCGTAACAGGCACGGTCAGGCAAAACATTTATATCCAAAACAAAATCATTAACTTTATTTTCTATGCCTTCAATTTCAAAAGAACTGAAAGTGATCTTACGCGCCAAATCCTCCACACCAGGAAGCGGTTCTTTAAAATAAGTTTGGAGCCATTTGTATGAAACTAACATTTTAAAATTGATTAATTACTCTTAAATCTCCTGAATAAAACAAACGCAGATCATCGATACCATACTTGATCATCACTAATCTCTCTATTCCTCCTCCAAAAGCAAAGCCACTAAATTCTTTTGGATCAATTCCACCAGATTCTAAGATTTTTGGGTGTACTAATCCGGCTCCCATCACTTCAAGCCATCGGTCTTTGTATCTCAAATCAATTTCAACAGAAGGTTCTGTGAAAGGAAAAAAACTTGGACGAAATCTGATCTCAACATCTGGTCCAAAAAATTCTTTAAAAAAATGTTCTAGCACTCCTTTCAGATCTGCCATCGAAACTTTTTTATCAACATAAAATCCTTCAACCTGAAAAAATTCTGCGCCGTGTGTCGCATCAATTGCTTCATTTCTATAAACTTTTCCTGGAGAAATAATTGCGATAGGAGGTCTGTTGTTTTCCATATATCTAATTTGAATTGGAGAAGTTTGAGTTCGAAGAAGTTTTTTTTCAGAAACAGGATCCATCCAAAAAGTATCTTGCATGTCGCGAGCAGGATGGTCAGCAGGAACATTAAGAGCATCGAAGTTGTAATACTCAGTTTCTATCTCTGGACCTTCAGCCACAGAAAAACCGATCTCCTTGAAGATTCGTCTGATCTCATCTATTGCCAAAGTAATTGGGTGTAGGTGGCCTTTGTTTACTGTTTTATCTTCCATTTAGTGGATTATACCGCGTATGTCATTCCCGCGAAAGCGGGAATATAGGATAGCACAATAAAATACTGGATTCCCGCTTTCGCGGGAATGACAAAAACAAAAGATTTATAATAACGGTAATCATTCGCCATCCTTTATTCCCAAAAACTCAAAAATACGGTAAAATGCTACCTAATGAACGCACTCTTAGGTTCAATGAATTACATCTTCATTTTTGTCTCGCTTTACTTCGAGGTCTTTTTACTTATGTCTATTATTGACAGTCCTGATGAAACAAAAAGTGAGGAAGACTACTTTCCTTATATGGATGTCATTGTGCCGATCTTTAACGAAGAAAAAACCATCGCCAAAACCCTGCATTCCCTGCTCGCTCTTGATTACCCAAAAGACAAATACAATATTCTTGCAATTGACGACGGTTCAACAGACGGTACTTTGGAAGCGCTAAAACATTTTAAGGATCATAAAAATATTATTGTTCTTTCAAAACCTAATGGAGGAAAACACACAGCTCTAAACCTTGGCATTTCAACATCAAAAGCAGAATTTATTGGATGTCTAGATGCAGATTCTTTTGTTGATAGAGAGGCCTTAAAACTTATCGCCAGAAGATTTAGGAACGAACACGTAATGGCTGTAACCCCTTCTGTTGTGATCGATGACGCAAATAATATTATTCGCAAAACTCAAAAAGCAGAATATCAATACGGAAATTTCGTAAGAAAAGCTTTTTGTGCGATCGGAGCCATTCATATTGCACCTGGACCTTTTTCTTTTTATAGAAAATCTGTTTTTGAAAAAGTTGGAATGTATCGCAAAGCGCACAATACAGAAGATATGGAAATGGCTATGCGTCTGCAAAAAAATGGATTAAAAATAGTGAACGAACCTCTCGCTCTAGTTTATACAGTCGGACCAAGCAGTATAAAAAAATTATACAAACAAAGAGTACGCTGGGTCAGCGGATTCTTAGCCAACCTCATTGATTACAAAGGAATGGTCTTCAATAAAAAATATGGGGACTTAGGGTTGATCGTTTTGCCTTTTGCCGCTTTCGGAGTATTTATTAGTATTTTTGTTTTCATAAAGGGAATTTTAAGTTTAATAAAATCATTATGGATGGAATTTCAAAAAATATACTTCGGAGGTTTTTACTTTCACTTTCCAAGTTTTGATTGGTTCTATTTTGATACTAGTGCCATCTCGATCTTGGGAATAACTTTACTAGCAATAACTATTTTTACCGTTTGGCTTGGACACAAGATTTCAACTGGTAAATGGCATTTTTCATTTGAGTTTATTTATTTTTTCACGATCTACATAATCATTTCCCCTTTTTGGATTTCAAAGGCGTTATATAATACAATAACCTCAAGAGAAGCAAGCTGGAGATAGGAAAATAAGTCAAAGTTCAAAATGCAAAAATCAAAATTTGACTTTATTCTCTTATTGAGCGAAGCTAAATTAGAGAATAAGAAATACCCTTGTGGTACAAGCAAAAATTAAAAAGTTAAATGCAAAAAAATTTTGACTTTTGAATTGCAATTTTGAATTTTAACCTTTGAATTTTTAATTTAGTAACATACAAAAATAATCGAAAAAATTAACAAATTAAAATCCTAATGATGAGATGAACAATACAAAACCTACAGACTGGAAAAAATATTTATTAGTATTCCTGATCACAGGTACGATCTTTGTCGTAGCAATTTATATTAGCAATACGATCAGTAATAAACGTATTTATGAAATAAAATCTATTCAAGATGCAGTCTCTACAGATATCCTTTCTTCTGAAACTCAATTCTCTCTTCTCTCAGAACTTTCGTGTAAAGAAGCCAGTAACTCTCTCTTATCATCAGAAATTAATGATCTAGGACAAAAGATCAGTTATAGCGAAAGTAGTTCTGGCAGTAATACAGCCGAAATAATCCAACTAAAAAAATACTACGCTTTGCTAGAAATAAAAGATTATTTGTTGATGAAGCGTGTTTCTGAAAAATGTGGAAAGAAATTTATGTTTGCACTTTATTTTTATGACCAAGGAACCAAGTGTCCCGATTGCGATAAAGCCAGCTATGCCCTTACATATCTTCGTCAGAAATATCCAGACTTGCGTGTTTACTCCTTTGATTACAGTCTAGACCTATCAGCCGTTTCAACCTTAATTAAAATATTTAATATCTCAAATGTTCTTCCTGCAATTGTAATTGGAGATGAAACAATAAATGGCTTCCAAGAAAAAGAAGTTCTTGAGAAAACTCTAACTGCACAATATCCAGCAGAAACAAAAGCCGATCTTCTCAAAGCCGTGACATCCTCAAGCACAGCAACTAGTACGAAGAAAAAGTAATATTATTTTTCAAATACTCTAAGGCTTTATCTTTAGAATCAACAAAAATAATTTCCGATTTAAATCCAAAATATTCTAGTATTAAATCTTTTTCTTTGTTTGAAATTTCATTAAAACTTTTTATTTGAACCGAATCATCTACCGCGATCACTTTATGATCTTCGTCTTTCCGAGTAAGCATACCGATAATTTCTACATCCGCTTTATCTCCTGTTTTGTAAAGTCTAGATGAAAAAATAATTACATCTACATTATCTTTTTCTTCTTTATTAATTACTCCTTCAATATATCCGTAATCAACTGGCATTACTCCACCATTGACTGAAATCTCATCTTTAATTGGTCATAGATCAATAAATCCACTATTGTCGTATGACATGTGAATTCTCCTATCTGAACCTTTTGGTATTTCTATTACTGCCGAGTATTTCATGTGCAAATAATAATTTAATAATCTTTCATAAAATCCCAAAACTGAGGCCATGTTTTATTCACTGCCTCAGGATAAAGAATGTTCAATTTCTTGTTATTTACTTTTGCCCACATTGCAATTGCCTGGACTACCCTATGATCTTTTGAGATTATTTCTTTCCCAGACTTTGCATTATCAAGTATATTTTTTATTTCTATTATTCTGTCACTTTCATGAGTTCGAAGACTTGGCCATCTTTTTTCTCCTTCTTCTGCAGACATGAAGCCGAAGATATAAGCAAAACAAAAATCTTCCGCTTGTTCGGGAATGAATTCTGCACTTTCTCTCTTCATGATTTTTATATAAGTTAAAGCTTGATTAAGAATTGTTTGATCAAATCTTGGTTCCCATACATTATGTCGTTCTCTCTGTTTTTTCCAATAATCAACAGCTTCATATGTTAATTTCAATTTATAAGGAGGGTTTTGAAGTCTTTCTACATCTCCTGTTAAAACCAAGGCTGATGACCATTGAGAAGTATTGTTATCTAACTTTAATAACTCATTTTGTGAAAGATTTACAATATTTTTATCATCATTTATTTTTCTTTCCTTTAGCGTACCGCTCAAAACAAATGTTTTGTTTAAATTTAGTTTCCAAGAAATAAATTTTAAAAGCCTATATAAAGTTCCTGATTCTCCAACTTCAAGCGGTTTATCTGTATTCCAATCTGTAGCAACTTTTTTTAAAGCGAGTAAATCATCACCAAGATTTTTTTGTTTATTTAAAAATTCTAAAATATCAGAATAACCATTTACCAAATCTAAAATACCCATCCTTATTATCCAAGATTTATCTAAGGGTATAAAACCTTTTTTAATTAGTTCTTTTTCCATTTAAATAATATAACATAAGAGCCTCTCAGATGAGGAGGCTGATAGTAAAAAAACCTCTTATGAGGTTTTTTTATGGAGCCGCCTCCCAGGCTTGAACTGGGGACATCCACTTTACAAAAGTGGCGCTCTACCAACTGAGCTAAGGCGGCATTTATATTCTGTTTTTTCACTACTCACCAACCACTACTCACTATCCACTTCTCTTCTTATTGACTTCAAAAATTCCGAAACCTCTTTTTTCTGTTCTGGAACATTCGTCCCTCGAACTGTCTCTACAATATGCGAAATCTTCGGATAAATCAAGACTTTCATCTTTCTTGATGCATCAACTGTCATAATAACAATGAAATGGTAAACATTCATAATAACGTGCTTTGGCAATTCAGTAAAAAGAACTTTTGATGCGTGGTAAAAACTAGCTAAAAATTTATCCCATTCCTTTGGAAAACTTACATAAGCAACTCTTCCATCACTAAATTTTGCTCTGTTCACTATCAGAAAAACAGCTCCGATAAATGATGCGCAAAAAATTGTGATTGCGGTAATGAACATTGATTAGAATTTAGGAACTGTTGTAAATCTTACGAATTTTCCGATGACAGTTTTTTCACCAAATTTCTGAATAGCATTTTTTAGAAGAGTAGAAACAGTCATTGATGGATCCTTGATGAATTCTTGTTCCAAAAGAACTTTATCTTTGAAATAAGCAGCAATTTTTCCATCTAAAATTTGTTTCTTTAACTCTTCTGGTTTTCCTTCAACCTCTTTTGCAAATACTTCTGCTGCAGTTGCTTTGTCAGCTTCTGGAATATCTTCAATTGAAAGGTACTGAGGATTTGTTGCAGCGATATGCATTGCAATATCCCTTCCAAGGGCTTTAAATTCCTCATTCTTAGCCACAAAGTCTGTCTCACACCAAAGCTCAACCAAAGTGCCGACAGTGCCTGTATTGTGAATATAAGACACTACAACGCCAGCACCAAGACTTCTATCTGATTTTTTACCAGCAACTTCTGCTCCTTTCTTCTGAAGAAGGATAATAGCCTTTTCAGCATCACCTCCAGCGTCTTCAAGAGCTTTCTTGCATTGCATAATAGAGATCCCTGTTCTATCACGAAGTTCTTTTACTTGTTCTGTAGTAATCATAATGAAAGTTTACCCTTTCAAATCCGCCTAGGCGGATTGCTTGGGTACAAAAATTAATTTTTAAATTTTAATAACTAGAACCCATTTCAAAAATAACCGTTAATAAAAAATACTAAAATACAGCACTTGAACATTCAAACGCCAAAATTTTGGTAAAAAATTAAGTTTCGTCAGTCGGAGTAACGAAGTTACGCCTCCTTCCTCATCCTTCATTTTTTTCTCAAAATTTTGGCGTCTGCAAAGTTCATTATTTTTGAGATGGATTCTAAACTGTAGGTGCAACAACAGGTGCAGGAGCTGGAGCAGCAAGGTAAGTATCTGTAATTCTTTTCAAAACATATTCAATACTTGATCTTGAAGCATCGTTTCCAGCAATTGGGAAAGCAACTTCTCTTAGATTGCAATCACTTGATGCAAGTGCGATCACAGGAACTTTCATTCCTATTGCTTCTAGAACTGCAATTCTTTCTTTTCTTGGATCGATCATGAAGATCACATCTGGAATTCTTGCAAGAGTTCTGATCCCTCCAAACAATGCATCTAGATCAGCCATTTCTCTATCAAGAAGAAGTCTTTCTTTTTTTGTGTATTTTGTAAGTTCTCCTTTTTCTTTTTTTGACTCAAGATCAACAAGTCTATCTGAACGTTTCTTGATCTCAGTAAAGTTTGTAAGAAGTCCTCCGATCCATCTTCCTGCAATGTAAGGCATACCAATTCTTTCGGCAGCTGCTTTTATTAGAGGCTTTGCTTCATTCTTACTTGAAACAAAAAGAATAGTTTTTTTGTCTGTTCCGAGCTTTGATACATGAGCTAGTGCTTTTTCTAGCATTTCACTTGTCTTCTCAAGATCGAAAATATCCATGTTTCCTTTTTGTCCAAAGATATAGGTCTTTGTTGTAGGATCTCTTCTACTTTTGATCAAGCCGAAGTGCATTCCTGTATCAAACATTTCTTGTATTGTCTTTGGTATTTCTTTGTCTGTTTTTGCCATATGTGAAGGCTATATTATCAGCTTATAAGTCCTTTTGCAAATCGAAGCCTAAAAGCTTCGTCTTAATCGTCTAGATCCTCATCTGGACCACTTTCTGCTCCCTTTCCGCTTGCAGCCTTCTCTGCGATGGCGTCAATTATAGGTTTTATATTGCCAAGCATTATTTGAGGAAGATTGTGCCAAGATTCTTTTATTCGATGGTCTGTAATTCTATCTTGAAGATAATTATAGGTTCTGATCTTTTCAGAACGGTCTCCAGTTCCAATTTGAGCCTTTCTTTCACCTGCAAATTTTTTGTTTTCAGTTTCCTCTTTAAGAGCTTCAAGTTTTGCCAAGATCACAGACATAGCTTTTTCTTTGTTTTTTAACTGGCTTCTCTGCGATGTACTTCGAGCTTCGATTCCGCTGGGCTTGTGGACAATTCTTACAGCTGTTTCAACTTTGTTAACATTCTGTCCTCCCTTTCCGCCCGAACGAGAAGTTTCGATCAAAAGATCTGAATCTTTAATTTCTATATTAGTTTTTTTTCTGATCGGCAAAATTGCAACAGAGGCAGTTGAAGTGTGAACTCTCCCAGATTTTTCTGTAGCAGGAATTCTTTGAACTCTGTGTACTCCAGTTTCATATCGAAGTTTTTTGTAAACATCTCTTCCTCTAATTTCAAAAGATGCTTCTTTGAAACCTCCAATTGGGCTTTGTGATTCATCTACTGGTCTCCATTCAAACCCTTCCATGTTTGCATATCCTTCATACATTTTTGCAAGAGATTCTGCAAAAAGAGAAGCCTCTTCTCCTCCAGCGCCAGCGCGAACTTCAAGAACAATTTCGTTTGGAAATTCTTCCTCGATCTCTTCCTCTTTCAAAATAGAATCCATTTGGATAATAATTTCTTTTTTTTGTTTTTCGATTGTCTCGAGTTCTTCTTCTGAAAGTTCTTTCATACTTGGCTCTTTGGCAATGATATCCCTTATTTCAATTTCTTCTTTTAAGAGGCGCTCAAAGTCCTCAGCCAAAAAGCGAGTTTTATTATTTTCTTTATATTTAGATAAATCCTCTGAGTTCATAAAGTTAGAAAGTTTGTAAAGTTCATAAAGCAAAAACCCAAGTATGGATTACTTGGGTTTCAAAAGGAGAAGTTATTTTTTACTTGATTTCTTAGCTTCAGTTTTAGTTACTCTGTTCTTGAATCTTTCTACTCTTCCGGCTGAGTCAACAACATTGTCATTTCCTGTATAAAAAGGGTGTGAGGCGCTTGAAATTTCAATTTTAAACAATGGGTATTCTTTACCATCAATAGTTGTAGTTTCTTTTGTAGCTACAGTAGAAGAAATAAGAAAAATTTGCTTGTTTGAAGTATCTTCAAAGGCTACTTTTCTGTAATTTGCTGGATGTATGTCTTTTTTCATAAATTGTTTTTTAAACACTTTGTCCCGACTTCGCTCGGATGTCATGAAAACTTCGCTTTGCTTGTTTTCGCGCCATCTCTCGCTCGTCGTGATAAGTTGCTACATATTACAGAAAAACCTCAAAAAAGGCAACCTTTTTCGCTTTTCTTGCTCGAGGATTGCCTTAAACAAACTGAAAATGCTAATATTTTCTTTGATATGACTGTTATTTACACATTCCGTTGCTGCTATGCAGTGCTTCCCAAAGGAGAATCCTTTCCCAAACCTGTCGCAGAGACGGGTCAACACGCCGTCTTGGTTGAAAGCGACAATAAAAATGTTCGAATCAAGATTGGAGGAAAAATCGCCACAATACCCAAAGATGTGGCTAAAGAAATCCTCGCGAGAATTGAAATCAAATCCGTAGCCTGAAAGCTACGGTATTTTTTTATATTTACACCAACTTGTCATTCCCGCGCAGGCGGGAATCCAGTTGACTAGAAAATAATGAGTTTACGAATATATTTTCTGTCATTCCCGCGCAGGCGGGAATCCAGTTTATTATTGTGATTCTCTGGATCCCCGACTTCTCGGGGATGACAACAAAATTAATAACTTAATTTTGTTGTCAATTATTCAAAATATTTATATTTGCCTGGATCTTAGCGACCTTTGCCATTACTTGTTTTCCATAAGTACAAGATGAACCACCTGTTCCATAATATTTACAAGCCGCTCTAATTTCTCCAGTGTAGCTTCCTCCTGATGCTCCTAGGTCAGACAAATAAAGTCCTGAGGCCATAAATGCATGTTGTGGATTCCAAGGATCAGCACCACTAACTCCTAAAGTTTTTTCAAGTCTTGATTCAAATAACATCCATGTTGAAGGAATAAATTGTGCCGGTCCCATCGCCCCTCCGTATCCAATTCCAGCTATAGGACAAGAAATTTTTGTTTTCATAGGATCTCTTCCTACCCCTTTTGTAATTGATAAAAAAGGAGCTACATCTCGGGATGGTTTCATTACTTTTGCCATAAATGCACCACTTGAAGCTTTAACGCCGTTTCCAGTAACAGGATCCGTCAAATAACAAGATCCTACATTTGATCCAAGGTTTGATTCCTGAGTAATGATCGCCAAAAGAAAAGCAGGATCAACTCCAGTAACTTTTTGAACAGCTTGAGCATATTGAAGAGCTGTACCGAATGGAATAGCTGCGGTATTTGCCAAAGAGAAAAGAGCTGCGCGAATTTTGGCAGCCTGTGCAGTTTTTGAAGAAATTACAGCTTGATAGCCAGCTTGCTCAGTTTTATTTAATGCCAAAAGCCTTTTCTTTTCCGCTTGACCTTGCTTAATGATCGCCTCTTCTTTTTGAACATTCACTTTTGTATCTATTGTGGCATTTTGTTTTTTACTTAGATCGGTTTTTTGCTTTTGGTTTTCTTGTTTGGCATCACGAAGATTATTAAAAGTATCAGCAAGAGAAGTTTTTACAGCATCAAAAGAATCTAGATCAATAAAAAAAGTAGAAAGATCTTTTCCTGAAAGTAAGACCTCAGGAAGTGAAGTATCATCTAAGGCTTTTGTTTGTCTCAATATTTGTCCAAGAGAATTTTGACCTGAAGATATTCTGCCATCCAAGGTTTGAATAGTTTTTGTTTTAACATTTATATCTTGCCCAAGTTGATTGATTTGAATATTGTAGGCCTTTATTTTTAATTGTGATGCTTTTATTTTTGCATCAAGGATAGCAATATCTCTCGCAATAGAAGACCCTTCAGTTTGTTTTTGAGCAAGGATCGCTTGTTGTCCAGCAATTTCTTTTTCGATATCAACAAGCTGAGCCTGAAGAACGGCTCTTTGAGCAGGGTCAGTTACTATTTGTGCATTACTTTTTTGATAGAAAAACAAAAAACCTCCCACAAATAAAAGTGAGGTAAAAAAAATCGCAAAAGAACCTTTGAGTGTATTTTTCATTAATTACTTAAAATTAAAAGAATTTTGAACTTATTTCAAAACAACAAAGAAAATTATTTCTTTGTTGTTTCTGCACCCTCTTCACTTTCAGTCTTTCCTTTCTTCTCAACTTCAATAGATGAAAGATCAACAGGAGCTGATTCTTCCTCTTCTTCCTTAGGCATTTTAGCCAAAGCTACAATTTCTTCTGCTTCTGTAATAAGAGTAACTCCACTTGGTAGTTTTATATCTCCAGCTGTTACATGGGAATCAAGATCGATAATTTTTGAAATATCTACTTCAAGATTATGAGGAAGATCTTTTGGCATTGCCTCAATTTCAACCTCATGCATAACCTTAACCAAAATAGCTCCCATTTCTTTAACGGCAGCAGAAACTCCTACGAATTCAACAGGAACGTTAACCTTAACTTTCTTACCCTTTTCCATAACATAAAAATCAATATGAGAAATTATTCCAGAAACAGGATCTCTTGAAATATCATGAACAAGAACGTCGTGTTCTCCTGCTTCTCCAATAAGAGAAATAACAGAAGATTCACCACTTTCACTTAAAACTTTATTAAATTGAATAGAATCCACAGAAATAGGTGTAGAAGCTTCCTTTGGACCGTAAAATACGGCAGGAATACTACCTGAAGACCTTAGTCTTGAAAGACTTTCCTTAACATCTCTTTTTTTTGCTGTAATTGTTGCCATGAAATCATTATATACAGAATACGAGGAAAATCAACCGAGTAGTGAAAGTTGGCTTTTTTTGCTCGTTATTTGTGAATATAAGTTATTAATCTTACATAAACTCTTCGTGAAATACCTTTGAGAATTTTAAATCAAAAAGTAACCTCGCAAACAAATAACAAAGCCAACTTCTACTAACTCGGCAAGGCCACAGATATTAACTAATCAAGGCTATTTGAAAGTAGCTGGGTCAAATTTTGAGAGGTCTTTCTGCCATCCTCGAAAAAGCGGGAATCCAGTAATTTAGGGGAATGACGTCCTCTTGAGAGGTCGTTTCCCTAAATTTTTTATATTTTTCTAGATTCCCGCCTGCGCGGGAATGACAAAATATTGAGTTAAGTAATCAAGGCTATTTATCAGAATTCTTCATCGAATCAATAAAAATCTTTACTGCGTCTTCAGATTGAGTGCTTAAATTGGTTAACCATTCATTAATTCGATCAGCTTCATCCTTCCATTTTTTTAGATTGTCTAGGTCTCGCGCCCATTCTGGATTTTGCTCTTCAGATTCGATCAAATCTTTTCGTTCTTTCAATAGATCTTTCAGTTCCTTTTCTTGGTCAACTAATTCTTCTGCTTTAACAACTCTGTAATCAGAACTCTCATTTTTAAAATCTGGATATATAATGTCCCCCATAAAATTTTGTTAATTAATAATTTTATTTTTTTGAAATATGCTCGTTAATATATTCCTTACTTCCCCCGACTTTTTTGCCAGGGTTAAAAATATTTTGAGGATCAAAGATATTTTTTACGTCAACAAATAAACTATAAATTTTTTCTCCAAACATTTCTTCTAAATATGGAGTTCTAATAATTCCATCATTATGCTCTGCAGTAATTGTTCCTCCGTACTCTTTTATTAAAGCAAAAACTTTTTCAGAAACTGGAACAATTTTTGCCCGCTCACTTTCCTTTGTTAGATCCATCAAAGGAATAATGTGATAGTTTCCATCTCCCGCGTGTCCTGCAATATTTGCTTTAATTTTATTATCTTTCAAAATTTTCAAAAGTTTTGGCAAAAACTCCGGCATTTTTTCGGGTAAAATACAAAAATCTTCCACAAAAGGAGCAGTTCTCTTTCCATGAACATGCTGGCGAAGCAGGTTGAAACTCTCTCTTCTCATGACCCAATATTTTTCTTCATCTAATTCATTTTTTAAAACACGAAGTTGGATTCCTCCAAACCTTCCTAATTTGGTTACAATCTCTTTTGTTTTTCTGTCTATTTCGTTTTGACTATCTTCCGTTAGTTCGATCATCACAATAAGCTTTGGCAATCTCATCATTTTTATTCCTATCCAAACCTCAGGTAAAAATTGCAATGCAAATTTTACAAAACTGCTGTGAGCTTTTTTTGCGATCTCAGGCATAAACTTAATCCCAAGCTTTAAAGTAGCATCATCAAAGGTTTCCATACTTTCTGGATCATAAGGCAGAACTTCATTTACAACCTTTGGCAGATCATCCCAACTCTTAAAAAAAGCCACTATCATTTTTCTAAAAGGTTTTTCTTTTATTAGTCTCACTTTTGCTTCCGTCAAAATCCCAAGAGTTCCTTGCGAACCCACAAAAAGCTGTGTCAGATCAAAAATATTCTTTTCTTTGTTCAAAATTTTCCACAACGCGTAGCCTGAAGAATTTTTGTGAACTTTGGGTTCTGCGTTTTTTATCTCCTCATAATTTTTTTCTACAAGCTCATATGTTTTTTTGTAAAGATCTCCTTCAAAATCCCCTTGAGCAATTTTCTGTTTAGTCTCCTCAAGAGTTAAAGGTTTTATTGCGTATTCATTTCCATCAGACAAAACCATTTTGAGTTCTAGACAATAATCTCTGGTCTGGCCGTAACGAAGAGTTCTTTCCCCAGCAGAGTTATTCATCACCATTCCGCCAAAAGCAGCCAACTGTTTGGAAGCAGGATATGAAGGATACGAAATATATTTTGGCAGTGCGATAGCTTCAAAATCTCGATAAAAAACTCCTGGTTCAACAGTAACCTCTAAATTTTCAAAATCGATCTCATCTTTTTTAAAATACTTTGTAAAATCAAGAATAATTGATTCACTTAAAGGACCACCTGTCATATCAGATCCCGCTGATCTTCCTGTGATAGACAATTCAGGATGATCTAATTTGTTTTCATTTACAAATTTAACAATATTTTTTACATCATCTTTATCTTTTGGATACACAACAAGCTTTGGAGCTACCTCAAGCAAGCTTGCGTCATGGCTATACTTTTTAATAGTTTCAATATCATCAATAACATCTCCTTTGATGATTTTTTGTAATTCTAATTTTAAATCCATTGTGTTTAAAATACTAAATTCTAATACCCAAACTCTAAACAATATCTAAATTCAAATTTTTCAATATTTAAATATTTGAATTTATTTGGGATTTAGTATTTCAGATTTAGAGCTTATTCAATTATTTCTTAATTACGGGTTTTGTAGTTTTGACAGGTTTTTTTACAGGGGTCTTTACTGGAGCTTTTACGGTTGGTTTTTGAATTTGTTCTGGTTGAACTGTATCAATAACCAATCTTGCAACAATTGAATTTCCGTTGATAGTACCTTGCGCAATCACTCTATCTCCAATTTTAATACTTTCGATTGAAGCAGTAGTAGTTGAACCTGATTTAATAATTCTTGCATTGGTTGCATCGACAGTAAAATCAATACTTGCAGTTGTAGTTGAGGTCGGATTTGGTCTCTGAATCGTTTGCATAACAATTGTAGAACCCGTAATACTTGAAACCGTGCCGATCATACTGCTTCCATTTGGATTAACAGGTCTGTTCTGATTTTGACCATACAATCCTCCATACTGTTGATTATTATCAACTGGCGCATGTGCCCCAAACATTCCGTGCCAAATACCGGCAACTCCCATCATCATTACTCCAATAAATTTAGGCATAATATTTTTTGAATTAATTGAGTGTAAAACTCCCTACTAATGTATTGATTATATCACAACAATAATTTCAATTTCTACACGAACAAAACCCCGTTCGCTTCGCGAACGGGGTTTTGTTTTAATTTAATTTCTCTTAACTCCTAACTAAATCCTCTAAACTCACACTTATCCGTTGATGAAAGTAAGAGCCTTTCCTTTTTTTCCTGCTCTACCTGTTCTACCGATTCGGTGAATATAGTCGTCGTAGGTTGCTGGAATATCGTAGTTAATAACATGACTTACATCACTTACATCAATTCCTCTTGCTGCAACGTCAGTCGCAACTAGAACTTGAATATGATTATCTTTGAAAAGTCCTAAAGCCTTTTGTCTCTTTGATTGGTTTTTGTTTCCGTGAATAGACTCTGCTTTGAACCCTCTTGCAATTAGATCTTTACTTAATCTTTCTACGCCGTGTTTTGTTTCTCCAAAAACTAATACCTTAGTGAAACCTTCACTTGATAGAAGTTGTTGCAAAACATCAACTTTGTTTTTTCCTTTTTCAACTCTAACAACATCTTGATCAACACTTTTTGAAGTGTCTCCTGTTTTTACAGAAATTGAAACTGGTTCTTTCAAAAATTCTTTGATTAGAACTTCAACTTCACGAGACATAGTTGCTGAGAAGAAAAGAGTATGTCGATCTTTTGGCATTTTGGCCATAAAAAATCTCATATCGTTTACGAATCCCATATCAAGCATTCTGTCTGCTTCGTCGAGCACAGCTGTTTTGAACATTGAAAGATCTAAACATCTTTTTTCAACAAGATCTTTAATTCTTCCTGGTGTTCCGATAACGAAATTGTGTTGACGTCTAAGTCCTGCCATTTGTTTTGCAATTGGAGCTCCTCCTACAGCACAAACAGAAAAGATCGGAAGATATTTAGCAAAGCCCAAAAGCTCTACTTCAATTTGTTGAGCAAGTTCGCGTGTTGGAACTGCAACAAGAATTCTTTCTTTTGGATCTTTTAGAACTTTATTAATTAATGGAATAAGAAAGGCTGCTGTTTTTCCAGTACCAGTATTTGCAATACCAACAACGTCCATTCCTTTTAATACATAAGGTATTGCTCTATCCTGAATTGGAGTAGGAGTTTTATATCCTTTTTTAATAATATTATCCTTAAGACGAGGATCAATTTCGAAATCAACGAAATTGTGTTCGGGTACAAAGTGAACGGTTTCTTCTGTGATAACAGCTTTGTTTATAAATTTAGAAGAATCAATTGAACTTCTAAAACTTCTACCTCTACCGCCTCCTCCGCCGCTACCGCCGCGTCCTCCTCTTCCGCCAGAAGAATTTCCTCCTCTTGAAGGACCTCTTCCAGAACTTGAAGAACCTCCTTTATAACCTGATCCTCCACCTCTATAACCACTACTTGTTCCAGTAGTTTTTGATCTTGGGCCAAAAGAAGACTCACTACCTGGTCCTGTTCTTGGTCTTGTGCCAAAAGAGGAACCTCCTCTATTTGTGGAATTACTTCCACCATTATTTTTTTTAAACATTTTTTTTCTAGTCGCAATTATGAAGAAAAGCACTGCCTATTAAGGCTGTAGTTAACTTATTTTAATAAATGCGTAAGGCGACTAATGTCTCTATGAGTTTCAAAAAAGACTTTAGTTGCCTCTAATTTCTGTGAAAACCCTTACGGATCGACAAGAAACAAAACTTATGAGATTGACTTACTTTCATATAATATACTAAAAAATAGGTTCCGTCAACCCTCTGATATACATTGCTACATATAGCTCCTGCGAGGCTTAGCCTCCCACAAACTACTTAATTTGCAGTAGTAAAAATAACTCGTGCAAAACCATTAGCTTTTCTCTCCGCATAATTGTAATCATTAAGGGAATTCATATACAAATTATAGCCATACCTATGATTTACCCCATCGATCTCATCTCCTGGATCATCAACAATAAATTCTTTTTTATTGTCGTCATACCCTTCTACAACCGTTGAATGATAAGCAGAGCCCGTTGGTAAAAAAGGAATATTAGGATTCTTAAGATTAAAGCCATTGTGAAATGCAATGACAGGATGTCCTCCATCTATTTGTCTTTTAATTTCTTCAATTGTTGGATTTGTTTTTATAACTCCTTTAAATGAAGAATAATTATTCACCAAATAATTACTTCTTTCTGCATCAGAATTTGCATTTGATCCAAAAACCTTATCTTGGACATCAAATAACATCTGCATAAAAGCTTTTGCCTCAGTCAAATTTACAACTTTTTCTCCCTTGTAGAATTTTTCCACCATAGTTATTGAAGCTTCCTCGCAAGCATTTTTCCAAGGTCCTACCCAAATATTATTTGGAGCTTCACTGACATAAGGAACATCAAGCGCTACTTTTTCAGGTTTTGTTGCAGGACTTACTTCTGGGGTTGTAGGTTTAGGAGTCTCCAGAGTTGGACCAGAAGTTGTTATGCCTTGCTCGGTAATATTTTTTTTGCTGGTATTTAAAAATAAAATAGTAGCTACAATTGCAAACATAAATACTCCATATAAAATGGGTTCAAGAATATTTCGATTAAAAATTTTTTCAGTTAAAAATGACACAATATTGCGGATTTAATTATAACATCACAAATTACTAAACAACTCTTTTTGTCATTCCCGCGCAGGCGGGAATCTAGAAAGCGTAAATAAAGTCCCTCGCAGCAAGCAGACAGAGGTATTAAATACCGAACTCGCTTTTCTCGTACTTAAACCGCCCCGAGGGGCGGGGTATTTACCCTTTGTTCCGCCTGCATTCGGATGTCGTGAAT
>JBAYHV010000019.1:0-16364 GCA_041665985.1 Minisyncoccota bacterium
AACAAAGACGATAACCTAAATCCAAGATACACCTTTGATAGTTTTGTGATCGGACCTTTCAATGAATTAGCTTACGCAGCTTCTCAGGCAGTTATCAAAAAAATGGCTTCTTATAATCCTTTATTCTTTTATGGAAGCACCGGAAGAGGGAAGACCCACCTTATCCAAGCAATTGGAAACCATCTCAAAAAAGACAACCCTTCAATAAAAATATTTTATATTAGTTCAGACCGATTTTCTCACGAATACACGAGTGCAGTTCAAGAAGGAAAAATAAACATCTTTAAGGAAAAATATAGAAAATATGATGTTTTTATCATGGATGACATTCAATTCCTTTCAAAGAAAGAAAAAACTCAGGAAGAACTATTTCATCTTTTCAACTATCTCCATGAAAACAACAAGCAAATTGTTTTTTCTTCCGACCAACACCCAAATTACATTCCAGATCTTGAAGAAAGACTAAAATCCCGCTTTGTTTCAGGAATGATCATTGATATTCCTGCTCCAGACTTTGAATCTCGCACAGCAATTATAAAAAACAAAGCGAAATTCAGAAATTTTAGCTTACCTGAAGCGACAATTGAATTTTTAGCTGGCGCAGTAGAAGGGAACATTAGAGAGCTTGAGGGAATTTTAAACACTTTGATCTGCCAAACCGAACTAAAAGGAAGAGAACTAGATGTCGCTGAAGTAAAAAACCTGATCAAAGATTCTGCTAAACCTACAAAAACAGTCTCAATTAAGGATGTAATTAAAGTTATTTCAAAATATTATGACCTTGAAGAAAATATCCTTATAGACAAAACAAGAAAAAAGGATGTTGTAAAACCTCGCCAAGTAGCAATGTATCTTTTAAGAGAGGATTACAATATTTCTTATCCATCGATTGGTCAAAAGCTTGGAGGGAGAGACCACACAACAGTTATCCACTCCTGTGAAAAGATAAAAGAGGAAATTAAAAATAATCCCGGACTTATTAGAGAGCTTACAGAAATTAGATCAATGTTGTAGGAGTTCTTAATAAGGTGTTGATAAGTGAGTTTTAATTTGTTGAAAAAGTCTGAATAAAAACAAAAAAGAGTTAACAAGTTAAAAACATTAAACACTCTTACAGACTTTTCAACAGGTGAGTTTAGAAGAAAAAGTTATAATATGTTTATAAATTAATCTTTTTAAAAGTTATCCACTTATCCACCTTGTCTTCTTAGTCTTTTTTTAAAATTATGAAAATAGAAACAATAAAAGAAAAACTTTATGATGCCGTCAGTAAGGCGGAAAGAGTGACGAGTAAAAATGCGTCACTAAAAACCCTTTCATGTATTTTACTGGAAGCTAAGGGGCAAGAATTATTTGTGAGAGCTACAAATCTAGATGTTGGGGTTGAATTTCGTTTCTCATCAAAAAATTCTGAAGAAGGAGTTTTTTCTTTGAATCCAGCTTCGATCCGTTCTTTCCTCTCAAATTCAAAACAAGCAAAAGAAGTTGTTTTGGATAAAAAAGATAACACACTGGAAATAAAAAGCGGTTCAAGTGTTGGAGAGCTTGTTTTAGAGCCTTCTGAGGACTTTCCAACCCTTCCTAAAGTGGAAGCAGGGGTAAGCTTTCAAATACTCACAGAAGAGTTTTTATCAGGAATTAAAGCGGTCTTTTGGGCTGCTTCCCTTTCCCAAATTAAACCAGAACTTTCAAGTGTTTATTTTTATGAAGAGAACGATGAATTGGTTTTTGTAGCAACAGATTCTTTTAGACTTGCAGAAAAAAGAGTTAAAACAAAAAAATCAAAGAAATTCAGTCCCATTCTTATTCCTTTTAGAAATGTTTCAGAGATCATCAAGATCTTGGATGGAGGAAGAGGAGAATTAACTATTTCTGCTAGTAAAAATCAAATTTCAATAGAAACAGAAGGAGTTTATATTACCTCTCGTCTTATTGATGGAAATTTTCCTGATTACAAGCAGATCATTCCCAAAGAATTTCAAACAAAAGCGACTGTTTTGAAAGAAGAATTTGCAGGAGCCTTAAAACTGGCTAGTTCTTTTTCTGATAAATTCAATCAAAGTTCAATTTCAATTCTTCCTGCTCAAAAAAAACTGGTAGTAAAGTCAGAGAGTAAGGGTTCTGGTGAAGTTGTGGAAGAAGTATCCGGCTCTTTTGAAGGAGTTGATTCTTCTATGTTTTTTAATCACAAATATATTTTGGAAGCTATTCCTTCTTTAAACAGTTCAAGTATTTCGATCTCAATGAACGGAAGTGGAAAGCCGATGGTCATCAGAGAAAATTCAAATTCAAACTTTTTGTATCTAGTAATGCCGATGAATAAATAAAATCTTCTAGTTGTCATTCCCTCGCAGGCGGGAATCTAGAAAACACTGGGTCATCATTTACATAGAAATGACAAAAAAAGTTTAAAATATTGATATATTCTTATAATATTTATGAAAAATCTTGATTATTATTCACCAGTAGAAGATAAAGAAAAAAATTCAGATTCAAACACTGAAACAGATCTAGAAAATGAAAATCTTCCTTCACAGCATACTCATTCTGACTTAATAGAATTTTCTAAGAGATATTCTCTTTCAGGACGCCAGAAAATTGCTGATGAAATTAGGGAATTACGTTTTCAATATTTTAAAAAAGAAAAAGGAAACCCTGATCGTCAAGATTTAATTACTGAACAAGAAAAAACTACTGAAGCTCTCCAAAAAGAAAAAGAGCAAATTGAAGCAGAAATTAAAGAGGGAGAAATCGAATCCGAAAAAAAGAAAGCCTTTTTATGGTCTAGAATTTCCTCATTATTCCATAAAAATGAAATAGAACAGGAATTAGGTATTAGTCCAGAAAAAAAGAAATTAGAGGATTTAAAAAAAGATATTGCAGAAAGACTAAAAATTATTGGTGAAACTGAGAATGTTATTTTAGACATATCTTCTCTTGAAGAAGCAAAAGATAAATTAAAAAAATTTTATGATGAGCAGTCTGATTTAAAGACAACTTTTGAAGGTGAAAAAGAAATTAGGGATGTTGAAACCCTATCTCGAGAAAATGGATATATTTTTTTACACGGCGTTCCTACCAAACATAGAGCTAATAGAAACACCTCTATGAATAATCCAACATTCAATACTGAAGCCCTTAGTACTGAAGATAAACTGTCTTTACTTATGGGTTTGGAACCTACAATCTCAGCTTCAGTCATTAAAGAGGGTCAGGATGATGTTGAAACTTTCTATACTTTTGGAGTCATTTTAGCTGGCGGTACAGTTTTAAGTGCTTATAGTGAAGACGCAGGGACATTAGCCGAAGGACTATATAGCCGGAGTTCAAAATACGATAAAGAAACTAAACAAATTCAAAGAACAAGTATTCAATCAAATATTTCAAAACATCTTGATAAGTCCATAAATACTCCGGCTCAAGAAAGAATGTACGGCAGTTACAATGAGATTGTTGTAGAAAAACCAAAAGTGGCTGGTCTGTATATTAATATTTCCCAGTTCAATCCAAATTTCGAAAGAATTGATATTTCTGAATTACAAAAATATGCAAAAGAATTTAACTTGCCAGTTTATGCCTTGAAGGATGGTAAATTGTATCCTTTTGATGTTGATAACAAAATTGAAATTGGAGAGGACGGAAAGAAGAGGCAGAAAGAAAATTCTTTCGAGCCAGAAGGTGAACAACTTTCAATTGACGATGTAGTAGATAAACAAAGAGATATCTTTGGAGAAGAAAAAATAAAATTAGCAACGTCTGTTATTGAAAAAAGACCTTTTAAAATTGATGATGATGGTGAAGGCTCTCTTTACCTTGCTTATAAAATAGGTAGTCGAGATATCTATCCTCCTCTTGGTAAAGATGGTTATAAAAATCTTAGATCTCAATTACATTTTCATCAAATGAGAATAAAAGCCGGTATTGAAGAAGACCCTCCAATAACCCCAGAGTTACTTCTTAAAAAAGTAGAAGCTAGACTTCAAGAAGTAAAAGATAATATTGAAAGTGCGTCTTCTAAAAAACAAGAAATATTTGGAAAAACTATTTTAAAAAATAATTTAATGTCTTTGTACGGGTTTGCTTTGGATGCTGAGGAAAATGAGGATACTGTTATCTTTGAAAGTGTAAAAAATTTAATTAATAAATTTGGATCTTTCGATGAGTTTGTTTCTTTTATTGAAAAAAGAGTTGATGAAAAAGGAAACTTTAAAGTCTTGAATGAAGACGTACCTCTTGAAATAAGGAAAAGAATGTCTAATTTAGAATCTACTAATTAATAAAATATAAAATGGAACTCATAAGTTCATTTCTCGAAAGATTTAAAAATATAAAAGACCCAAAGCAAGACAGAATAGATATTGCTCAAATTATTTCTAATGCAATAGGAGAAGAGATAAAAGAAAGTTTAGTGAATGAAAAAAACGGAGTAATTTTTTTACAAATTTCTCCAATGCTTAAAACTCAAATTTTTATGAACAAAGAAAAAATCATAGAAACTTTAAATGTTGAAAAACCTAATCTACATATCAAGGATGTTAGATAATGTTTCGGGTGAAAACAAAATATAAATACTAATATCTAAATACTAATATCTAAATTTGTTTAGATATTAGGTATTTGAATTTAGAATTTTCACTTCTATTTAACAATAAAAATGATACTACTTTCACCTGTGTTTCCTTTAGGATCAGTTGCAACAACCTTTAAAGTATTTTCTCCTGCTACGGCTCCAACTCCTTCCGGAATAAAGCTTATAGAATAAGGATAATTACTTGAAGTTCCAACATAAGTTCCATTTAAAAAATAGTCAGCCTTTTTTAAATTTGAAGGAGATGAAATGCTTGCTGTAATTTTTTCCGTTCCTACTGCGCTGTAATTATTTACTGGAGAGACAATTGAAACAGAAAGATTATTGTTTCCAGAACTAGCAGGTGCAGTAAAATTTATTGAACCTCCTTTTTGAAACCAAGAAAGTACACTGTATTCCCATCTAGAAAATTGTGGGTCGCTCCAAGGATTTGAAGGGGAATTTCCTGTTGGGTCATCTTTATTGATCCAGTATAGTTCTGAGTGAATTGATCCATCGTTTCCAATATAATTTCCATTTAATAAAGTTTTTTGATTACTGATATCTACTGAACTTGGTTTTTCAAATTGATCATTTGGAAGTGTTGGCAAAATTTCATCCATAAATGCACGCCACATAGGTCCTGTAACGGATCCTGCTGCGTTTTTTGCAATTGGAGAGTTGTCGTTATTTCCCATCCAAGCGCCAACTGTAATTGATGGAGTGTAACCAATGACCCACATATCTTTGTAATCATTTGTTGTTCCTGTTTTTGCTGCAACATTTGTTCTTCCTGAAAAATAAAGTGTTGAGTTTGGATTAAATACTGGAATGCGAGCATTATTATCTGACAAAACATCTGTTAGTTCTAACACTGATTGTTTTGGAAGAACTTGAGTTGGAGTGTCTTCCCATTGTTCGATTACATTTCCTGCCTTGTCTTCGATTTTCAAAATACCAGTATATGGATGTCTTACTCCTTCAGCCGCAAAGGTACTGTAAGCAGATGTCATTTGCAAAAGGTTTACAGAACCTCCTCCAAGTACAAGAGAGAGACCATAATTTTTTGTATCAGTTAAGGTCGTGATCCCTAAACTTTTTGCTGTCGCAAGGACATTATTAATGCCAACTAGGTAAAGCATTTTTACTGCTGGAATGTTGATTGATTGTCCTAAAGCACTTCTAATTGTGATAGGCCCTCTAAATTTTCCGTCATAGTTTCCAGGAGAGTAACAACCTTTTTCACTTGTGGTGTTGTCAGCTGAACAATCTGAATTTGTTGAAAATTGCGTAGGAGTATCAAACAAAACTGTGCTTGGAGTGTAACCTTTATTAAAGGCTGTGACATACATAATCGGCTTGAACGATGATCCTGGTTGTCTTGAAGCTGTGGTTACATTAAAGTTTCCGTCAACTGTTTTGTCAAAGTAATCTCTGGAGCCCACCATTGAGAGTATTTGGCCTGTTCCTGTGTCTATTGCCACTAAAGCTCCGTTTGTAGCGTTGTATTTTGTGGCAGCGTCTAAAGCGTATTTTTTGACAACAGCTTCAGCTTTTTTTTGCATATCATAGTCGAGAGTTGAGGTAATTTTTAAACCTCCGCTTGCCAAAATTGTGTCCCCATATTTTTCTTCAATATAGTTTCGAATGTACATCACAAAATGAGGAGCCTTGATTCCTCCAGAAAGTGAATCCGAAAAAGCGACTACCTCATTTTTTGCTTTTTGATATTCAGTGTCAGTAATATAGCCGTTATCTTTCATTTTTTGAAGAACTAAATTTTTTCTTTGGTCCAAAGCCTCTTTATGTTTTCCGTAAGGAGAATAATAAGTAGGAGCCTGAGGCAAAGCGGCAAGATAAGCCGCTTCTGCAATATCTACATCGGCTGCACTTTTTTTAAAAAATTGCTGACTGGCTTCTTCCGCGCCGTAGATTGTTCCTCCATATGGAGTTTGATTTAAATATAATTCAAGGATCTTATCTTTAGGAAGTTTTTGTTCTAATTTTATTGCTAGAACAATTTCTTTTATTTTTCTTGCGATCGTTTTGTCTTGAGTAAGGAGAGCATTTTTTATTACTTGTTGAGTAAGGGTGGATCCTCCTTGGCTAAAATGCCCAGAAAAAATATCTGCTATTAAAGCTCTAGCAAGTGAAGATACTTTTATTCCCCCATGAGTATAAAAACTAGAGTCTTCAATAGAGACCGTCGCATTTTTTATGTTTGGAGAGATTTCATCGATAGATAAAAAAGTAAGTCTTGAACTATTGCCAAAATCATAAAGCAGGGTTTGTCCTGTTTTATCGAAAACTTTTGTTGATTGAGTTCGAATTTGCTGGTCAAAAGTAGCAAGATCTGGCAGTTGAAGGGAAGATACCCAAAGAACACCTATTCCTCCAATAAGTAAAACCAAGATCAGACCTAAATGAATTATCTTTTTTGTTAAAGGTTTTTTAAGCGAATGTTTGATTTTTTTAAAAGAAATCAAGTGTTTTATTTTTGACATATGTTCTAATATTCTACACCAAAAACAAATATTTTTGTGGTAAAGTTATATTTATATGAAGATAAACACAGATCCAAAAATAATAGATGAAATCTTAGAAAGAGGTGTTTCTGCTATCTATCCTACAAAAGAGGACCTCAGAAAAGTTCTTCTTTCCGGAAGAAGATTAAAAATTTATATCGGAGCAGATGCGACCGGGCCTGAACTTCATTTAGGCCACTCTAGTAATTTTCTTTTGATTGAAAAATTTAGAAAACTTGGTCATGAAGTCATTGTGCTTTTTGGTGACTTTACTGCAATGATAGGAGATCCAACAGGTAAAGAGGCAACAAGAGTGACCCTTACTTCTTCTCAAGTAAACGAAAATATTAAAACTTGGAAAAAACAATTAATTCCAATTGTTAATTTTAAAAAATTTTCTAATAATCCAGCAAGATTAGTTAAAAATAGTAAATGGCTTTCCAAACTTTCTTTAAAAGAAGTTATTGATCTTTCTGCAAATTTTACTGTACAGCAAATGATAGAAAGAGACATGTTTGATAAAAGAATTAAAGAATCAAAACCTGTTTACTTAAATGAATTTTTATATCCGCTACTTCAAGGTTATGACAGTGTCGCTCTAGACGTTGATGTGGAGATTGGAGGAACAGACCAAACCTTTAACATGCTTGCAGGAAGAACTCTTCAAAAAAAGTTTAGAAATAAAGAAAAATTTGTTATTACAACTACTCTCCTTGAAAATCCTAAAACAGGAAAAAAATTAATGAGTAAAAGTGAAGGGGGGTATGTAAGTCTTAGAGATGAGTCAGGAAATATGTTTGGAAAGATAATGGCACTACCTGATGAAGTTGTGGGACAGATGTTTACTGATTGTACTAATCTTCCTCTCGAAGAAATAAATAAAATAAAAGATAAATTAGAAAAAGGAACAAATCCAAAAGATATTAAAATTATTTTAGCAAAAGAAATTATCACTCTTTATCATGGAAAAGAAAAAGCAGAAAAAGTTGCGAATGATTTTGAAAAAACTTTTTCTAAAAAAGAAATTCCAGATGATATTTTAGAAGTTGAAGTAAAAGGAACTGATCTATTAAGTGAAATTTTATTAAAACAAAATATGATTTCTTCAAAATCTGATTTTGCGAGACTTGTAAAAGAAAATGCTATTACTTTACTTGAAGAAGATAAAAAAATTACAGATATCAAAGAATTAGTAAAAACTGGAACTTATAAAATAGGGAAGCATCGGTTTGTGAAGATGGAGATAAGAGATAAGAGATAAGAGATAAGAAAAAAACAAAAAAACAAAAAAACCTCCCGCTATGCGGGAGGTTTTTTTGTTTCATTCTTAACTCATAGCTCTAGCTTCTTATTTCCTATTCCTCTTCCTCCCATAAAGGAGCCTCATCTTCCTCCTCTTCAGCATCAAGGATTTCTTCACCTAGTACATCGTCGTCTTCTCCTAGGTCAACTTCTGCATCTGCATCATCTTCTGCTCCTTCTTTTTCCTTTAAAAATGGATCCTTGATATCGTCGTCGTTCATTTATTTATTAGTTAGCTTTTCATTGGGTTTTATCCCTAGAACTTATCTCAAAAATAACCGCTCGTTTGGATGTATAAGCAAGTCACTTGAACATTCAAACAGCAAAATTTTTGTAAAAAATGAAGTTTCGTTGGTCGACATAATGTAATTATGGCTCCCTCCTAGCCTCCATTTTTTCCTACAAAATTTTGCCGTTTGCAAAGTCCATTATTTTTGGAATAAGTTCTACCTGCTTTTGTACCAAAACTAAATGAATTGTGCAAGTCCTTAGAGCTGTGGAAAACGAAAACTTTCAAGTTTTCGTCCCCGCGAAGGCGGGGATCCAGAAAAGCTATATAAAAAAACACTGGATTCCCGCCTTCGCGGGAATGACAACAGCTTCTTACTTTTATTTAAACCGTTTTGATTTTTCCAATGCAAAATAGGCTAAACCAATAGCAATTGCATCATATTCATCATCAAATTTTTTTTCTTTTGGTAAATTTAGAATTATTTGAACCATCTTGATTACAGATTTTTTGTCTGCTGCGCCATTTCCACAAACCGCAATTTTTATTTCTCCTGGCGAAAGCTCAAGGACAGAAAGTTTATCTCTTAGAGCTTGAGATAAAATAGCTCCTCTAACTTCAGCTACCTTTAAAGCTGTTTTTGCATTTTTGGCAAAAAAAAGCGTTTCAAGCGCTAATGCTTCAGGATTATATTTTTTAATAATTTTTTCAATTTCAGAAACTACCAAAAAAATTCTTTCTGGATGAGATAGGTCTTTTGAAGTTTGAAAACATTCAGAAAATATTAGTTTTTCCCGCCGAGAGTCGGGCAGGCTTTTTTCTAAAGTTTTTTCAAGCACGGCAATTCCAAGTCTTTCATATCCTGGATCAATGGCAATTATTTTCATCCCATTAGAGATAGGAATCCCTTTTTTCCACACAAAGAGATTTTCCTAAATTAATTATTTTATAATTTTTTTTATTTTTCATATTTATACTTTTCCCTTTTCATCTCTAACGGGATCGTATAGAGAATTATAGCAATTTTGGGTAAAAAAATGCCTCGAATAATTATTTCGAGACTTTGACGCGAGGGAGGTCGATGATAAGGAAGTAACCCCTTTTTTGAGGCCTTTCTGTTATGCGAACATCCCAGCTCATCTGTTTGATATAGCCAGCAAGTACCTCAAGATTTTCGATACTCATCGGATTGTTTAGTTCCTCTGACCCAAAAGTTGCCTTCAGAGTAATAGGAAAATCACAGGTTTTTGTTCCATTCAACACCGATGAGAGTGCCACGATTTCATCTTGAAATTGGCGGCAAATCAAATTGCTTGATGTAGGAAACGTATTCACTAAATTTCACCTCCTTTTGTAAAGTTCATTTTCATCAAAATAAATATTAGTCAGTAATAATGAAAAGTCAATTTTAGGCAAAAAAATTCTTCGGAACGGTCCGAAGAATACTAACAGCCGAAGCTCAAATCAAAGATAAGTCCAGTCCTTGCTGCGACCAACTTTGAATTTTGGGATACATCCCAGCCGTAACCTCTGAAAACCCTTATTGCAGCTGCAATAACCTTTTCCTTGTGAAGGGAACTAAAATCCAGCTCCATATCGGAATAGCAGATCAGTTTCGGAAAATCTTCCATTTTAAGATTTGATAGTTGGACATTGATGCTTTTGATAACATCTGAAATTTCCTTGATCGAATCAGCTGGAGTTTTAGGAATTATTATTGGTTTCATAAATAGCTATTGTTTGGACCTACAATAACCACATTTATGGTATATGTCAACTATTCTACGTTTGTGAAAACTTCTTCTACTTCTTCGTTTTCTTCAAGTTCATCTACGAGTTTGCTCAAAAGTTCCAGGTCGGCATCTTCAAGATCAACTGTGGTTTGAGGAATAAGAGTTCCTCCTTCTTTTTTAAAAGCCCAAGAAGCACTTCCAATTGAGGCTAATTGGAATCCATTTTTTGAAAGAATATGTTTTATTTCTTGAGCCGCTTTATTTTTATTTGTTGTAAGGGCTTCAATGATAATTGCGCATCCTCCAGGCCCATAACATTCGTATGCAATTTGCTCCATTGTTTCTCCGCCAGATTCTGTTCCTTTTTTGATAGCTCTATCAATAACATCTTTTGAAACATTATCTTTTTTAGCGTTTTCAATTGCTTGGCCAAGTCCAGGCGAAGTTGCTCCATTAGATTTTTTTGACTCTGCTGCAATAAGTCGAGCGTGCTTTGAAAAAACCTTACTTTTTTTTGCATCAGTAATTCCTTTCTGACGACGAATTTGACTCCATTTGTTATGTCCTGACATAAAATTAGTTATTAATTATTAATAAAAAATATTAAATTAATTTATTTTGTCTTTCAATAGGGTAATCAATTTTTAAATGTTTATAGGCTTTTTCTGTTGCTATACGGCCACGAGGAGTTCTTTCGATAAATCCAATTTGCAAAAGATAAGGTTCATTGAATTCTTCGATCGTTGCTTCTTCTTCTGCAAGAGAAGCGGCTAAAGTGTTAAGTCCTACTGGACCTCCGTTAAATTTATCAATTAAAGCCTCAAGAATTTTTTGGTCTGAGTCGGAAAGCCCTGCTTCATCAATACCAATCATTTCAAGTGCTTTGTCGGAAAGTTCTTTATCGATCCCTTTATTTTCCATTTGGGCAAAATCTCTAGTGCGCTTTAAAAGGTAGTTTGCGGTGCGAGGAGTTTTTCTGCTTCGTCTGGCAATTTCAAAACTTGATTCATCATCAATTTTTATTCCTAAAATATCTGCAGAACGTTTTATAATTTTATTTATTTCTTCGTCAGTATAAAAATCTAATCTAAATGTTCCACCAGAAAATCTAGATCTAAGCGGAGAAGAAACCATTGCGATACGAGTAGTTGCCGCGATCATGGTAAAAGGAGGAAGTTCAAGTTGAATAGTTCTGGCTGAAGGACCTTTGCCAATAATAATATCGAGAGCCCCATTTTCCATAGCGGGGTATAGAATTTCTTCAACTGTTTTGTTTAGTCTGTGAATCTCATCAATAAATAAAATATCGCCAGGAGAAAGATTTGTAAGAATAGAAGCAAGATCTCCAACTTTTTCAATAGCAGGTCCTGAAGTGATTTTTATATCGACACCTGCTTCTTTTGCGATAATGTGGGCAAGCGTTGTTTTGCCAAGTCCTGGCGGACCGTAAAAAAGAATATGTTCAGGAGCATGGTTTCTACCTTTGGCAGCAGAAATAAGAATTGAAAGATTTTTTTTGATCGCTTCTTGTCCGATATATTCTTCAAACGATGCAGGACGAAGGGTTTGGTCGAGAACTCGGTCTTCGGAAAGGGATCTTTCTGTTCCAGAATCAGCCTTATTTTTTTGAGTATTTTTTGCGCTCATGTATTATGTTCGACAAGTAATTTAATGAAATTTAAACACATTAGTTGACATTAAAACAATACTATGCTAGTATTCTACCATAAGTTCATATAAAAAAGTCGGTCACTTTCCGCCACTGCGGGTTTGACGCAAAAAATCTCTAAGCAATGGGACAATTAATTTTGTCTTTTGGCTTGCTTTAAAGGACGATCTGGTTTTTTCCTCGAGAAAAGTGACTGGTACTATCCTTAGAATTACGTCTTACTTTCGCTTCCGGGCCAAAGTATTGCTTAGAGATTCTTTTCGTGAAATCTCATGTACCAAGTATATGCTTGGTGATATTTTTTTCAATAAATTTAAAATTACCGCACACGATTTTGCTTATTGCAAAATCAATGTCTAAATATAAAAAAGAGCAGCGTCATGCGCTGCTCTTTTTTTGTTTTCAATAATATTAATTATTTTGCTATCTATGTTTGTTATCCTATTTTGCTACCTCACCATCTCCAATTTCTGGAGGAGCATAATCAAAATTTTCTGGAAGTTCAAATGACATGTCAACAATACTTTCTAGTTCAACAAGAGAGGTTACACCATCGGCAACTTTTAATAATCCGTCCTGAGCCAACGAAAGAATATTTTGGGGTTCAGCTGCGGCAACGATCTCTCTTTCACTTGGATTGCTTTGGATAGTATCTTCAACAGCTCTGTCTATCATAATGGCTTCATAAATACCAATTCTTCCTTTGTAGCCAGTCTTATTACATTCAGGACAACCAACAGCTTCAAAAACAAAATCTTTTTGAGATACTTTTGCTCCTTTTTTTTCTAATTTTGCCCAAATAATTTCTAACGCAGCTTTTTTGTTTTCTGGAACGGGAACTTGTTTTCTACAAGTTAAACAAAGTTTTCGAAGAAGTCTTTGGGCAATTGCAAGATTGATCGCTGATACTAAAATTTTTGGATTAACTCCAAGGTCGATCAAACGAGGGAAAGCACCTGCGGCATTATTTGTGTGGAGAGTTGAAAAAACTAAGTGACCTGTAAGGGCAGCGTGGACGGCAATTTCTGCTGTTTCGTTATCTCTAATTTCTCCCACCATGATCACATCGGGGTCTTGTCTAAGAGTTGATCTAAGTCCTGCGGCAAAAGTGTAACCTTTTTCAACTTCAACTTGAGTTTGAACAATTCCATCAAGATGGTATTCAACAGGATCTTCAATAGTAACAACTTTGATTGATGGATTATGAACGCGTCGCAAAAAAGCATAAAGAGTTGTGGTCTTTCCTGAACCAGTTGGACCAGTTGTTAAGATCATTCCGTTTGGTTTTGAAATTTCTCTAACAAAAAGATCAAGAAGTTTTGGAGGAATACCAAGATCCTTAAGAGGGAACTGGATAGATTTTGGATTCAATATTCGGAGCACTACTGATTCACCAAAAGCTCCAGGCAGAGTAGATGTTCTAATTTCAATACTTTGATTATAAACTTTCACACTAAATCTTCCGTCTTGAGAGTTTTCTTTTATGTTCAATTTTAGTCCAGAAAGAAGTTTTATTCTTGAAAGTAAAAGTTGGTAAGTTTCTTTATCAAATTGAAGAAGTTCAACTAAAGATCCATCAAGACGATATCTCAATCTTACGATTTTTTCTTCTGGCTCTATGTGAATATCAGACGCATCAGTTGAAACTCCTCCTGCGATAATGATCGCAAGAATTTTTGATGTTCGGTAAACTTTATTTGAATCAACATTTTCATTTATTAAAGCTTCAATATCGTCAAGAGAATTAACTTTTTTTAGAAAAGCTTCAACTTCTTCATTTGAAATATCAAGGGTTCCTGCTTTTGTTTCCATTGCAAAAGAAAGGTCTTTATATCTCTGCCAAGCTTTTTCCAAACTTTGGCGAGCGGTCATATAAAGTTCGATGGTGTAATCTTTTTCTTTTAGCTTATCAATTATTTCAAGAACAGAATCTTTGTTTGGGGCTCGTACAGCCACATAAAGTTTTTTCCCTACGATCTTAAAAGCAGCCATCTCATTTTCTCTAGCTTCTGGCTCAGGAATAAGTCGAAGAGCGTCACTGTTAATTGGAATTCCAGAAAGATCAACATATTTAACGCCATATTTTTGAGAAAGGATCTGAGCAGATTGCTCCTCCTCTTCTGCGAGTAGTTCGTTCAGATTTCTTTTTTGCTTTTCTTCATCAAATTGAATCGTCATGCCATGTATTCTACCTTAGAGTTTGTTCAAAATCTAACTGCTGTATTGAAATAAAAGTTAGTAAGAGTTATATTAAAAGCATGTTCAGATGTAACAAAATATCATTTACTTGGTGGCTAACCGATCTACGCGGGTAGCTTTGTTATATTCACCCGCCTAAATTTTTTCAAAGAAAAAGTTTAGGCGGGTAAATCTCTTAAAAAAACAAAAGGCGCTCGCTTCGCGAGCGCCTTTTTATTATTTGCTTATTAATTAACCAACCCTCCAAACTTTTTAAAAAACTTAAGAGGGCAAGAAAACATGACACACTATAAATTTAAAAATCACTGTACTGAAAGTTGGCGAAGAAAATATCAAATGGCAGAATACTATTTAAAAATGGCTAATAACAAAAACTATGACAAATATAAAATCATTAAAAAATTTACCAGACGAAAAAGGTTTTTATGGATCTTTTGGAGGAAGATTTGTTCCTCCGGAACTTGAGATTCCTTTAAAAGAAATTGAAGAAGAGTATGAGAAAGCAAAAAATGATCCTTTGTTCCAAAAGGAACTTAGTGACCTATTAAAAAATTATGTCGGTAGGCCATCGCCATTATATTTTGCAAAAAATCTTACAAAAAAATTAGGCGGAGCAAAAATTTATTTCAAGCGTGAAGATCTAAATCACACTGGAGCGCACAAAATAAATCATTGTCTTGGAGAAGCTTTGCTTGCAAAGCGAATGGGAAAGAAAAAACTTTTAGCCGAAACTGGTGCTGGCCAGCATGGAGTAGCTTTAGCAACAGCTGCCACAATTGTAGGACTCGAATGTGAAATTCATATGGGATCAATCGATATTGCAAAACAACATCCAAATGTAATACGAATGAAATTACTAGGAGCAAAAGTGGTCGAAGTAAATTCTGGTGGAAAATGTTTGAAAGATGCAGTAGATAGCGCCTTTGGAACATTTATGAAAGATTACAAAAATACTTTTTTTGCGATCGGTTCAGTTGTCGGACCTCATCCGTATCCAATGATCGTTCGAGATTTTCAATCCATTGTTGGAAAAGAAGCGAAGGAACAAATTTTTGAGCAAGAAGGAAGACTGCCTGATTATGCAATTGGATGTGTTGGGGGAGGTTCAAACGCAATTGGTCTGTTCAATGAATTTCTTGATGATGAAGTGAAACTTATTGGAGTTGAACCAGCGGGCAAGGGGAAAAAAGTTGGAGAGCATGCAGCTACCATTACTTATGGAACTCCTGGGACAATTCATGGAATGAAAACAATTGTTCTTCAAGATAAAGAAGGAAATCCAGACCCAGTACACTCAATTGCCTCTGGTCTTGATTATCCTGGAGTCGGACCAATTCACGCATATCTAAAAGATATTGAAAGGGTTAAATATACTTCTGTAACTGATAAAGAAACTATTGATGCATTTTTGGAATTATCAAAAGTTGAAGGAATAATTCCTGCACTTGAAAGTTCGCATGCAATTGCGGAAGCAATAAAATTGGCTCCAACTTTAGACAAAGAAAAAATTATTATCGTGAATCTTTCTGGAAGAGGGGATAAAGATGTTGATTATGTTGCTGAGCTTTTAAAACTCTAAAAGAGATCAGGAGTAGAGATAAAAAAGACCGTTCGTCCGCCTAGGCGGACGAACGGTCTTTTTGTCTTCTGTGTCCAAGATACTGAATCATTATGGGGTGCTTGACATAATACATAAATGGTGTATAATAAACAAGATAAAAAATCAGGTAAGAAATTTAAGGAGAATATACTAAAAAACATATGCAAAATAACATTATTTCAAAAATATACAAGATCTCAGCAGCTACTTTAGCTGTGTTTTCTATGCTTGCTCCTTTTAGTGCTTCTGCTCAGAGCTACGATTATGGAAACATATATACTGCTTCATACGATTACGGTAATACTTATACCCCTAGTTACGATTATGGCAATTCCTATAGTTATGATTACGGTAATACTTACACTCCTTCATACGACTATGGAAATACATATACTCCATCTTATGACTACGGTAATACTTACACACCTAGTTACGACTATGGAAATACATATACTCCATCTTATGACTACGGTAATACTTACACACCTAGTTACGACTATGGAAATACATATACTCCATCTTATGACTACGGTAATACTT
>JBAYHV010000020.1:0-15490 GCA_041665985.1 Minisyncoccota bacterium
TCTTGTTCTGCGAGCGGTGATTGGTCTGGTAGCAAGGGAACAAGCGGAATTGAGACTGTCACACCATCTTCTGTTGGAACAAAAGTATATACAATTGATTGTTCTGGAGTGGGAGGAAGTGCAAGTAGTACAGCGAGTGTTTCTGTTGCGTCATCTACTCCTACAGCTAATTTATCAATAATAAAAACAGATAGTCCTGACCCTGTTGTTCCTGGAGCAACTCTTACTTATGCTATTACTGTTACAAATAATGGACCTGATAATGCCACAAATGTAGTTGTATCAGATACTTTGCCAGTAGCTCTTGTTTCTCCAATTATTGTTCCTTCTCAGGGTGCTTGTTTATCTTTTCCATGCAATCTTGGAACAATTGCAAATGGTAGTTCTGCTAATATAACAATTACATCATCAGTTAACGCAAGTACTACTGGCACGATAACAAACACAGCTTCAGTAACAAGTGATTTGCTTGATCTTATTCCTGCAAATAATTCAGCGACTCAAAACACTCTTGCATCATCAACTTCGACATCAACTCCTGTTGTAACCCAATCAGGAGGAGTAGGGGGTTGGAATATGCCAACTGTATTAAATTTTTCGGGAAGAGCTTTTCCTCAAGGTAAGATTTCTGTTATTGATAAAGATGCATTTTCTCAATCAGTGATAAGTCAAAATTCATTTTCAGATTCTAACGGTTCATTTACGGTATCGTTTATTAGTCCGGCACAAGGTGCGCATAGTTATGGTTTGCTTATTAAAGATAAGGAAGGAAGATCTTCGCAAACAAAGTTTTTTAGTTTAGGTTTGACTCCTGGACAAGTAATAGCAAAAGATATTATAACTTCTCCAACTATTGGTCTTAGAAGCGGTTTGGTAACAGTTGGACAAGATGTTGTTATCTCTGGTTATGCTATACCAAGTGCTAAAGTTGATATTGATATAGATGGAGTAATACAAAAACAAGTTGTGGCTGGAGTTGATGGTCTTTATGTAGTAAACCTAAATACGAAATCTCTAAGTCTTTCATCTCATAATGTGCGAGTAAGACAAACAGATCCGATCTTCAAAAAAACAAGTGATTACTCCTTGACTCAGGCCTTTGTAGTATCTCAAACCCTAGAACCTGCGGCTGACTTCAACAAAGATGGAAAAGTTGATGTAAAAGATTGGAGTATGTTCCTTGCTCGTTGGAATTCATTAGATGCAAGCCAGAAAAAAGCACTTGATCTAAATAGTGACGGAAAAGTTGATATTTCTGATTTCGGTATATTTATTCGTGCAGTTAGAAAATAATTCAATATGATATAATTATGACAATGGAAAATAAAAAAAATACAATTCTCGTAGTTGAAGATGAAGCAGTTCTTAGGCAAACACTTTCAGATAATTTAATTGCAGAAGGCTTCAATGTCTTGCAAGCAGAAGATGGAGTTGATGGATTACTTAAAGCAATTTCCGATCATCCTGATCTTATTTTGCTTGATATCATGATGCCAAGAATGGATGGATTAACAATGATGCAAAAATTACGAGAGCAAGATGCTTACGGAAAAAAAGTTCCGATCATCCTTCTTACGGTGTTGAGTCCTGATGAAGAAAAAGTTGT
Organism: Minisyncoccota bacterium; assembly: GCA_041665985.1. Taxonomy (GTDB): domain Bacteria; phylum Patescibacteriota; class Minisyncoccia; order Phycocordibacterales; family CAIRYW01; genus CAIRYW01. The sequence continues at coordinate 1,607 of JBAYHV010000020.1, forward strand.
GAAGCATGTTGCTGAAGATGAGCCTGCTTATTATTTGGTTAAAACAAACTGGAAGATAGGAGATGTTATAGAAAAAATAAAAGAACGTTTAGGTAGGATTGAAACTTAATTTTATTCCATTAAATAAGAACATAGGGTTAATATCAATTTTTTATAACCAAAAATGACAAAAAAATTTAAAACAATTAGTTCGATTCTTTCAATAGTTAGTATTTTCGGTTTTATTTCTTTTGCACATGCGGCTACTTTTTCTTTGACACCTGTAACTTCAGAGATAAAAATTGGAGATAAAATAACAGAAGAAATTAGGATTGATAGTGCGGGAACGAGTTTTAATGCTGCCCAAGCAACAATTAAGTTTCCTAACGATGTATTAAATGTGACAGCAATAAACAAAGAAGGATCATCTTTTAGTTTTTGGCTCGAAGAACCAACATTTTCAAATACTAATGGAACTATATCTTTTACTGGAGGTACTCCGTATGGAGTTTCTGGAGGTGCCGTTCAGGTTTTAAAGATAGAGTTTCAAGCAAAAAGTAGCGGTAATGGAACACTTTCAGTTACAAATGCTGCTATTACAGCTTCAGATGGAAGCGGAACAAATATTTTATCAAAGACAAACGATGCTGTTGTAGTTGTAGTTCCAGAGGGAGTTGTTCCAAAAATTCCAGAAACACAATTTTTATCTCAACCAACTCAAATTGTTCGTATTCCAGTAGTGGTTGAATCTCTGCCAACAAAACCAATTTTAAAGATACCTCTTTATCCAGATTCTGGATGGTACAATCTTGCGAGTCTTTTTACCGCAAACTGGAATTTACCAGCCGATGTTTCAGGTATAAGTACTTTGCTTAATAAATCTCCAAGTTCTGTTCCTTCTGGAATTACCGAGGGAGTTTTTGATAGTAAAACTTTTGCAGAGTTGCAAGACGGCACCTGGTATCTTCACGTTCGTTTTCAAAATAATATTGGCTGGGGACCAACAGCAAATTATAAAATTAACGTTGATACAACACCTCCTCATGGATTTGATATAAGTGTTCTTGAAGGGGATCAATCAAGTAATCCAACCCCAACTCTTAAGTTTAAAACTTCCGATTCTCTTTCTGGTATCAAAGAATATCAAGTACGCATCAATAACGAAGACCCTATTATAGTTCCAGGTGCCAATTTTAAAGGCATTTTCAAACTGCCAATACAAGCACCGGGAAAAAAGAAGATCCTTGTTAAAGCTGTTGATTTTGCTGAAAATGGAATTGAAGCAAACGTGAATCTAGAAATTCTTCCTATTATTTCTCCTGCAATTACATTTGTCCCAAGTTTAGTTTATTTTGAAGATGAACAAGGTGTAGTTGTAAAAGGTACCGCGCTACCTGATCTAAATGTTTTGCTTAAAATTCAAAAAATAGTAACAGGTGGGGGAGGAGGGATCGTTGCAAGTAGTACTGTAATTGCCGACAGTAAAGGTAATTGGGAGATCACTTTCGGTAATCAACCACTTAGAAACGGAAAATATGTTGTATTAGCTCAGAGTCAGGATTCAAGAGGAGCTCTAAGTCTTGAGGTTAGTTCTACTGAAATTAATGTTATTTCAAGACCGATAATTCAGATCGGATCATTAAAGCTTGGTTCGACTGGGGCAATTATATTATTGCTTCTGATAGTAACAGGAGGGTTTGGGGGCGGGGTATGGTTTTATAGAAACAAACAAAAGAAATTAAATTTGAGAGTGAGATTCAATGAAACAGAAATTGCAAAAATATTTGGACTTATCCAAGAGGATGTTAAGAGAGTTTCTAGAGCATTAGAAACTTCTACGACAGGAGATGACGAATATTCGATAAAAAAACTCCAAGAAAATATTCTAAAAATGGAAGAATATATTAAAAAGGGAATTAGAAAAATAAATAAATAGAAAAATTATTATGAAACACTACGTAGTTGAAGAATCAGCAATTTCTCATTTCTTTTTTAACAACACTAAAGTTTCCTTGTTTTGGCTTATTGTTCGGCTGTATGTAGGTTATGAATGGGCTGTGGCTGGCTGGGATAAAGTAACTTCAAGTGCTTGGGTTGGAACTAGCGCAGGCAGTGCTATCTCAGGTTTTCTTACTAATGCTTTGACAAAAACAGCGGGAACTCATCCTGATGTTCAGGGTTGGTACGCAGTTTTTTTGCAAAATGTTGTTATCGGACATCCAGCTTTATGGTCAAATTTAGTCGCTTGGGGAGAACTTGCTGTAGGTATTGCTCTCATTGTCGGAGCTTTTACTGGTGTCGCAGCATTCTTTGGTCTGTTTATGAATTTAAATTATTTACTTGCAGGGACTGTCAGTACCAATCCAATACTCTTTACTCTTTCAATTGGATTAATTCTTGCTTGGAAAGTTGCAGGTTATATCGGAATGGATAGATTTATTTTGCCAAAACTTGGTGTTTCTTTGGGTAAAGAAATTAGGAGAAAGATATAATGATTTTGGCTAAAGGCTTAAGTTAATATATAATAAATAAAAAAGTTTTGAAAAAATATCGCATTAGGCGATATTTTTTGTAAAAAATTAAATTAAAATAAAATTTGAAATGAATCCCGTAGTAGAAAAAGGCAAATGCCAATTGATGGCATATTAGAATAAGCTAACCAAGTGTGAATAATTACAAAATAGTCGAAATAAGAAATAACTTAAAGAATTGGCAGTCATCATTTGCCTTTTCTCACTAACCGGATGAAATTAATTAGTCTAAATATAGAGTTGAACGAGCACAGGGAAAAAGTTCTATCTTTTTTGAAGAAAGAAGATCCAGATGTTGTTTGCCTGCAAGAACTTTTGGAAGAAGATCTTCAAAGATTTAAAAATGAATTGGGGATGGATGGGGTTTTTGAAGTGTGGAGATATGTAAATGATTCACACCGCTTGGAGTGTAAAGGAAAAAGATTTGGTACAGCAATTTTTGCAAAAAATATTTTGAACTCTGGTCATTTTTTTTACATGGGTTCCAAGGAAAACATTTCAAGATCATTTGATGAATACTTGATGGATGAAAACCTTAAAGAAAATAATGTATTTATATGGATAGAAACAGAAAATAATAATGGCGAAAAATTTAAATTTATAACTACCCATTTACCGGTGACTGAACACGGTGAAGTGACAGAGTATCAACTTGAAGTAGTAGATTCACTCTTAGAAGAGCTTCAAAAGAGCGGGGAATTTATTTTATGCGGAGATACAAATGCTCCAAGGGGACGTGAATCTTTTGACCGAATATCGAGAAAATATAAGGATAATATTCCAAAAGAATATAAAACAAGTCTGGATCAAAATTTGCACAGAGTTAAAGGGCTTCAGTATATGGTTGATGGACTTTTTACAACACCTGGATATATTGCAGAAAATGTAAAATTAGTTGACGGAGTAAGTGATCATATGGCAATTGTTGCTAACATGTCCGCACACTAACTCTGGTCTCGCTCTAGTTTTGCTATAGTGTGCGGACACCCCCCCTACACTAATTTTGGTTTTGTTTTGCGAGATTAGTATAAAAAATCTTGTTAAAGCAAAATAAATAGAGTTTTCAAATTTTGAAAGTAAAAATAATAGCAAAACAGAAGTAAACCAAAATAAGTGCTTGGGCATGCTTTCTATTCTCTCCAAAATGAAGTAATGTAATGCAATGGCAAAAGATGAAGTTGTATTAAGGTTTGAAAAACTCAGTTTTGAATACGGTCACACCAAGCCAATTTTGGATGAAGTTGATTGTTCAATAAGACGAGGAACAAAGACCACTATCATGGGACAGAACGGTGCTGGAAAAAGTACTATTTTCGGGCTTATTACTGGTGGACTAAAACCAGAATCAGGCAGAGTGATAATTTCAAATGGTATAACTATTGCTATTTCTCGACAGGTTATTCCTCATAATGAATTAGACCTAACCGTTCGAGATTTTTTTCTCAAAGCTTTTGAAGATTCAGCTATTGCAGGACTTCGAAAAGATACAGGGAAGATGTACGATATTGATCCTAGAATTGATAAGGTTCTTGAAGTTGTAAATCTTAAAGGGCATATAAAAATGCATGAGAGAATCGTCAGAAGTTTTTCAGGAGGACAGCAAGCTCGTCTTCTTTTAGCTTCTGCTCTTATTCAGGACCCTGATCTTTTGCTACTTGATGAACCTACAAATAATCTCGATAAAGCAGGAATAGAACATCTCACAAAATTTCTTAAAGAATATCAAAAAACAGTGATCGTTATTTCCCATGAAGCCGATTTTCTTAACTCCTTTTCAGATGGAGTTTTATATTTAGATATTTTTACAAAAAAGATCGAACAATATGTAGGAAACTATTTTGATGTAGCTGAACAGATTTCTGCAAGATTAGAAAAAGAAAACAGAAAAAATGCCCAACTTGCAAAAGAAATTCAAGAAAATAAGGACAAGGCAAACTTCTTTGCAATGAAAGGTGGTCAGATGAGAATGGTCGCAAAACGAATGCGCGAAAAAGCAGAGGAATTAGAAGAAGAAAAAGTTGATACAAGACGAGAAGATAAAACTATTCGTTCTTTTGTTATTCCTCACCAGCCAGACCTAATTGGAAATATTATTAGCCTGACTGGATTTAGCGTTATGAATCCAAAGACTCATAAGCTGGTTCACAGAGATGTAAACATATCATTGAAAAAAAATCAGCATTTATTGCTTAAGGGTCCGAACGGGATCGGAAAAAGTACTCTTCTTGAATCAATCGCCAAAGGCACAGCAAAAGGAATTGATATTCCAAAAGATGTAAGAGTGGGTTATTACAGACAGGATTTTTCAACTCTGAATTTTGATGACACTGTTTATGATTGTCTGCTCCAAGTGATGGATAAACATGTTGAAGAAACTATGAGGGCTGTAGCTGCAGGATTTTTGATAACAGGAGATATGATCCGTACAAGAATTGGCAACCTTTCTGAGGGTCAAAAAGGACTCGTGGCTTTTGCTCGTCTCGTTCTAGAACGTCCAGGACTACTTATTTTAGATGAACCAACAAACCATATTAACTTTAGACATATTCCAGTTATTGCTGAAGCCCTGAACAAATACCAAGGTGCAATGATCCTAGTAAGTCACGTACCTGACTTTGTAGAAAAAATTAGGATAGACGAAGTCCTTGATCTAGAAAATTAACTAGATATTTCGTTGTCATTCCCGCTTTCGCGGGAATGACAAAACTATTGTTTCGTCATTAAATTATTCCTAAAGAAGTTAGAAAAGTTTTTAGTTCTTCTCCTTCGATCTTTCTGTGAGCTCCTTCGCTTAATGAATCTAATTTAATGTTCATTATTCTTGTGCGTTTTAGGTCGTCTACTTCTTGGAAAAGGGCAGAGCACATTCTTCTAATTTGATGTTTTTTTCCTTCAGTTAAAACCACTTTAAATGATCTTTCGCTTAAAATTTGAACTCTACATGGAGCTGTTTTATCAGCTTCAATTTGTACGCCTGCTTCCATTTTTTCTTTAAAGTTTGATCTTAAATCGTTTTTTGTTGTTACGATGTATTCTTTTTCGTGGGCATATTTTGGTCCAAGCAATCTTTCTGTAATTCGTCCGTCATTTGTAAGAATTATTAGTCCGTGAGAATCTTTGTCTAATCTTCCGATAGGGTAAACATCTTTCAATGCAAAAACATTTTTTATTTCCTGGTCGCCCTTTTGAGCACTGTGAGTCACGATTCCTCTTGGTTTGTTGTAAGCGATATACATGTAAGGTTTTTGTTTTCCTCTAAAACTAACTTTAACTAGATCGGTATCACTTACTTTATCTCCAAGAACAGCCACTCTGCCGTTAATAAAGACCTGTCCTTTTGCGATCATTTCATCTGCTCCTCTTCGAGTTGAATAGTTTTTTTCAGCTAGATATTTATTAATTCTCATAAGAGAAGGATCGGTAGAAACAGGTGCTGGGGCATTATTTTTTGAAGCAAATTGTTTTTTTACAACAGGCTTAAGGTTGTTTCTGTTTTGGATAAAAGAGTTAACAAGTTGAGGCTTGCTTCCCATGTATCTAGGGGAAGTTGGTCGAGCTGGTTTTGCTCGAGGTGCAAAAGAGGTTCTAGATGTGAAAGTTTTATTTAAACCTTGAGTAGGTGAGTATGATCTAGGAGTAAAAGGCTTACTTCCTTCATAGTTAGAAACTTTTGGTCCTACTGTGTTTGTACGAGCGAAAGGAGTTTTTGATCCAAAAGATTTTTTTGCAAAATGATTAGGTGTGTAAGGTTTACTTCCTGAAGGTTTACTTCCTTCATAAGTAGGAGTTCTTGGTCCTGTAAATTTCTTTGCACTACTGAAAGAAGTCTTTGAAACAAAGGGTTTTTTGCTGTTATTTCGTTTTGGGCTGAATGTTTTTTTCATTTATTTAAGCAGTATAGCATCCTCTTGCTAAATTAACGAATCTATTCTCTAAAAGGTTTTCACCTTTTGTTCCGCCTGCGTTCGGGTGTCATGAAAAACTTCGCTTCACTCGTCTTTCGCGACACCTCTCACTTGGCGGAATAAATAGTATAATTTCATTGATGGCTTATTTTATTTATATTCTTGAGTGCTGTGATAAAACATTATATACAGGATCAACTAATGATCTGGAAAAAAGGGTTTTAGCGCATAACACATCAAAAACTGCAGCAAAATATACCAAAGCTCGCAGGCCTGTAACTCTAAAATATTTTGAAAAATTCAGAACAAAGAGCAAAGCTATGAAAAGAGAATGTGCTATAAAGAATTTGACAAGATCGGAAAAATTAAAACTAGTTAAAGATTTTGTCATTCCTGCGAAGGCGGGAATCCAAAAAAAATTTAGGGGAATGACGTCCTCTTGAGAGGTCGTTTCCCTAATTTTTTATTTTTCTAGATTCCCGCCCTACAGACGCTGCACCACAAGAGTACTTCTTATTTTTAGGTCACTTTGTTCCCGAAAATAAAGTCGTACACCTTTTGAGATATTTTTATTCACTTTGTTCTAAAAATATCTCAAAAGATCTTTCATTTGGGTCCCATCCCAAATTTCAACCTTCGCGGGAATGACAGAGAGAGTTATAATTAAAACATGGCTATAAAGACTATCAAGAATTTTTACTCCAATAAGCGAGAGGCGACGCGAAAGACGAATGAAGAGAAATCTTTCATGGCGCCCGAGCGAAATTGGAGCAAAGGGATTCGTACCCTTTACAGCAAATACGAGCGACACATCGGAACGCTTACTATAATTACTGGATTTATTTTTGATAATTTAACTTTGAGAGAAGCTTCAATTGATGCTCAAACGATGGTTTTTATTATCTATTTAATTCTTTCTGGAGTTTCAATCCTTTTCCTTCATTTTTTGGAAAGTAGAGAAAAAAAAGAAAATAAAGGATATTTGCATTTTTGGGTCTTTCTTTTGATGCAGTTCACTATAGGAGGACTTTTTAGTATGTTCTTTGTTTTTTATTCTAGAGGATTTGCGCTTTCTGCTTCCTGGCCATTTTTATTGTTTCTTTTTGCAAACCTTGTTGGCAATGAACTTTTGAAAAAAGAATACACAAGGCTAAGTTTGCAAGTCTCACTTTATTTTATTGGTATTTTTTCTTTCTTTATTTACTACATACCGGTCATTCTTCATGAAATGGATGATAAGATTTTTATTTATAGCGGACTTGCAAGTTTGATAACCGTTTTTATTTTTATGAGACTTCTTGAACTAATTTATTTTAAGAGGGTAAATAGATCTAGACTTAAAATTGGATTTGGAGTTTTAACCTTTTATATTTTGATCAATATTTTTTATTTTACAAATGTTATTCCTCCTGTTCCTCTTGTAATGAAAGACGGAGGTGTTTACCATAATCTTTCTGTAAATAATCGAGGTGATTATATTGCTTATAAGGAACCTATTTCAGAGTGGAATATTTTTAATGAATATCCTGCGTACAATAAAATTCAAGGGGAAAGTGTTTATGTTATCACCTCTGTTTATGCACCAGCAAAATTTGGTACGCAAGTTATTCACGATTGGCAATATTACAATGAGAATTCAAAAAAATGGATCAGTGCAAGTAGAATATTTGTGCCGATCATTGGCGGAAGAGAAGGAGGTTATAGATTTTATTCTGTAAAACAAAACATTACTCCTGGAATTTGGCGAGTGGATGTGGAAACTTTACGCGGGCAAAATATTTCAAGAATAAAATTTGAAATTGTTGATGCTGATTTTACTCCCAATTTTGAGCAGGTGATTTATTAATTTTCTATAAAAAAATCGCTCTTACCAGTTGGTTTGAGCGAATTATTTTTGAAGTACGACTGTAATACGAACAGCTTCATCACTGCAAGGTGCTATTGCACCACGTAACTGAGTTTCGGCGTGCAGTTCAAACGCCTTCTTGGTCGCAAGCTCCTTATCTGGAGCAGTGATATCTTTCCTCCATCCACAGCTTGTGCAAGAGGCTTTGTGATGTGTTTTCATGAGCTATTTTTATAATACTCAATTATTTAAATTTAGCAACTTCTACTTCGAGTTTAAAGCAGGTGGCATATTAAAAAAATACCACCGAGCTTGAAAGCTAGATGGCGGGTTTTGATCAATCTTGGAGATCTTTTTCTGTGAGGATGACTTTCATCATCGACCGATCGCTTATTAACAGCATTTTGAGGATCTCTTTTGCCAGATCATTTCTGGCTTGTTTATCAGCCTCTTTATTGAAAGTTGCACTGATCCTCATAAGATTGCCATTAATTGTCCTGTCTATCAGATACTCCCTCAAAGCGATCTGGTCAGGACCAAGTTCGCTGTCGGGCCCGACTATCAGGTCCCAAATAGTGACTTCTCCAATGGACATTTCCACGCCTTGAGGTTGATGTCTTTGTTGAGAACGATAGTAATCCCGAAGATCTTCATCTTCGGCTAGATTTGGAGTGTTCATATTATTCAGACTAAATAATAGCATCTAAACAAAATATTTAAAACCAAATGAATTTTTAGGTATAGTTTTTTAAAAATTGAAAAGGTATACAATATTTGTAGGAGGTATTATGTTATTAAATGATTTGAAACCATTAAGCCAAGCTCTTACTTTTGAAGAGTTGAATCATGACGATTTGACCCCGAGAGGGGGACCGTCCACTGATTTGCTTCTTCTCGGTAAAGATGGAGATGTTCATTATTCGGAATTTGGCGAAGCTATTGAGCAACATCCAATCCCGTCTGCTGGCATTCGCCGAGGATAATCCTAAATGTTTTTTCATTTAGGAATTTTTTATATTCTACGAGATTATATTTTTTGCAGAGTGGGTATTGTGGGAGGCTAAGCCTCGCAGAAGCTATATTTTTCAAAACAAATTAGATATTTTTTGCACAGTGGGTGCCAGCTACGAATCCTGTGGTCCAACAAAGTTGTAGAGAATAACCGCCAGAAGGGCGGTCGATATTTAGAATATCACCAACTAAATATAGGTTAGGAAAAATTCGCGAACGCATTGTCTTAAAATCTACCTCGTCCAAAATTACTCCGCCGCTTGAAATGATGGCTTTTTCAATACCTAAAAGTTTATCTACGTGAATCGGAATATCTTTTAATAATTTTACAAATTGAAGCCTTTCCTCTCTTGTCACACTATTAGTTTTTTTCTCTGGATCTATTTTTGAAAGTTCAACGACAATAGGAACAATGGCAGATGGAATAAATCCGGCCAAAGAATTCTTAAATTTCATATTATTTTTTTCAGTAAATATTTCTTGAAGCTTGGTGTTGAGTTTGCTGTAGTCAAGTAAAGGCAATAAGTCAAGAGAAATAGTTACTTCTCCGTATTTTAAAAGTTCTCCGATATCTTTACTCATATTTAAAATTGTCGGTCCGCTTAAGCCAACGTGAGTGAAAAGAATCTTGCTCCGCCGAGAGGCGGACAGGCCTTTATTTGTATTTTGTTTTTGCCCATTTTGGAAAACCGTCAGTTTGATGTCGGCAAGACTTACTCCTGAAAGTTTTGATATCCAGGCGTCTTTTGTAGCTATGGGAACTAGGGAAGGAGTTGGTTCTATGACTGTATGTCCTATATTTTTGAGCCATTTATAAGCGTCTCCAGTTGAACCTGTTTCTGGGCGAGAAGTTCCACCAGTTGCGATAATAATAGATTTTCCTAAAACAATTTTTTTATTTTTTAATTTTACACCAATAATTTTTTTCTTATCATCAGACATGACAAACTCCGCCATGGCGGAGTTTGTCAATAATGTTACTTTTCCATCCTTAATATATTTTGTTAGAACATTTAAAACAGATTGGGACATATTGCTTGTAGGGAACACTCGAAGTCCTGCTTCTACTTTTGTTTCCATTCCTTTGGTATTAAAAAAATCTAGGGTTTCCTTTACATTCCATTGAGAGAAAGCAGAAAATAAAAACTTTCCATCTTCTTTAAATTTCTCCAGAAGTTTTCGAGTATCAAATTCGGCATTGGTAACATTGCATCTTCCACCTCCTGTGGTCAGTAATTTTTTTCCTAAAGTTTCATTTTTTTCAATCAAAATAACTTTTGCGCCCTGTTCGGCAGCTCTGCCTGCGGTCATCATGCCAGCAGGCCCTCCTCCTATTACTATTACACCCCATGTTTCTTTCATCCCAGTTAGAAACAGACCGCGGCCAATGCGTTTCCGTTTATGTTTATCTTGTAAAGGTTTCTACTAATTTTCATTATATATTTTACCTATTATTTAAACTGTGTCCGCGATTTCTAACGGGACAAGTAAAACAATGTTAACACAGAAACTTTTCCGATTTAAATTAGTGGTTTTCCCTTCATTGCACTTGGTTGTTTTATACCAAGAAGTTTGAGGATCGTTGGAGCAATGTCTGAGAGGCCTCCAGTTTGAAGATCATATTTTTTTTCAGTTAAAATTACTGGTACTGGGTTGATCGTATGAGAGGTGTGTTTTTTTAAAGTTTTTGGATCAATGTTTAATTCTGCATTGCCATGATCGGCAGTAATGAAAGCAACTCCGCCTTTTTCATTTAAGGTTTCTATTACGCGTCCAAGTTGTTTATCGGTCTCTTCAATTGCTTCAATTATTGCTCTAACATCGGCTGTGTGTCCGACCATATCTGGATTAGCAAAATTAATAAAAATAAAATTAGTGTCTTTATTTATTTCTTCAATTGCTTTATCAGCAATACCTTCTGCTCGCATTTTTGGAGCAAGATTGTGAGTAGGAACATCTTTGCGACTTTCAAGCATGATGTGCGTTTCTTTTGGATAGGGAGTTTCTACTCCACCATTTAAAAAATATGTTGCGTGAGGAAATTTTTCTGTTTCGGCTATGTGGGCTTGGGTAAGTCCTATGGCTGAAATTTCTTTTGCAAGAGTTGTCTCAATTTTTATAGGTGAGTAAACGACATCAACTTTTCCATCAAAACGAGAATCATATTCTGTAAAAGTTACAATTTTAATATTTTTATTTTTAGCTTTTTCTATTAATTTTTCAGTTATCATTCGCGCTCTGTCGGCTCGGAAGTTAAAAAAGAAAATTCCGTCATTTAGCTTGATCGTACAGCTTTTTTCATTTGGTGCGTAACAAACAATAGGCTCTAGGAGTTCATCGATTTTTTCCTCTTTATATAAATTTTCCAAATATAAGACTGGGTCAATTTTGCAAATATTTCCTTTGCATTCAAAAAGGGCCTTCTCAACTTTTTCAAGTCTGTCCCAATTATGATCACGGTCCATTGCATAGAAGCGGCCAGAAATCGTGGCAATGAATCCAACTCCAATTTTTTCGATCTCTTTTTCAAGATTTTTAATATAACCACTTGCACTTTGAGGTGCTACATCACGCCCATCTGTAAAAACGTGGATCGCAATTTTTTTAACCCCACTTTCTTTTGCCGCTCTTAGAAATGCAAATAAATGTTCTATGTGGCTGTGAACTCCACCGTCAGAAAGAAGTCCTTGAACATGAAGTGTGGAATTATTTTTCTTTACATGTTCAAAAAGGGAAAGGAAAGCCGGTTTTTTTGCGAATTCTCCAGAATCAATACTTTTTTTAATTCGTACAAGGTCTGTGTCAACAATTGTTCCTGCGCCAATAGTGGTATGGCCAACTTCACTATTTCCCATTTGCCCATCTGGAAGGCCTACAGCAAGGCCTGAAGCTTGGAGCGTGTTGTGAGGATAGTTCTGCCACAAGGAATCAAACACCGGTGTATTTGCAGATCTTATAGCATTATTTTCTGTCTCTTCTCGATAACCCCAGCCGTCGAGAATTATAAGAACTGTTGTTTTTTTTGTATTCATATTATTTTGGATTCTACACTATTTTTGTTCACAAAAAAATATCACCTCTTTTCAGAGGCGATATTTTTTAAAATTTAATTAAGCCTTAAGTGAATTTTTTCCCTTAAAGATCGTTTTTGCTCCAAGTTCCTCTTCAATTCTTAGAAGTTCATTGTACTTAGCAACTCGTTCACTTCGGCACAAAGAACCTGTTTTTATTTGCCCACAACCAAGTCCAACAACGAAGTGAGAAATTGTTGTATCTTCTGTTTCGCCTGATCGGTGAGAGACAACCGCTGTCATTCCAGCTTTTTGCGCCATTTTGATAGCGTTGATCGTTTCGGTAACTGTACCGATCTGATTTAATTTTATAAGAATAGAATTACCAGCTTTCTTTGCAATGCCTTGTTCTAGTCTTTTTATATTTGTTACAAAAAGATCATCTCCAACAATTTGTAATTTTTTTCCATAAGCTTTGGTCATTAGTTCCCAATTTGTCCAATCATCTTCTGCAAACCCATCTTCAATTGAAACTATTGGATATTTTTTTAACCAATCGCCATAAAAAGCAATAAGTTCTTCTCCTGACAAAGTTTTTCCTTCTCGCTCTAATTCGTATTTGTCGTTTTTGTAAAATTCATTTGCCGCTGCATCGATTGCAAGTACTACATCAAGACCTGCCTTGTATCCTGCATTTGCGATTGCCTCAAGAATTATTTCAATAGCAGCGTCGTTTGATGGAAGGGTTGGAGCAAAGCCTCCTTCGTCACCGACTGTAGTTGCTAGTTTTTTATCGTGAAGGATCTTTTTCAAAGAGTGAAAAATTTCTGCGCCCATTTGCAGAGCTTCTTTAAAAGTTTTTGCTCCAACTGGCATTACCATAAATTCCTGAATGTCTGTAGAATTTTCTGCGTGTTGTCCTCCATTTAGAATATTCATCATTGGAAGGGGGAGGGACATTGGTTTTCCAGTCTTGGCGATCTGAGCAAAATATTTATATAGAGGTTTTTTTTCTGACTTAGCTTTTGCGTGTGCGAAAGCAAGTGAAATTCCTAGAATGGCATTTGCTCCAAGATTTGATTTTGTTTCTGTTCCGTCTATCTCTATCATTTTTTCATCCAAGGTTTTTTGAGTCCATTCTTTTCCTTTGAGAGCTTTTTTCAATATTGAGTTTACGTTTTCTACTGCTTTGAGAACGCCTTTCCCTCCGTATCTTTTTTTGTCATTATCTCGGAGTTCTAGTGCTTCGTGACTTCCTGTTGATGCTCCAGAAGGAACAGCTGCTCGTCCGAACGAACCGTCAGAAAGGGTAATATCGACCTCTACTGTGGGGTTTCCTCGTGAGTCAAGAATTTCTCGGCCTTGTATGTTTTTTATGGTTGCCATATAAAAAAATGATTATTAAGTAATATAATATGCATTATATATTAATTTCTTTGTTTTTGTTTGTCGTTCCCGCGCAGGCGGGAATCCAGTATTTTATTCCGCCAAATGAGAGATGTCGCGAAAGACGAGCGAAGCGAAGTAATTCACGACATCCGAATGCAGGCGGAACAAAGGGTAAATACCCCGCCCCTCGGGGCGGTTTAAGTACGAGAAAA
>JBAYHV010000021.1:0-13766 GCA_041665985.1 Minisyncoccota bacterium
ATTCACGACATCCGAATGCAGGCGGAACAAAGGGTAAATACCCCGCCCCTCGGGGCGGTTTAAGTACGAGAAAAGCGAGTTCGGTATTTAATACCTCTGTCTGCTTGCTGCGAGGGACTTTATCATTAATCCAAATTAAGATAATAATCTTGTTGACTTTTTTTTGATAATCATCTAGTATAAACCTCACGCATTTTGCGGTATTTTTTGTTCTCAATAGATTCAAAAAAACACCGATTTGCTATAAGAAGGTAAAAAAATCTTCGCCCGAAGCGAAGAAACGGTTTCTAAGTTACTTCAAGAGTTTTTAGGTAGATTTGAAGCTTTATGAAAGACAATCGCGCTTTTTCATAAAGTCACGAAAAGTATTCAAATCTTAAAAAAGCAAAAGAAGATAATTAGAGCCAAATTATTAAAGTAACTATTAAATAAACATATGGCAGAAGCTTTTGATAGATCAAAGCCTCACGTTAACGTAGGTACAATTGGTCACGTAGACCACGGAAAGACAACTCTTACCGCGGCTATTCTTAATGTTCTTAGTAGAGCTGGAATGGATGTAAAATTGAAGGCCGTTGATCAAATTGACAACGCCCCAGAAGAAAAGGCTAGAGGAATTACAATTAACCTTTCTCACAACGAGTATTCAACAGCAACTCGTCACTATGCTCACATTGATGCTCCAGGACACGCCGACTACATCAAAAACATGATCACTGGTGCCGCTCAAATGGACGGTGCTGTACTTGTTATTGCTGCAACTGACGGAGTTATGCCACAAACAAGAGAACACGTTCTTCTTGCAAAACAAGTAGGTGTGCCAAAGATGATCGTTTTCCTAAACAAATGTGACATGGTTGAAGATAAAGAACTTATCGACCTAGTTGAAGAAGAAGTTAGAGAACTTCTAGAAAAACAAGGTTTTGATAAGGATTGTCCAGTTATTAAGGGTTCAGCTCTTAAGGCTCTTGAATCAAAGACAAACGATGATGAATGGTCAAAGAAGATTCTAGAACTTGTTGATGCTCTTGATACATATATCCCAATCCCTGTGCGCGAGACCGATAAACCTTTCCTTATGCCAATTGAAGATATTTTCTCAATTGAAGGAAGAGGAACAGTGGTTACAGGAAGAATTGAAAGAGGAATCATCAAAGTTGGAGAAGAAATCGAAATTGTCGGTATCAAACCAACATCAAAAACAGTTGTTACTGGAATTGAAATGTTTAACAAGCAACTTACAGAAGGAATGGCTGGAGATAATGCCGGACTTCTACTAAGAGGCGCAAAGAAAGAAGATTTGACAAGAGGTCAGGTTCTTGCAAAAACAGGATCAGTAACACCACATACAGAATTTACATCAGAAGTTTACATCTTGAAGAAAGAAGAAGGAGGAAGACACACACCATTCTTCACAGGATACAAACCACAGTTTTACATCAGAACAACTGACGTTACTGGAGAAGTAACACTTAACCCTGGAGTAGAAATGGTAATGCCAGGTGATACAGTTACATTCAACGTTAAATTAGTTGCCCCTGTAGCTCTTGAGGAAAAGCAAAGATTTGCTATTCGCGAAGGAGGAAAGACTGTAGGGGCTGGAGTTGTCACAAAGGTAATAAAATAGCTTTAACTCAAAGCCCTTCAAATTAATTTTGAAGGGCTGACAGTTAACAACCAAAAATGGTTACAAAAAAAATAACAAAAACAAAAGAGGTAAAAAAAGCTACCGAAGCAGGATCAAAACTCCGCATTCGTGTTAGAGCTTACGACCACAAAATTCTTGATGCTTCAGTGCGTCAGATCATGGACACAGCTCTAAGATTCGATGCAAAAGTTTTGGGTCCAATTCCACTTCCTACAGAGATCCGAAAATACACAGTAAACCGCGCATCTTTCGTTTACAAAAACGCGAGAGAACAGTTTGAAATGAGAACACATAAAAGATTAGTTGATATCGAAAGTCCAAATGGAAAAGTTATTGAAGCACTTTCAAATCTTTCTCTTCCATCAGGAGTGAATATTGACATAAAAATGATGTAATCCAAAAAAAATATGAAATTTGCCCTAGCCAAAAAAATAAATATGACAAACCTTTTCGACAAAGATGGAAAGGTACATGTTGTTACTGCAGTTGAAGCAACTCCTTCTTTTGTGGTTCAAGTTAAGAATACAAAAAAAGATGGTTACTCAGCTGTTCAATTAGGTTTTGGCGTCAGAGCAAAGAAAAATATTGCTAAACCTCAACTTGGACACATGAGAGAAATCGGTAACTTTGAAGTTCTAAGAGAATATAGGATCGAAGATGCTGATGTTGCTCCAGTACAAGGAGACAAAATTACACCGGTTGAACTTTTTGCTGAAGGAGACGCAATTACAGTTTCTGGAATTACAAAAGGAAAAGGTTTTCAAGGTGTAGTTAAGAGATACAATTTCAAAGGAGGTCCAAGAAGTCACGGACAGAAGCACTCAGAAAGAGAACCAGGATCAATTTCAGGAGGAACAAGAGAAGGAGGTAGAGTTCCAAAAGGAATGAGAATGGCAGGAAGAATGGGTGGAGACAGGGTTACAGTCAAAGGATTGAATATTGTTGCTATCGACAAAGATAATTCAATTATTTACATTAAAGGTGCAGTGCCAGGAAGAAGAGGAACTCTGCTAGAAATAAAAGGCTAACAAACACATCTATGGCTAATGCAAAAACATACAACTCAAAAGGAAAAGAATCAGGAGAAATAACACTTCCAGAAAAGGTTTTTGGAGTGAAATGGAACGCAAACTTGGTTCACCAAGTTATTACATCTCTGATGTCTTCAAAAAGAAAAGGAACAGCTCATGCAAAAACAAGAGGTGAAGTTAGAGGAGGAGGAAAAAAACCTTGGAAACAAAAGGGTACAGGACGCGCAAGACACGGATCAACTCGTTCACCTATCTGGGTTGGTGGAGGTGTAGCTCACGGACCAAGAAACGATAAAAATTACGAGAGAAAAGTTAACGTCAAGCAAAATGCAAAAGCTTTGGCTTCGATCCTTTCTGCAAAACTTCGTGACGGAGAAATAATCTTCGTTGACGAGATCGATTTCAAAGCAGCAAAAACACAAGATGCCGTAAATGTGATCAAGAGCCTTTCAAAGATCAAAGGATTTGAAAGATTAAGTAAAAGAACAAACGCTGCCTTGATCGCCCTTTCAGGAAAGAATGAAGCTGTTGAAAAGAGTTTTCAAAACATAGGAAGTGTTTCAGTATTAGAAACAAGAAACATCAATCCTGTTGAAGCTTTGAAGTACAAATATATTTTGATAGAAAATCCTACAAAATCTGTAAAGGTCTTAGAAGATAGAATGTCAAAATAATATAAGAAAATTCCATGAAAAAACAACCATCACAAATCATTTCAAGACCAAGAATTACAGAAAAATCTGCTTTTGGAGTTGAACAAGGAGTTTACACTTTTGAAGTTTCGAGAGATTCAAACAAGGAATCGATCAAACAAGCAATAAAAGTTTTATACAAAGTTAGTCCAAGAAAAATTGCAATTGTAAAATTACCCGCAAAGAAAGTTTTTTCAAGAGGAAAGAACGGAAAACAATCTGCGATCAAGAAAGCTTATATTTTCCTTAAAAAAGGCGAAAAAATTGAGCTAAATTAATGAGTGAAACGAATATAATTTGCCAACCCTAACAAATTTTTTTAAACAAATTTACAAAATCATGAAAATCAATACTACATACAACATATTGAAAATAAAAATCAGTTTGCAAACTGATTTTTGTGGCGATGTAAATAAAAAAACTTGCGAGGGTCATTATTTTACTAATTCGCTTTGCTCATAAGAAAAATATATGAAAAGCTACAAACCATACACAAAATCAAGAAGACATATGACAAACGTTTCTTTCCGAGACGTTCTGACAACCAATACACCTGAAAAATCTTTAACAAAAGGTTTTACAAGATCAGTTGGTAGAAATAATCTTGGTAGAGTTACTACTCGTCACAAGGGAGGCGGACACAAGAGACTTTTCCGCGATGTAGACTTTAAATACGACAAAAAAGATATTCCAGCAAAAATTGCATCTGTAGAATATGATCCAAACAGATCAGCTTTCATTGGACTTGCAGTTTATAACGATGGAGAAAAAAGATACGTTATTGTTCCTAAGTCTGTAAAAGTTGGTCACAAGTTCATCGTTTCAGAAAAAACAGAAGTAGCTCCAGGAAACAGAATGATGCTTAAGAATATTCCAGTTGGAGGATTCATCTTTAATATTGAGATCAAGCAAAACGGAGGAGCAAAACTAGCAAGATCTGCAGGAAACTACGCTGAAGTTGTGGCTCAAGATCTAGGATTTACTTCGATCAAAATGCCATCATCTGAAGTTAGAAAGATCGTTGATTCATGTTATGCAACTCTTGGTGAAGTATCAAATGAGGAACATCACCTAAGAAACTTCGGAAAGGCTGGTAGAAGCAGATGGATGGGTATTAGACCAACAGTTAGAGGTACAGCTATGAACCCTGTAGACCACCCATACGGAGGAGGAGAAGGAAGACAAGGACGAGGAACAAGAAGAGCAAAATCAGTTTACGGAAAGCCAACAGGAAAAGGACAAAAATCAAGAACACCAAAGAAATACTCAAACAAGTTCATCGTTTCAAGAAGAAAAGTTGGAAAGAAGAAATAAAACATTACAAAAAAACCCGTTCGCAAAGCGAACGGGTTTTTTTGTAATGTTTTATAAATGCTATAGTAAGGGTATTGTTAATTGATTATAAATTTAGACCTCTAAATTATTTTTATGAAAAAAATAATCGCGCAAATAAAAATTTTACCTAATTCAATCAAGGGTTTATTAATTGGGATTATTGTATTAGTAATTGCAGTTTTTTCGATTTTTTTTGATTCTCAAATAATTGGCGAACTTCTTTGGTGGAAACTTGGTCAGCCAATAGCTCGCTTCTATATTTCAATTTCTGAATATTTGGATCCTGGGGCTTGGTACCCTATGGCCGAATTACCAGTTGTATTTATTACTCTAGCGATAGGTTATCCTTTGGTAGGATATCTAATTGGTAGGGTATTTGATTCAAAAAAAATTAGCAAAGTATTTAAAATAATTTTAGCAATTTTGTTATTGCTTTTGCTAGGTTATGTCATTAGGTATTTTATAGATAATTAAACAGCTTTATATGTTTTTTTAAAACTATTGAGAACAAAACATTTTTATGAAAACCAAAAACATACTTTTTATACATGGATTTGGTGGTGGATCATACGAATTTAAACCAATAAAAAGTTTTTTAAAGAAAAAATTTACTGAAGAAATTATTTTTTTTGATTTTGTCTATGAAAAAAGATTTGGTCAGGTGGAGTTAGAAAATATTGCGGAGCTGCTAAAAACTTTCATAGAAAATAATTTAAAAGATAAAAATTTTTCTGTTATAGCAATTAGTCAAGGTGGGATCATTTGGAGAATTTTTGCCTTAAAAAATAGATATTTAACAAAAAAAGTAGAAAAGGTCATTACTTTGTGTACTCCTCATAATGGTTCTTTGTGGGCTAATTTATTAAATTTACCTGGTGTAAAAGATCTAAGAAAAAATAGTCAGATTTTAAATAGAATTAATGAACTAGATGATGGTTTGGAATATTACTCAGTATACAACCCTCTTGATTTGATGGTTTTTCCAGGAACTAATGCCATATTTAAAAAAGCGAAGATCAATAAACGAGTTTTTGATTGGTTGCACCCTCTAACTTTTTGGAACAAGAAAACTTTGAATTTTATTGAAGAGACACTTAAGAGTTAAAAATTTTATTTTAGTTATATAATATCAGTACTAAATATGGATTATCCTAATCGTCCAAAGAAAATTCCACCGCTTACAGATTTATTTATTATCTTTGCTTTTGTTGTGATTTTAGGTTATTTAGCTTATTCGTTCCTTAAAAATAATCCTACGAGTGTCAATAATAACTATTCTCCGTTTGGAGAAATTTTGCAGTCATCTTCTTCGAGTAATGTTTTCAGTAAAATTGAAAATACGATCTCTTCATATTTAAATATTGGAAGCACGAATCAAGTTTCTGTTGTAGAAAAAGATAATCCAGATGCATCTCTTTCTCTAAGTTTTGTACAAACTGTTACTTTTTTACCTAAAATTGATATAGGAAAAGGTGTTACATATTCGAGACCTGAGTTGCAGAATATTGAAGGTAAATTTTATTTAGCTTATAGTAAAAAAAATTCTAATACATATTTTTCATCAACTCTCGATAGTAATTTAAATGAAGAATCAACAATAACCCTTGCCTCGCTCGGGAAAAAAGATGCATTTCCGACTGATCTAAGATCAGCTCAAGATAGTCAGGGAAATTATTGGTATGCAATCGAATATGCTGACAGAGTTTCTCCGGAAGTGATTGCACAAAGTTGCAAAGAAACTGATTTCTGTTCTTATAACAATGATAGTTTAGCTCTTTATCAAAAATGGAATTTGGTTTCAAGTGCAAAAAATATTGTTAATGGTTGTGTAGTTTCACCTGTAGTTATTTCTAAAGCGGGAGAAGCATGCTTTATTGGGAAAACTGCCACAGATGATCCAACTCCTTTTTTTTATGATGATAAATATTACTTAGCTAATAGACAGGCTTTGGGTTCAATTATTGAGATACGTTCCTTTGATAGGAGTTTTGCTCAATTAAGTAAACATAGTGTAGATTTTGGTAAGTTTAGTAATAATCAATCAATTTCTCAGAATACATTTGTCTTAATTAATGATAAACCGTATTTAATTGGTGGTGTTTTGTATGGGAAAAACCCAAACGATCTGGGCGCTTATTCAGAAATAATGGCTTTTGAATTTGATAAAGATCTAAAAAATGTTCTTTCTGTAAAGAAACTGGTTTCAAATCAAGGAGAAATGGATACAAGAGTCACCTCGGCTCGATACGATGGCAAGTATCTTTACTTTACCTATTTAAATAATAAGAGTGACCAGCAGATAACATATTTAGAAGCTTTTGATGTGGCAAATAATTTTAAATCTCTTGGACGAATAGTTGTATCTGACAAGAAATACGATGAAGATGCTCATAATTCGCTTGAAATTTTCAGTGGAAAAATTTACATAGCTTATATCGGAGAAGGATTGCTACTGAAAATTGCGGAATATGAGTTAAAAAGTGGTGTGGTAAAAAATAACATAGACACAACTAAATCAGATACCCAATCAAATACTTCTGTGCCTCTCCAAAAATCATCATCCGTTGGAAAATGCGGAGACGGGATTTGTGACGCAATCGAAAAATCATCAGGGATGTGCTCGGCGGATTGTAAATAAAATAAGAGATAGTAATATTAGTAGATTAAAAATTTTTTTAAATCTCTATTGAAAATGAAAAAACTTCTATTAAGTCTGTGTTTAAGTGTTCTTCTTTTCTCTTCTATATCTTTATCAAATGTTTCAGCTCAAACAATTTCTATTCCAACTGGAAACACTGAAACAATGACAGCTTCACAGAAGCAGGAATTCATTCAGTCACTAATTCAGATACTTGTTCAACTAACCGCTCAACTTCAAACTTTACTTGCTCAAAAAAATAATTCTGAAGTTGCGCCAAGTACTCCTTCTAGTGTGACTTCATCAACAAATAGTATTACTGTTCTTTCTCCAAAAGCTGGAGATGTTTGGCAACAAGGAAAAGCATACACTGTCTCATGGACTCCTTACAAAGGGGATTTTGATGAATACGATGTTCAACTAAGTAATAAACTTGTTCCTGGAGTCCAAGTTGGTGAGCTTCCGCAATTTGTCCCGATTTCAAAAAGTCTTACTTCAATAACTCTTGATTCAAGTAGATTTTTTGATAATGATATTAAATCATGGTTAATAAACGCTCAAAATTTAGGATTAACTGTTTCAGAGCAAGATCTTCGAAAAAACTTTTATTATCATGTTCAAGCGGTCAATGAATATTCTGGAAAATCAAAAAGGTTGGCTCAGGGCGATAGTGGTATTTTTTCTATCGTTAATGCACAAGCATCAGAACCCTCAACTTTTAATGGTGTCTACAGTAGAAATTTAACTGTTGGGGATAGTGGCTTGGATGTGACAGCCTTACAAAATTTCTTAGTTTCAAAAGGATTTACATCATCAGAATTTGTTACAGGTTATTTTGGTCCACAGCTTAAAGCGGCACTTGCCTTATATCAATTAGCAAAAGGCATATCACCAGCAGATGGATATTTTGGTCCAGTAACTAGGTCTGTGCTTAATTCGGATACTTCTGTAGCGGTAACTTCTGCCTTAAGTTTGCCTTCATTGATATCTCTTGGTGGTAATAATGCTTCTCCAAATGAAAAAATTGCAGTCTATATTTCTAGTTTTCCTAAAGCAAATTCCTACACTATTTCTTTTAGCGGAAATAATTCAGGTGATATTAATGCCATACTTTCATCTGATGGTTCATATTTAGGATTTACAGTTCCAAATTTTGTGGCAGGACAATATAATTTGACTGCACGTGGACATAATAGCGATGGATCTATTATGTTTAGTTCACAAAATACTTTACCTTTTACAATTAGTGGAGTTGCTTCAACACAAAATACTGTAACAAATACAACACAATCTTCTTCAAATACAACAAACAGTATAAATATAACGTCGCCAAGTTCAAGTGAAACTCTCAATGTAGGACAGACTTACAGAATAAAATGGACTTCTTCAAGCAATATAGACAAAGTTTCTCTAGGTTACTCTTTTGGGGAAGGAAGTTTGAATTGGTTTGCAAATAATTCAGCAAATAATATTTCTAATCAAGGTTACTATGATTGGAATGTAAATATCGGTAATACAACAAATACAAGTGTTAGGCTTTGTATTACTGGATACCAAACAGGTGTTGGGTCGGTTTCGAGTTGTTTTGGGTATTTTAAAGTGAATCCTTCTACTGTAAGTATGTCAGATTCCGACAAAATAAATTCTTTGGCTTCTGCTTTTGAGGCTGTCAAGGGATTGTTTAAGATACTTTCTAGATAATTTAGACAAGCAAAAACCCCTTTAAAATGGGGTTTTTGCTTGTGATAAAGGAGGGGGAGAGTTTGGAAATAAAGGATTGAATCTTAAAGATCGATTCTAAATATGGGGCTTTTTAACAGAGGTTAGATACTTAACTTTTGGAGGTCTAAATATTTGACATAAGTCTTTATTTTGTATAGTATTTACCCCACGCTCTTACAAGGGCTATTTATTTATTATTATCTCAATGATAGAGAAAATATAGATAATTCAACAAAAAAACAATGTCACGATCAGTAAAAAAAGGACCATACGTCGACGAAAAGCTTCTGAAGAAGATTGCCGGCAAAAGACCACAGGAATCTGGGGTTATTAAGACATGGGCAAGAGCAAGTCAAATTGCACCAGAAATGGTTGGATTCATATTTGGAGTCCATAACGGAAAAACACATGTAGAAGTATTTGTCACCGAGGATATGGTAGGTCACCGTCTCGGTGAATTTTCTTTAACAAGAAAATTCGTTAAGCACGGAGGAAAGATGCAGAAAGAACAAGATCTAGCTAAGAAGGATGCTGAGCTTGCTGCTGCAAAAAGTGCTAAAGCCGCTACTGAAACTCCAGCTAAAAAATAATCATCATGTCAATTGCAACCCTAAAAAATTATCGTCAGTCACCAAGAAAAGTAAGACTTATTGCTGATCTTGTTCGTGGAAAATCAATTGATTCTGCCGAGAATATTTTAGCTTTCGCAGTAAAAAGAGCATCACCACCAATTCTTAAATTGATCAGATCAGCAGTAGCAAACGCTGTTAACAATACAGGAGTTTCAAAAGAATCACTTTTCATAAAAACAATTACAGTTAATAAAGGTGTAGTTCTAAAGAGATCAATGCCAAGAGCTCGTGGTTCTGCTTCAGCTATCCGAAAACACACAAGTATCGTTAAAGTTGAACTTGGTATCAGAGAAGTAAAAGCACCAAAAGTTAAAAAAACTAAAACAGTAGCTAAAAAATAATATATGTCACACACCGTACATCCATATTCACATAGACTAGGTATAATCAGAGACTGGAAAAGTCGATGGTTTGCTGTGAATTCAAAGTACCGTGAATTTCTTAAAGGAGACATCCTTCTTAGAGATTTTCTTGAGAAGAAACTAAAAGGTTCATATGTTAGCGGTGTGGAGATCGAAAGAGGAGCAAAGACAATTAGAGTTGTTATTACAACTTCACGTCCAGGAGTTATTATTGGAAGAAACGGTGAAGGAGCAGAAAAACTTAGAAAAGAAATAAGTACTTTCCTAAATAAGAACAAGCTTTCAACAGGACAAGAATTAAAACTTGATGTTGAAGAGATAAAATCACCAGAATCAAATGCAATGATCGTTGCAATGCTTATGGCTGAAGGTTTGGAAAAAAGAATGCCATTCAGAAGAGTAATGAAACAAACAGTTGAAAAGGTTATGGCAAACAGAGGAGTAGAAGGAGTAAAAATTTATCTTGGAGGACGTTTGGGAGGTGCTGATATGGCAAGATCTGAAACTTTGAAGAGAGGAAGAATTCCACTTCAGACACTTAGAGCTGATATCGATTACGCACAATACAGAGCAACTATTCCTCAAGGAGATTTAGGTATAAAGGTCTGGATCTACAGAGGAGAAATTTTCAATAAAGTTAAATAATATTTTAATTCACTACCATGTTATTCCCAAAAAAAGTAAAACACAGAAAATGGCAAAGTGCCCGAAGAAATCTTTCTAAACCAAAGGCAGAAACTCGAGGTACTGAAGTTTCTTTTGGTTCACACGGACTAAAGGCTATTGCGTATGCAAGAGTTAAATCAAATCAAATTGAATCAGCAAGAAAAGTTGTTGCAAGATCAATTGGAAAGACAGGAAAGATGTGGATCAGAATTTTCCCAGATCGACCGTATACATCAAAACCGCCTGAAGTACCTATGGGAAACGGAAAGGGAGATCCACAAGGATATTGTTTCGAAGTTTACCCAGGACGTGTTATTTTTGAGGTAGACGGACTTTCAGAGAAAGATGCAAAAGAAGCTCTTAGAAAAGCTGGAACAAAACTTCCAATGAAGACTAAGATCTTCCAAAGAGTATAGAGAGAATCAAAAAAAATGAAATCAAAAGAAATCAGACAAAAGAATAAAGAGCAGATCATCAAGCTCGTAATTGAACAAAGAGAAAAGCTTAAGGAGCTTGCCTTTGGTAGAGCAGGATCAAAAGAAAAGAATGTTAAGCTTACAAAAACTTTGAAAAAAGGTATTGCAAGATTACTTACAATTCTTAACGAAACAGTTCCTGTTCCAGCAGAAAAAAAAGAGATCAATGTAGAAACAAAAAAAGCCGTAGTCAAAGCTAAAAAAGTTGCAACTAAAAAATAATATATGAAAACACAACCCGAAAAAACAGTAAAAGAATCAAAAGGAAAGATCCTAGAAGGAGTTGTAGTTTCAGATAAAATGAAAGACACATGCAACGTATTAGTTGAAAGATATGTTAAGCTTCCAAAATACGGTAAATATGTTACAAGATCAAAGAAGTATCTTGCAGACGACAAAGGTAATACAAAGAAAATTGGAGACAAAGTTACAATTCAAGAATGCGCCCCAATTTCAAAAAGAAAGTCATTTAAAGTAATAAATTAAAATTTATGATTCAGCCACAAAGTATAGTCCAAGTTGCAGATAATACCGGAGCCAAAATAGGCAGAGTTTTCAAAGTGCTTGGAGGAAGTAAGAAAAGATATGCACAAATTGGAGACATTGTTGTGCTGTCAGTTCAAAAGGCTGAACCAAGAAAAGCTGTCAAAAAGAAGGATGTTCTTCAAGCTGTAGTTGTTAGACAAAAGCAACCAATCAGAAGAAAGGATGGTTCTTATATTCGTTTTGATGAAAACGCAGTTGTGATCATTGAAAAAGGAAAGAAGGATCCTATCGGAGGAAGAATCTTCGGCCCGATCCCAAGAGAAATTGCAGAAAAGGGATATCAGAAAATTGCATCACTTGCACCAGAAGTTGTTTAAATAAAAAAAATATATGAAAATTAAGAAAGGCGACAACATAATAGTAATAACAGGAAAAGATAAAGGAAAGACTGGAAAAGTTAGTAAAGTTTTTCCGAAAACTAATGCAGTTCTAGTTCCTGGTATTAACATCAAGAAAAAACACCAGAAGCCAAGAAACCAAAATCAGAAAGGACAGATCATAGATATTCCAACGCCTGTTGATGCTTCAAATGTTAAACTCGAAACAAAGGTAAAGAAAAGTAAATAAAATATATGAAGACCATCAAAGAAAAACAGAAAAGTGCCTATAAAGATCTAAAAGAAAAGTTTGGCTACAAAAACGTTATGCAGGCTCCAAAGCTTGTGAAGGTTATTGTAACAACTGGAGTTGGAAAAATTGCTGACAAGAAAAAGAAAGAACTTATCTCAGACAGACTAGCAAAGATCACTGGTCAAAAAGTTGCTCCAAGAAGAGCAAAGAAATCTATTGCAAGCTTTAAGGTTAGAGAGGGAGACCAAATCGGTTACCAAGTAACTTTAAGAGAAGCAAGAATGTTTGATTTTCTAGATAAGCTTATTGATATTTCACTTCCAAGAACAAAAGACTTTAGAGGTCTTAATGCTAAGGCAATTGATGAAATGGGTAATGTAACTTTTGGAATCAAAGAACATACAATTTTCCCTGAAACTTCAGATGAAGATGTAAAAGACGTTTTCAGTTTAGCTATCACAGTTGTTGTGACTTCAAAGGATAAAAAAGAAACAGAAGAATTCCTAAGATACCTTGGATTTCCTTGGAGTAAAACTAAATAATTTAAACAAAGAATTCAAAACAAAAAATACCCGCCTAGTCGGGTGTTTTTTGTTTATATGCTAGATAGTGAGACAAGTGGATAACTTTAAATTTTTTTTATTTTTTTGTATGTTAAAATTTAAACAGTAACTTGCCATTAGTTTAATAATAAAAAAATTCGTTTTTTTAAATACATTTTATTTGTAGTTGTAAAAATTATTATCGATTATAATTAATTAAAATAATGAAAAAATATCTAATACTCACTCTTGTTATATTGGTTGTCGCAGGTCTAGCCGATTTTGTATTTTTAAAGTTTTACACGATTCAAAATGGCAAGATCATTTCTCTTACAAGTATTGACGAAGCTGTTCTTAATGATGAATTATCGCAAAGTGCTCAATCAGGAGATGTTGATAAACAGATACAGACAGCAGAACAATTGGTAAGTTTGAAAAAAGACAATCAGTCAAAACTTGATCTTGCAAATGCTTATTTAGAAAAGGCTAGTTTGGACTTTAAGGAAATCGAGTTTGGTAACAAGGCTCTTGTTTTAGCTAATGAGGTTATTACTGGCGAACCAAATAATTACCAAGGGTATTTAACAGCTGGGTATGCGTATGAAGTTTTACAAAATTATCCTAAATCATTAGAGCAATACAATAAAGCTATTGAACTTAGTCCAGATTCTGATCTTGCTTATGTTAAAAGAGGACACGCTTATGATCTATCAGGCGACTTAAAATCAGCAGAAGCTGATTACATAAGGGCTTATCAAATTAATACTCAAAACGATGTTGCTTTGATGAACTTGGCGAGAATTGCTCAAAGAAAAGGTGATTTCGTAAATGCAAAAAAATATGCTCAAACTGTGATTGAAGTATCAAAGATTGCTTATGTAAAAGCAACTGCATACGAGATCATAG
>JBAYHV010000022.1:0-13692 GCA_041665985.1 Minisyncoccota bacterium
TGACGTCCGAGCGAAGTCGGAACAAAGGGTAAATACCCCGCCCCTTGGGGCGGATTAAGTACGAGCGACCTAAATTTCTTACGAGCTCTGCTCGTGTAGAAATTGGAAATACTCTTGTGGTGCGACTTTATTTTCTTATGAGGAACGAATTAGAAAATAAGAAGTACCCTTGTGGTGAAAGCGAGTTCTGGTATTTAATACCTCTGTCTGCTTGCTGCGGGGAACTTTATTATTCGTAAAAGAAATAGCTTATATTCGGTAAGTCTTTCCTTTTGCAAAATTATATGGTTAAATCTAGCTAACCTTGGTCATTAAAAAACTGCATATGTGGTGAAGATCGGATTCCTCCGAAATTCCTTTGACCTGCACAAAAATAAAAAAGCCATGAAAATGTTGATGAAATTAACCCTTCGGTTCGGGATGTGGGTGCTTAGTCGGTCTGTTCGTCCCGGTGTCTTTGATCACAAATTCGCGATCGTTGTTATCGGCCTTGAGGAAGCTCCGCTTCACAGGCATGTCGAAAAGAAGATTGCTGCATTGATTCGGATTTTTGATCCCAAACAAATTTTTCGGATCAGGGGTCCGCGGGCGCCAATCGGTGATTGTAAAGGGACCTTCATAATCGAAATTACTTCGGATATGGAATGGGGGTTCAATTACCTTTCTCTTACTCGACATCCTCGTCCTATCGACCTGCACAGGAGCAAGGTTTTGTTTTCCTGTTCCTGCGAAGAACGGAATTTTAAAACCAATATTCAGAAAATTTTCCGCCAGATCATTGAGGAGTCTCTCGATCTGTGTGAAAATTGAACAACCGACACTTTGTCGGTATTTTTTTTATCAAAATATATGAACTTAGAGGCTTCGCCTCTAAGTAAATTGTTTAGAATTCAAACAAAATGATAATATAAATAAATGATAGAAATAATTTTTGAAGCACATGGAACTACTTTTGATAATGAGGCAAAATTGGCTTCAGGGTTTAATGATGTTGCTTTGTCTCCATTAGGTGAAGGACGGTCAAGAGATATGGGGAAGAGACACGAAACAGAAATTTTTGATGCGATATTTTGTTCAGATCTACAGCGTTCTTATAAGTGCGCAGAAATTGCTTTTGGAAACAAATACCCAATCATTAAAGATTCAAGATTACGTGAATGTGATTATGGTGACCTAACTCAACATCCACGTGAAGAAGTTGAATCAGAAAAAATAAAAAGAATTAAAATTCCTTTTCCAAATGGTGAAAGTTATGAACAAACTACAGCTAGGATGAAAGATTTTTTAAATTCTCTTTTTGAAAAATACAATAACAAAAAAGTTTTGATCATAGGGCATCGAGCCACTCAATATGGACTTGATCATTTAATAAATGGAATACCTCTTGAACAACTTGTTTCAGCAAAGTTTATTTGGCAACCAGGATGGAAATATGAACTTAGAGGCTTCACCTCTAAGTAGAATTAGCGTCAGGATTTATTTTCAATAGCTCCTTTTAGAGTTTCTTTATCCAAATATTCAATTTCTGTTCCAGTAGAAATTCCTCGTCCAAGCTCTGAAATGTTTATCTCAAATTCTTTTAAGGTCTCTTTTAAATATTCTGCTGTAGTTTCTCCTTCGGATGTGGCGTTCAAGGCAAGAATTATTTCTTTGCTTCCGTCAATTATTCCTTTTTTAATTCTGTCTTTAAGCTGATTAATTCTTATTCTTTTTTCCGGTTCTCTTTCGAGAATTGAAAGTAATCCTCCAAGTACAAAATATTTTCCTTTGAACACTCCACTTTTTTCTACCGTTTGAAGGTCTGTGTCTTTGGCCACAACCATAATAGATTTATCACGCGTATCATCTGAACAAATTTCACAAATTCCGCCATTTTTTCCCATTGTGTATTTGAGACAAATAGGACACTGCGAAATTGCCTTTTTCACATCTTTTAAAAGGGAAGAGATCTCGTCAGAAAAACCAGAAGGTTTAGAAATAACAAAATACGCAAAACGTCTTGCTTGACGAGGACCAATTCCAGGAAATTCCCTAAATATTTCCACTAACTGTTCAAATTTATTATCCATATTAATTAAATCAGAATTTAAAAATTAGAATGCAAAAGTGTAATTCAAAATTAAAAACTTAAGATTAAAACATCTACAAAACAAATATTTAAACTTTTTAATTTTTACTTGTAATTTTGAGTTTTGCATTTTGACTTTTGAATTAGCTTAAAATACATCTTCCTGCATAAAATCTCCAATATTCGATCTGTCTAGGTTTAGGAAAGTTGTTCTTTCTTCGTCGAAGAAAAGTTCAACACTTCCTACTGGTCCATTTCGGTGTTTATCCACGTGAATTTGCGCCATATTTTTTTTGGTTGAATTTTCCTGATATTTGTCTTCTCGATGAATGAACATAACAACATCGGCATCCTGCTCAATAGAACCAGAGTCGCGTAGGTCAGAAAGTTTAGGTCTTCCGTTTCCTCCTCGAGTTTCTACAGAACGAGAAAGCTGTGAAAGGGCAAGTACAGGCACTTCAAGTTCTTTTGCCAAGTGCTTAAGCGATCTAGAAATTTCAGTCACTTGTTGAACAATGTTATCGGAATTTCTTGAAGAGACTGGGGTCATAAGTTGAAGGTAATCAACAATAATCAAGCCGATATTTTTCTCTCTTTTTAATCTTCTTCCGATTGAACGCATTTTTAAGGAATTAATTCCGGGTTCATCGTCAATATAAATTGGAGCCTTGGAAAGTCTGTCCAAAGAGTTTCTAATATTTCCAAAGTCTTTGTCGGCTGAAAGTTTTCCTGTTCTAAATTTCCAAGAGTTAACTTTTGAATCAGCAGAAAGCATACGGTCAACTAATTGTCCCGAACTCATTTCGAGAGAAAAAATTGCAACGGGAATATTATGATTTACAGCCGCTTGTCTTGCGATATCTAAGGCTAAAGCAGTTTTTCCCATAGAAGGTCGGGCTGCAAGAATAATTAAGTCTGATTTTTGTAGACCCGAAAGCATGTTATCTAGATCTCTAAAACCAGTTGGAATTCCTCGAAGTGCTCCTCCAGATTTGTGAAGATTTTCTAATCTTTCCCAAGCCTCACTAAGAGTGTCTTTAATATCAATAAATTTTTTGGAACTACCTGATGTAGAAATTTCAAAAACTTCTTTTTCGGCTTTATCAATAATTTCTTCAATACCTTCAGTAGAACCGTATCCCATTTCACTAATATTTTCTGCGGCTTCAATAAGACGGCGAAGTAAATATTTATTTTTTACCAATTCGGCGTAGTAAACTGCATTGGCTGTAGAAGGTACGCTTTGAACTAATTCAGTAAGATAACTTTTTCCGCCGATAGCTTGCAGAGTATTTTTATTTTCTAGTTTTGTTGAAAGTGAAAGCAGATCAATAGGTTCATTTTTTGAAAAAAGCTCCATCATTCCTCCAAAGATCATCCTGTGTTTTTCTGCGTAAAAAGATTCTTGAAAAACCAGATCAGCCACATCGTGAATTACATCAGGCCTAAGCATGATCGCTCCAAGAAGAGCCATTTCACTTTCGATGTGTTGAGGCGGAATTCGAAGACTGTCTCTTTTTATGCTTTTTGTGATTGCCATTCACCTATTCTATCAGGTAGTAAATTATCTAAAAGCTTTTTAATAGGACAAAGCTGTGGTAAAGCTGGGGATAGCTTTTGGGCTTTTAAAATTGGCAGTTATTAGATATAATTTTGCCTTATGAAAGCCATTATATTAGCCGCAGGAAAAGGAACTCGTATGGGAGATCTTTCCGTTTTGACTCCAAAGCCAATGCTTAAGGTTTTAGGAAAAACACTACTTGAACACAAACTTGATAGTTTGCCTTCATCTATCGATGAGGTAATTTTGGTTGTGGGACACCTAAAAAATAAAATTACAGATACGATCGGAGAATTCTACAAAGGCAGAAGAATTATTTACGTTGTTCAGGATGAACTTTTGGGAACTGCTCATTCATTGTTTTTATGCAAAGAAATTTTAAAAGATGAAAAAAAGTTTTTGGTAATGATGGGAGATGATATTTATTCCAAAGAAGATATGGAAGAGTGTTTGAAATACGAGTGGTCTATTTTAATGAGAGAAGTTGATTCACTTAAAGGAAAAGCAAAAGTAATTTTTGACGAAGAAGGACATATCAAGAATATTCTTGAAAAATACACAGTAGATGAAAAAGGTTTTGTGTGCGCTGGAATGTATACTATGACTCCAAAAATTTTCGATTATGAAATGGTAAAAATTACAGATAAGGAATATGGCCTACCACAAACAATTCTCTCTGCAAAAAATGATTTTAATATAAAGGCCATTCAGGCACGATTTTGGCTTCAGATCACTGCACCGGAAGATCTGAAGATCGCTGAAACTTTTTTGAGTATTAAATAAATCCTATCTAGGTTTAGGGCGGTCTAAAAGGTTTTAGACCGCCCTAAAGGAAATTTAGCTATATTATATAACGTATAATTGGGTATGCAATATATGTTGAAAAATATTCCAATAAATAAAGGATATTTGTTAGATTATCTTTAATTTTTGATCGGAAGATGAGTCGATTATTTCGTATCCAAGTCTTTTTATTTTTTCTCTAATTTCATCTGCTTTTGCCCAGTCTTTATTTTCTTTAGCGATTTTTCTTTCATCGAGAAGTTTTTGAATTTCTGCAGGAATTTCAATTTCTGTTTTTTTAACTTCAGAAAGTTCAAATCCAAGTACTTTATCAAAATCTAGGATAGTAGCTTTTTTATCTTCATCTGATAGGGAGGTATCTTTCAAAATTTCCCAAACAAGTGCTATTGCTTTTGGTGTATCAAGATCATCATTGGTCGCTGTATTAAATTTTTCTTTATATTTTAAATTTATTTTCCCAATTTTTTCTGTATTTGAAATAAATTCAGCGAGCCGTTCAAACGCAGTTTGAGCGGCTTTAATTGCGTCAATTGAAAAATCCATTCGAGTTGAATAGCGAGATTGTAAGAGCCAGTATCTATAAGCTAGGGGATTTATCCCTTTTTCTATTAAAGTATTTAGAGTCAGAAAATTTTCACCAGATTTAGCCATTTTATCTTCTCCTATTGTGATGAAATTGTTGTGTAGCCAATAATTCGCAAGTAATTTACCTGTAGCTGCTTCTGATTGAGCGATTTCATTATTGTGATGTACAGGAATGTGATCAATTCCTCCTGTGTGAATATCAAAAGTATTTCCCAGATATTTCATTGCCATAGCAGAACATTCAATGTGCCAACCAGGAAATCCTTTACCAAAAGATGCTTCAAAGCCAATTATTTCTGCACTTGCAGTGAGCAGAGTCGAACTGAACTTCCATAAAGCAAAATCTCTTTGATCTTTCTTTTCTGCATTTTGAGCAATTCTAGATTCCATTTCTGAATTTGCTCCGCCAAGTCTTCCGTAATCAGAAAGTTTTGCTGTATCAAAATAAATTCCATCTGAAGTCTTGTAAGCAAAACCTTTTTCTAAAAGGGTTTCAATTAGTTTTACTTGAGCAGGAATTTCATCGCTAGCAAAAACAAATTTTTCAGGATTTATAATGTTTATTTTTTCAAAATCATCTTTAAATTTATCAAAATAAAAATTAGCAACTTCTCGCAGATTTTCAAGGGTCATTGCTTTGCCTTCTCTTTTTAGAGCTTTGACCATTTTGTCTTCTCCTTCATCGTTGTCTGATGTTAGGTGTCCGATATCTGTAACATTAATTATATGTTTAACATTGTATCCGTTATATTGAAGAACTCTTTTTACTGTATCGGCAAAAACATATGACCTTAGGTTTCCAACATGCATGTAATTGTAAACAGTTGGTCCGCAGGAATACATTCCTATTTCTTTTTTGTTTATAGGAATAAATTTTTCTTTTTTGTGAGTAAGGGTGTTAAAAAAGTAGATTTCTTGTCCTTTTTCTTTCTGAAATAATTTGCTTAAAAACATTGCTTTGAAATTATACTATGGTTTGTCATTCCCGTGAAAACGGGAATTCAGAGTAGTAAAACTTGGAGGCCAGACCTCTCAAGAGGAGGTCTGGCCTCCAAGTTGACTGAATTTATTTCTATGATCATTTTCTTGCTCCAAACGCTCTTCTTTGAGATAATGGCAGTTATGATCTAGCGCTGAAATTTTAATTGGATTATGTCCAGAAATTAAGTTCAAAAGTTAATAAAAGTAAAGTTTTTCAAGAGATATAAGGTATAGTAAATACAAAGGTTTGGACATAATCAAAGTTAGATCTTTTTTAAAATACGTTAAATTGCTTAAATAAAGCTTAATATTGCAAAACATACATTAAATATCTATTCAAATGAAAACAGTCGAAAGATTTAACAAATTAAAATTCTAGTGACGGGATGATTTACAAACCAAATTATAAGAACTGGGCAAGGCAAATATCTATTGGATTTGTCTCAGTTTT
The DNA here is from genome assembly GCA_041665985.1 of Minisyncoccota bacterium. Classification (GTDB taxonomy): domain Bacteria; phylum Patescibacteriota; class Minisyncoccia; order Phycocordibacterales; family CAIRYW01; genus CAIRYW01. The sequence continues at coordinate 6,451 of JBAYHV010000022.1, forward strand.
CCTATTAACAACCGCTTTTTTTGCAGGAATTTATACAGATGCAAAATTAACCGAAAATCCAAATAATGTGCAAGGTATTAGTGTTGTTTTGAATTCTTCGAAAGGTCAGCCTAATAATGTAGATTTCACAACCTTTTGGAAAGTTTGGCAGACCTTAGATGAAAATTATGTTTATACAGGAACATCATCTGCTACAACAACTAGTGAAGATAGGGTTAACGGAGCTATCAAAGGAATGGTTGCATCACTTGGAGATCCGTATACAGTTTATTTTCCACCAGAAGAAAATAAAAATTTCCAAACAGAACTTTCAGGAAGTATTGAAGGTGTCGGAATTGTAATTGGAGTAAAAGATTCAAAGCTCGTAGTTATTTCCCCAGTCAAAGGTTCACCAGCAGACAGAGCAGGTGTTTTGGCAGGCGATAAAATAGTTAGCATTGATGGAAAAGATACGACAACATTTTCTGCTGACGAAGCAGTAAAAATGATAAGGGGAGCAAAAGGAACAAAGGTAGCTTTGGGTTTAAGTAGAAATGGGCAAAACATTGATGTCACAATGATCAGGGAAACTATTACCGTTCCCGCAGTTGAGACAAAAAAAATAAATAATCAAATTTTTTATATAAAAGTTAATGAATTTGATGCAAATGTAACTGACCAATTTAGAACTGCTCTTCGTGAATACATAAACGGGGGTTATTCAAAATTGATCATTGATGTCAGAAATAATCCAGGAGGTTATCTTGATTCTGCTGTTGATATGTCTAGTTGGTTTGTACCCATGGGCAAAATAATTGTATCGGAAGATTTTGGTTCAGAAAAAAACAAGGTAGAGCACCGAAGTAATGGTTATGGATTGTTCAATAATTTGAATGGAAAAATAGTTATTCTCGCAAACGAGGGAAGTGCATCAGCTTCTGAGATCTTCGCTGGAGCTCTTCAAGAATATAAAATTGCAAAAATTGTTGGAGCACAAACTTTTGGAAAAGGTTCAGTTCAGGAGTTAATTCCAGTTACAAATGACACATCTCTTAAGGTAACAATTGCTAGATGGTTAACTCCTTTTGGAAAGTCTATTTCGAAGGAAGGTTTAACTCCTGATGTAGTTGTGCCAATGACAGATAAAGATTATGCTGCAGGAATTGATCCTCAATTGCAAAAAGCTCAGGATATATTAAATTTAAGTTATTAATAATAAGAGGATAAACCTCTTGCCCCGTCTTCGCTCGCGGGTCATGAAAATGAATTATCATTTTCGCGACACCTCTCGCTAGCCGAGATAAACAATAAAACAGTACGCGTCCCGTACTGAATTTTAATGATTTTTAACTAAGTTTGTAAAAACTACTTCAAAATAGTATATTTAAAGATATCAGTCGAATGATTTAATAAATTAAAATTCTAGTACTGGGATGAAAGTAATTCTATTAAAAGATATACCAAAGCTAGGTAAGAAATTCGAAGTAAAAGAAGTTGCAGAAGGGCATGCTCTTAATATGCTTATTCCAAACGGAAGTGTCAAGCAGGCAACTCCAAAGGCTTTGAAGGAAATTGAAGCTCTTAAAATTGAACTTGCAGCAGAACTTAAAATCCAAGAAGATCTTCTTGCGAAGAATCTTCACGAAATTGAAGGAAAAGTTGTTGAAATAAAAGTTCAAGCAAACAAACAAGGACACCTATTTGCAGGTATACACGCACAAGAAATTGCAGATTTTATTAAAAAATCTACGCATGCAGAAATCCTTCCAGAGTTCATCACTCTAGAAAAGCCAATTAAAGAAATTGGAGATCACAAAATAGAAGTAACAGCTTCTGGTAAAAAAGCCTATGTTACGCTTTCTATTTCAGCTAAATAGAGATTTGAGGTAAGAGTTAAGAAATAAAAAAGAAAACAAAAAAGCCGTTCGCTTCGCGAACGGCTTTTTTGTTGATTAGAAATTAAAAACTTTAAACTGTCTTTACGCTCACGATCTTTCTTACTGTAGTTGTTCCGTCAAAGTTTTGTTTTCTCTTTTGTGAGAATTCAACAATTCCTGGTTTAAGTGCAAATAGAGTATGGTCCTTTCCCATTCCAATATTTTTACCTGCCAAAACTCTTGTTCCTCTTTGTCTTACAATAATACTTCCAGACTTTGCAGTCTGACCTGCAGAAAGCTTAATTCCAAGATACTTTGGATTTGAGTCTGTCAGGTTTTTGGCGGTTCCGCCGGCTTTTTTATGTGCCATGGTGTGTTTTTTCTGTTAAACTATGATTAATAGGTATGAGCGAAATTATAAGAGAAATGGAGCAAAAAATCAACCGGGTCAGTAGATTTTGGCATCGTAATCCATTTATGAGCCTAATAATAAGGGTATATCAAGAATGATGTTTTTCAATGAAATGTTTTTTTGTAAAATTAAATATGAAAAATGTCTTGCGAATAAATAATGCCAAAATTCACTGCCCGGTCAACCCCGCACTGAAAAATGACCTTATTTACTAGCAATATATGAATTTAATATAAATTTATCCAACTAAGATCGGCATGAAAAACTTTTTAAGAAATAACGTACTAAGTTCTCTTCGCAAATATATTGCAAGGTCATTTTCTAGTGACTGGGTCAAGATAGGCCTGGATTCTCTTAAAGATAAAAAAGAGCAGATCTTACTGTCCACAGTGATTATTTTTGTTGCGCTTTCCTCCTTTGCTTTGGGAAGATATTCGCTTGAAAATCATACAGAAGCTCAGTTTAGCTCTACATCGTCTCAAACAGGGAACTACCAAGCCAAGACGACTCGAGAAAATACCAATATTCCTTCTGATGGCTCATTTGTCGCTTCAAAAAGCGGAACAAAATATTATCTTTCAACTTGTTCTGGAGCGAACAAAATTTCAAGCAAAAACAAGATATATTTTAAGACCGAATCAGAGGCTCAATCTGCTGGATATTCTAGGGCTTCAAATTGTAGTTTTTAAATTTGTTGACATAAAATTACTTTTCCACTAATGTTTTAAAAAACAACCTTAAGGAGGTTAAATGAACAATATAGACAATGCACTTTTACAATCATTTGTTGGAGGGATTTGGTATTTCAGGTGGCCTTGTTGGGAAACAGGCCCTGATTGGTGGTATCTCTTTCGCTCAAAGATTCTCAATATCAGAATTACTGGAGACAGTGGACTCGCTGTCCTGTTGGAGGATCTGCTGTTAAATCGTTTTATGGCAGGGTCTTGGATTAATCATCCAAGTGAGCCAGAAGAACAAGTATTCAAACCAAATTCAACAATGAGAAAAGGTGAGAGAGTCATCATACCTGACTACACCATCATTTCTCCGACAATTATTGTTATCAAATTGGACGAAGTTGCTGAAGCTGTCATGTATGCGAACGAAAGTGAGCAACCTGATGACCTGCACTGCTTTGTAAATTTTCCTGAAGGCTATGAATCAATGGCTGGTTTAGGAGGATTTTAATATCGTCAATTCGTAAACACACCAGACTTTTAGTTTGGTATTTTTTTTATTTAAAAATTCCGTTTAATAAAGAGAATGAGAATTTAATTTGTTTTTCCACTAGCAAATAGTCGCCCGAACAATTTTTATTTCATAAAACCTGAACGGGCGAGCTATCCACTTTTTCGATTTCATTTTTCTTCTGTTCACTGTAAACTATTATCTATAACCTAACCATATGATAGTCCTAGACATAGAAACAACTGGTACGGACCCGCGAGTTCACTCGATCGCTTCTATTGGAGCAGTTGATTTTGACCAACCTGAAAGAGAGTTCTATGAACAATGCAAAATTTTTGATGGAGCTAAAATTGAAAAGGAAGCTCTCGCTGTAAACGGATTTACAGAAGAACAGCTTCACGACCAAAGCAAAAAAACAGAAGCCGAGATAGTTAAAGCCTTTTTGGATTGGGCAAAGCAGTCGAATGATCACACTATGTCCGGACAGAATCCAAACTTTGATACTTCTTTTGTAATTGCGGCGGCCGAAAGAAATCATCTAGATTTTTCGATGCCAAGGAGAACTGTTGATCTCCATAGTATTTGCTTAGCTCACATGATCTGGAAAGGGAAGAAGCCTCCGATCGCAAATAACCGTTCAAATTTAAATTCAGATTCGATAATGAAATATGTTGGTATCCCACCTGAAATACATCCTCACAAGGCCATAAACGGTGCAAGAATAGAGGCGGAAGCCTTCTCAAGACTTTTGTATAACAAGCCTTTTTTTGAAAGCTACAAGGCTTTTAAAATCCCTTGGCTGTAGTTTAGATGAGTGGTAAATATTAGGACATAAATAGCCTATATTTGTCAAATGAATATCGTTAAAATATAGCCTTAAATAAGGATATTTTTATTAGACGAAGGTCTATTTTTTCCATTTTATCATTGACATTACTTGCTAAATTTGCTATGATAGTTGAGATCAGATTTGTTCTGGTCATTTTCTTTTGTGCGACTTTGTTTCCTTTTGAGCGACCTAAATTTCTTACGAACTTCGTTCGTGTAGAAATTGGAAATACCCTTGTGGTGAAAGCGAATTAGGAAACAAGAAGTACTCTAGTAGTGCAAACGTGTATGTATTTTTTCCTCAAAAAAGACTTTAGTGTTTCTAAGACAAAGCGTTCTTATGAAAACAAAGACACCTAAAAGGAAAAAATTTTTCTTTATTAAGGAAACGACAGAAATGGACACACGTATTATAAATTAGGAAAAGGCTTATTATAGAAATCATCGCAGGACTAGGGTTTCTCGCTGCTGGTCTAAGACCACAGTCAGATGCACCCACAGTAAACGTTGCTCCTTCACAAATTGAAGTTTCGATCACAAAAACAGATAGCTCAGTAGTATCAACTACTACAGGTGCTAAGCCTAAAAACGTAGAAGGTTTGGTTAAAGAATATTTTAAAGATATTCCAATTATGCAAGATATTGCTTATTGTGAATCTCGTAATAGACAATTTAATCCAGACGGTACAGTTTTTAGAGGTAAGGTTAATTCTGATGATATTGGTGTTATGCAAATTAATACCTATTATCATGCAGATGTATCTGAAAAGCTTGATATGGATATATTTACCACAGAAGGTAATATGCAATATGCAAGACGTTTGTTTGAAAGAGAGGGAACTGTCCCTTGGAATTCATCTTCAAAGTGTTGGAAGCCTAGATCAAATCACGTAGCAATGAAGTAAATCCAAGCACTAAATTTTAGTGCTTCGGGTAAAAACAAAACCCCGTTCTCCTAGGAGAACGGGGTTTTGTTTTTTTATATTCCGGTATAGTATTTATTTAAATACTGCACCTATGAAAAAAGAAATTGTTGAACTTGACGAAGTTCCTCTTGGAACTTTTGTTAAAGGAATACCTGTTGACCAGACAAGAGAAGAGTATGAGCATGATGTACTGGTTTGTCAGATCGTGTACCAGAATACAGCGATAGATATCGTGGTCCTTCTTTTTGCAGACGGAAATCTCGATTATTTTACTCCTCGTAATTTTTTTGGGTATGCTGTGAATAAGCCACGCTACTGGCCAAAAAAACTTGATACTTGGAAACAGAGAAAAAGGGAATTCCACATCAAGGCATTCGATTCACGAAGTCTTAGGCCTTTTGATTACAACGAAGAGAAGGATAAAGAATTACTTAGAGTCTGATTAAAAAAAGGCTCTATTTTTTTTCTCAACCCCTGCCTGTTAGCAGGGAGGGTAGAACAAATGTTTAATGTTTTTTACACTTACAAAAGTTTTCTAAAAGGCCAAATTATTACTTCGACTATCTTCCTCCTTAAAGGTCTTTTCATCCAGTCGTTTAAAAGTAGTTCTTTAGAAAGCTTCAAGTCATCAAGAAAATGTTTTTCAAGTTCAAAAGAAAAATCCTTGTCGGTGCTTACAAGATTTGCTTCAAAATTATATCGAAGGCTTATGTTGTCTAGGTTAAGGCTTCCAATGGTTGACCAGGTTCCATCCACAACAGCTGTCTTTGAATGGATCATTGTTTTTTCATACCTAAATATTTTTACATTGTGTTCCAGTAGATCCTCAAAAAAAGTTCCAGAACCAATTTCAATTAGAATGTGATTTGGATTTTTGGGAATAAGTAAAATAACTTTTACTCCTCTTTTGCTAGCTTTTTTTATTTCTCTAAGCAGATGGTGGTTGGGCAAAAAATACGGAGTAGTTAAATAAAGATAATGATCAGCGCTTTTTATTGCTCTGATAAGCTCTTTATACATAAATTTTTTACGGGGTAGGGGAGAGTTAGTCAAATATCTAAACCTATCCCTGATATGATTGTGGTTATTATTTTTTTTCTTAAAAAAATATGCAGGCTTTCTGTATTCTTTATTCCACATTACTTCAAAGGCATTTTTCATTTGGCTTACCACAGGACCTTTAATTTTCACATAGCTTTCTCTCCATCCTTGCATTTCTTCGGCCAAACATATTCCACCGGTAAATCCGATCTCATCATCAATGATCATAAGTTTACTGTGGTCCCTAAAATACCAAAGTGATTCTCTGTTTGGATTCCAAGGAAGAACTGGATTAAAAAATACTAGAGGTATTCCTTTTTTTAACAGAGCTTCTTTTACATAAGATCTATAAAGAGGGAAGCTACCTATTTGGTCGCAGAAAATTCTTATCTTTAATCCTTCGTCAGCTTTTTTCATTAAAAGCTCAATGAACTTATTTCCAACGTTATCATTAATTAATATGTATTGTTCTAGGTCGATGCTTTTTTTTGCATTTGCAATTTCGAGAAGCATTGCATCCCATGCTTCTTCAGAGGTTAAATAAAATTGCCATTTGATTCCGTTGCTTCCGTTCATAGTATTAAAATTATAACTCAATTTCGACTTTAATATATCTGTTATAATTCTGTTATAATACGACAAAATTATGAGTTGTTTTTTTGAATTCTTGGCCGACAATGGCCATAAATATTGTATTGCTGGAATTAGTGCAAAGGCATTGATGCAGGAAACGGAGGAAGGAACAAAGCCTGGTGTTTGGTCTGGCAATTGTGCCGGAGAAGTAAAACATTTTACTAGCTTTAAGGAAGTCTCTGAGGAGTACATCCTTAAAAATTGCCTGAACGGTTTCCACTACGTCGCCATGATAAAAGCCGTTTTTGTCGCAGGTAGCGCGAAAATTTTTTGGATCGGTAGACCCACGCCATAACCAGTAAAGTTTAACAAAACAGGTTCTTAAGTAAGTTCCTGTATTTTTTTTGGAATTTTTTAA
>JBAYHV010000023.1:0-11968 GCA_041665985.1 Minisyncoccota bacterium
CCACTGAACCATAAGAAATATTCGATCCAGGAAATTCAATTGCTGTTGGGAAGTATAGAAAATAAAGAGCAATACTCCAGATAACAACTATAAAGAAGGAAACGGATAAAAAGGAAATAACAATGAACCAGTCTCTGTCTGGATCTGGATTACTCATTTTTAGAAAAAACTTTTTTGTTTTTTCCATTTCAACATCTATTTGTTTTTTTATATAATCACTTTTCATTTTATTTTGTAGTTTGGCTTGCCATAGTTTTAACTATATTTAATGTAAGGTTTAATTTCCATAGATCATTTTTTGCTGATTTCGTAGTTTGTCCTAGAGATTGAACAGGAGTTTCTTTTACAATCGAAACTGAAGAAATATATGATCTATAGGGCAGATTTTCTAAAATAGAAATAAACTGCATCAAGTTTGAATATGGAGCTTCGGCTTCAAAAGTAATAAGTAATTCATTTTTTAATGCTGATTTTAACTCAGGGACATTTATCTCAGAGACAGATTTAGTGTTTCCTGTTATTTTTAAATTTCTCATTATTGTTTCAAGTGACTGAATAGAGTTTGGAATATCATCATCTTTTATAAACAATGCCAATAACTCTTTATTTTGCTCACTAAAATTTTTAATTTTTCTTCTTAAATTACTTAGTTGCTGGTTTTTAATTATATCCATCTGTAAATTACCAGAAAGATTTTGAGTGTCACTATATTTTTGTTCGATCTTAGAAATTACCCAAATATGTACAGCAAAAAAAACTAAAGCCATAGTTCCAACGATAGAAGAAATAATTATAAGTTTTTTTTTCATATTAGATTTTTAAAATTGTCCCGATAAATTTATTGAAAAAGGTATATTTGAATCTTTAGCATAATTGGATAAAGGCAGATTAGCATTAGTAAAAAGAGTCTGTTCTAGAAGTTTTTTTTGAAAAGTTTGCAAAGATTGTCGACTTGAAGCAATTCCACTTATAACCAAGGTACTTGCTTTCGAATTATATATGTATGAAAAATTTGTAAGTTTTATTTCAGAACTTTGTGCTTTAATAACAGCCTTTATAGATGAAATTACACTTCTCTGATCAACGGCTGCGATATTGATATTTTGTCTTATACTTTTTATATCATCTGCCCCGCTCTGCCCCGCCTGCAAAGCAATTTGCTTTTCTAATGAGTTCTTTTGATCCAAAGAAATTTTATTTTCGACAGACACCCTAAGATAAGTTGGCAAAATAAAAATTCCAGAAATAATGGTTAATATAATAAGGCCTAATAAACCAACGATCGCAAGACGAATCCTATATTCAAAATGTAATCTTTTTCTATATTTTTCTGGAAGTAGTGAAAACATAATATTTATTCAGAAAAAATACCAAGCAAAGCGGCATAACTGAGTGAATCACCGAAAGGAATCTCAGGTACCTCGTCTTTGTATCTAGGAAAATTCGACCACACATCCCCTTTTTCAGTTTTGATTCTAAGACTTTCAGACAAATGCTCAACAAGACCCGGCATATTTGCATTCGAACCAGAAATTATTATTTTTTCTATAACCCCGTTTTTTTCATCATGGGTCTGCCAGTAAATAATAACTCTTTCTATTTCATCTCTGATGGCCGAAATAGAATTTCCAAGAGCTAAAAAACAATCGTGGTTCTCTTCTTTCATTGAAAATCCTTTTTCATTTTTTATGATCTCTGCTTGATCTAAGGGAATTTGACAATATTTTGCGATCGCCTCAGTTATCATTTCCCCTCCAAATTTGATAGCTGAACTAAATCTTATGATCCTATTCTTAGCTACAGCAATTACTGTTTTATTCTTGCTAATATGAGCAATAAGAACAACTCCTTTTTCATCATTCTTTATCAAATCTTTTGCCAAAGCATGTGACTCTGGAATAAAAGAGATAGGTTTAATATTATTTTTTTCAAAAAAATCTACATAAGTCGAAACTGTGTCCTGAGAAAGTGCCGTAACCACTGCAATTTTTTTACCGTCTTCCGAAAAAGTTATAAAATCAAAAACTGTATTACTTGGCAAAAGAGGGACATTTTCTTCAAGATGAAATTCTATCTCCCCTCTTGCAGAAGCCTCATCGCCTTCAATAGGTAAAATAAAAAGATAGGATGATTCTTCAGGCACAATTACTCTCACATACTTTATTTTTTTATCGCTTATTTTTTTTAAAAAAGAAAAAGCTTGTTCAGAATGTAAAAAATCCTTTTCTAAAATATTCTGAAAACCAAATTTTTTTAATTTAAAGCCTTTTTCATCTCTTTCAAAATCAACAAATCTAAATCCCTCAGTGGAAAAATCAATTCCTGTACCAGAAAAATTCAAAAAAATTGGAGTAGGAAAAAATTTCAGGAATTTATAGTAAGCAGTTTGAAAAAAATTATTTTTGAAACTCATCCCGCACTAGAAAATGACATCGCTTTTGAAAGCGTGTCCATTTTCAAAATTACTTTTTAATGTGAATCGAAGAACCTTGTTTGCTAACATCTTTATGTTTAAGCTTTTAATATCATTTTACAGTGACGGGACTCATTACCTATATTATAGCCCTTCAAAGACTTTTTTTAAAATTATCTAGCAGTAGAACCTGGAAGAATTTCTGGACCAGGCTCAACAAGAGAAAAAGTATCTCCGTCTCCAACAGCCAAGATCATTCCATCACTTACAAAACCTTTAATAGTTCTTGGCTCAAGATTTGTGACAAACATACATTTCTTTCCAACAAGCTGTAATATATCCGGAAAATGAAGTGCAATTCCAGAAACGATCTGGCGAGGTGAACCTTCTCCAAAATCAACCGAAAGTTTTAGAAGCTTATCCGTATCAGGAATTTTTTCAGCAGAAAGGATCTGTCCTACTTTCATTTCAACTTTTTTAAAATCTTCGTAAGTTATTTTTTTGTCTGGTTTATTTATATCTTCCATGTTGATTAAGTCAAAATTTAGAACTTAAAATGCAAAATTGCAATTCAAAACTCAAAATTTTTTATATATTTAACTTTTTAATTTTTACTTGTGCCACAAGGGCATTTCTTATTCTCTAATTTCACTCCGCTCAATAAGAGAATAATGTTAACTTTTAACTTTTGCATTTTGATTTCTGAATTATTCTAATTACTTTTATCTATAAAACTTTGTAAAATTATTGTTGCAGCGGATGCGTCAATCATATCATTTTCACCTTGGATCAAAATTGCCTGTTGAGAGGTCATAAACTCAAGCTGAAATTCTATCGGTAATTTTGTTTCGTTTGAAATAACATCAGCAAAACGGCGAATACTTTGCATGATTTGATTGTCCTTCATATTTGAATCTTTTGAATCTCCGATCACAATTTTCTCAATTTTCTCATCTGAACAGATCTTTTTGATATTGGATATCAAACTTCGGTCATTATTTAGTACCATTTTAGGGAAAGCCATTACCCCACTTGAATCAGATGTGGCAATGCCAATTCGTTTTGAACCATAATCAATTCCTAATAATTTCATCCCGTCACTAGAATTTTAATTTGTTAAATCTTTCGACTGTTTTCATTTGAATAGATATTTAATGTATGTTTTGCAATATTAAGCTTTATTTAAGCAATTTAACGTATTTTAAAAAAAGATCTAACTTTGATTATGTCCAAACCTTTGTATTTACTATACCTTATATCTCTTGAAAAACTTTACTTTTATGAACTTTTGAACTTAATTTCCGGACATAATCCAATTAAAATTTCAGTGCGGGATTCATTGGTTAAGCATATAACAATTGAAAAGAAATCAAAAATATGCCAATATCTTCTGATTGGAGGGGTAGCCAAGCGGTTTACGGCAACAGTCTTGAAAACTGTCACATCCGAAAGGGTGTCGCGAGTTCGAATCTCGCCCCCTCCGCCAAGACGAGCTAGCTCGAGAATTAAAATCTGTGTATTGAAAAATACCAACATGGTATAATTGACTCATGAATAAAATTGTTGAACTTGAGAAAAAACCACTATTTCGTTTTTTTAAGGTTATATATATTTTAATAGTGGGAATTGTGGCAATTATAACTATCTTCTTTTTTGTTGTGGGAAAGGAAAATAAATTAAGCACCGATAGTTCATATTATACGTGTAACGGATTAGGAGATACTGCTCAAACATTAACTGATAATGAAAAGAAATTAATTCAAAACTCCAAATCTTTAATATTTCAGAAAGGAACACCTGAAAACATAAGATTAAGTAAGGAATGCTATAAACTATATAGTGGAGGAAAAGACCCAGATTTAGCTACTAGTTTTGAAATTCAATTGTTTGAAGGAATGCAAAAAGGAGATAACGGCAAAGTCTACACAATAAGCGGAACGAGGGAATATATAGATTGGCACTTAGATTATCTATTATTAATATTAATTGTAGAAGGAATTATTTTCTATCTTATTAGACTTGCGGGGCTTTATATTTTCGGTGGCAAACAAGCTATATCATCTATTTAGTTTATATTAAATAAACCATTTTTATTGGAATTATATACATGAGAAATGATATACGAGAAAAACTACAAGCAGAGTTAAACAAGAAAATCGAGGGTGAACCCCAGGTCGTGTATATTCTTTCTCGTGTTCGCAAGATGCTCGAGATAGATGGAAAAGAAAAGGAGACAAAATATAATAAACTGAAATTCTATTGTGATTGGGCATTACATCCCGCAATCAATAACGTTGGTGCCGTTCGAGATATCCTTGACGGAATAGTTGCTCGTAGAGCAGAAGTTGGCGCTGATCTAACAATGAAATTTGAGACCTTCCACCACGAATTTAAAAGATTTCTCAAAGAATATGGGATTTCTACGATTTTTTATGATTCTGACGAAAATAGGTTTTATCTTGAGATGTATTTATCTCAGATATATGCAGATACGCCTCTAATTATCGACAGAAAGATAAAAGTTAGTTGGTTTGGTCAAGCAGGAGAAAGGTCATTCGGAGGTAGTTTCAAGGTTGAAAATCTCACTAAACCGAGCGCTCGAGATACATCAGATTTAATAAAATATAATTATTAAACAGACCTTATGAACCTTGTTGGAATTTAGTTCTAACTCGACTCTCTCCGCATTTTAATTAATACAAAAAAATAGATACTCCTCAAGCATTTATATTTATATAACTACCCTAAAACATAAAAAATAGGAGAGCTAAAATAGACTCTCCTTTTTACAAATTGGCACATTCACTTCTTTTTCTCTTCCGTTTTTTCCTTGGAAGGCTTCGGGAGCGTTCCTTTCAGAACAAAAATGTCTTGAGGCTGTTCACCGTCGTGTTTGTATTTGCCAAAAGAACTTTGTGGTCCGCCTTTTTTGAATGGGTTAGGCGGAGTACTGATGATACAATGTTTCGCCATAGGTTTTATTTCTATTAAGGGGTTTATTGCCTAATCAAAATACTATCAGTAACTTCTGAAATTACAAGAAATTAACTCCGGCTCACATACCCTACTTGAATCATCAGCAAAAAATTTCTTCTACTTCTCCACCTTCAGCATTTTAAGGACAGTCTCAAGTTCGATCTTTGCTCCGCACACAACTTTATCTGCTCCTCCATAATACAGATATATTATTCCTTTGCGCACAATTGCTCCGCAAGGAAAAACAACTTTTGAAACAACTCCCTTCATTTCATAATCTTTTTCTGGTTCTAAAATAGGCGTTGCAAGACGAGCTTTGATCGTTGTTGGATTTTTTAGATCAAGAAGAGCCGCTCCGATCCTATATGTTTTTGTTTCAGAAATTCCATGATAAAAAACAAGCCACCCTAATTTTGTTTTAATTGGAGGACAAGCCACCCCAACTTTCAAACTTTCCCATGTTCCCATTCGAGGCCCGATTATTTCAATACATTTATTTATTTTTTGTTCTGAAAAATCAAGAGTTGAAAATGAATCCATACAAACAGTTCCGTCAATTCGATGGAAAATATAATATTCATTATTTATTTTTTCATCAACTAAACAGGCATCTTTATCTCCCACTCCGGGAATGGAAACAGCCCGTGGCTCGCTCCATTTATCCCATTCTTTTTTTAAAAAACTATCGCAAGAAATTGAAGTAACGGCGACTTGAGGAGTTTTTCCATCATATGCCGTATATGTCATATAAAGCTTATCCCCTATTTGGCTTATTCTTGGATCCTCACATCCTCCATTTTCAGTTCGTCCTTTGCCTTCAAAATTTGTGCGCGCTTCATAGATCGGTTTTTCAGATCGTTCATCAATGTTTACTCCGTCTTTGGATGACGCATAACCAATAGTAGAAACATTTTTATTTGTTGAAGCTCGATAAAGAAGATGAACTTTGCCTCCTAGATCTATCGCTGCTGGATTAAGCACCCCTCCTTCTTCAAATTTTTTTCCAGGACGAAGAGAAAGAATTGGATTATTTGAAAATCTTTCTACTGGTTTTTTTGTTTGCGGATCAAGTGAATTTAAAAGATTATCGAGAGGAATGGATGCTATAGCGCAATGAGTATCGGCAGCTCCGTAATAAATTTCTAATTTATTTCCTGTGATAAGCGCTCCCGAAGGAAAAACAACATTTGGCACAAAACCAGTAAGTTCATAATAAGTTTCTGGGACCATAATTGGTCCGTGCGTTCTGCCTAGAATTATTTTAGGGTCTTTCAGATCTAAAAGGAGCACTTCAATTCCAAAAATAGGCCTTCCTTCGGTGTATTTTGATATATGAGAATAGATCACCAACCAGCCTTTTTCTGTCTTTAACGGAGGTGCTCCAAGCTCAATTTGCTCATTTTTGTTTCTTCTTATCTTTAAAGCATTTTCAGGAAGTTTTTCATACCATTTATTCCAAAAAGATTCAGAATACATTTCTTCTGGATCATCAAATTCTGCATAGGCGATCTCAGAAGGAGGAAGGTCGGTATTCACAGTAAGCAAAGCGGCCATTTTTCCATTAATTTTTTCTGGAAAAAGAGCCATCGCCTTTGCATTAAAAGGAGTAACGAGATGTTTTTCTTGCACAGTTTTCATATCTTTACTCAAAGCCACAGCGACTTTTATACTGTCGGGTGTAAAAGGATATTCTGAAAGAGCTGTATAAAAAATATAATAGGTATCCCCTAACTTGGTAACACGAGGATCTTCGCATCCAAATTTTTCATAATCTTTTTCGGGAATAATAAAAGGTTCTCGATTTTTAAAATCTTTTCCGTTCAATGTTTCTGCTCGGGCAATGACCGAAAGCTGGATCTTTTGGTCGCGAAATATTTCATTATCAGAGACCGCACGATAAACCACATATGTTGTTTTGTTATTTTTTACAGGGCACCAATTAAAGGTTGCGGTAGCTTCCCAAAAATGTTCGCGTATAGGAGATATTTGAGGATTACTTTCTGCTCTTTTTACTGTAAACATTTTTGATTATTATTTTATTTTAAAATTAAAATTATTTTTTTGACTTGACCTTAACATCACGAAAGATCTCCCCTCTTTTTTCACTTGCTGAAACAAGCCAATCAAGAAAAGGTTTTAGTTTTGCCTCGGCGGTGCAAACATATTTATCTCCTCCTCCATAGTATAGTCTGATATTTTCATCTTGAATAATCGCCCCGCAAACATAAATAACTCCTGGCTTCCAATCGTTTTCATACCACATATCCGGAGACATCAAGGCTGTTGGAGATCTTGCAATAATTTTTTCCGGATCTTTAATATCAAGCAACATAGCCCCAAGTTTATATTGATGAGGTTCATCTTTATTTGTCGCGTGATAAAAAATAAGCCAACCCTTTTCAGTTTTAAGAGGAGGAGGACCAGCGCTTCTTACCCAAGTATCCCATTCTTCGCGAGGTTTTTTTTGTCCAAAAATACTTTTTATTTCTTTTCCCCCGTAAGCAATATTTTCTATGTTGTCCACATATTCAATTTGAACATGTGGAGTAATACTGTGAAGAATAGCGAACTTTCCATTAATTTTTTCTGGAAATAATACCCAGTTTTTATTTATTTTATTTTTTGGAGAAATGAACAACGGCTTACTCCAAGAAAATTGTTTTTTAAAAAAATCTTCTTCTTTAATTGAGATCACTCCAACCCGAACAAAATCCCAACCATCAAAAGCATTAAACGTTACGTAAATTCTTCCATCAATTGAGACCATTCTTGGATCTTCTATACCGATCCAACTGCCACCTGAGGGGTAAAGCGACAGATCAAATTTTCGAGCATCTTCTGGAGCATTTTTGGGAAGGAATTTTTCTAAAGAGAAAACTGGATAAGGAAGACTATCAAAATTTTTCCCATCTGGACTTTCGGCATGACCAAGACGAGAAACTCCGTCCATGCCCAAAGCCCTGTATAGTAGGTGAACGTTATTATTTGAATCTTTTATAGCTGCGGGGTTAAAAGTACCTTGGGCCCTCCAATCACTTTTGTCTGGAGAAAAAACAGGATTATTTTTCGTTCTTATTAATTGATCTTTTTTTACATCAACTTTTTTCTTTTTGTCACCCGAAAAATAATCCTTTTTTAAAATAAAAAAAGTTATAACGACAAAAAATAAAATTATTAATGTAAAAATAATCACATACATTTTAGTGCTTCATTATTGCAATAAAGTGTAATATTAAAAATACAAAAAATAAAGGGCTAATACACCCTTTTTTTTGATAAATAAAGTGGATAAAGCCTAAATTAATGGCTCTAACTTGCTCTTGTTTTGTATTCTTTATGGTAGAATATATTTAAACATGTCCAGTCACTGTAAATGACATTAAACGACTAATCATGTAACTATAGAAAAATGGTCGTTCAATTTATATTAAAAAATAATTTCGAGAATGATTACGCCTGTAAAGGCAATGTCATTTTCTAGTGCAGGATGAAAGAAGGAATCTTTTGGGAAACTTACGCATTTCAGTACAAGAAAAAAACAGCAGACTGGTTTTGGGCTGTTGGAATAATTAGTCTTGCTATTGCAATAATCGCTGCAATTTACAGTGACTCCCTTTTTGCGCTTTTCATCTTAATTGTTGGAGCCTTACTAATAGCCACTGGAGATAAGAAACCTGATCTATTGGTAATAAAATTAAACGACAAAGGACTTGAAATAAATTCAACCCTTTATCCATTTCAAAACATAAAAACTTTTTGGGTTGAAGATACTAAAAATTCAGTTCCAAAGCTTATTTTAAGAATAGAAAGAGTTATTAATCCAATGATGGTTCTGCCTATTGAAACTGATTACATAGAACCAAGTGTCATAAGAGACCATTTTTTAAATTTTGTTCCTGAAGATAAAGCCGTTGAACCTTTTGCACACAAAATAATGGAGTATTTAGGTTTTTAAGTTTTTGCTCATACAATTGGCAGAATAAAAGGCATTAAACCTTTTGTTCCGTCTACGCTCGGATGTCATGAAAAACTTCGCTTCGCTCGTCTTTCGCGACATCTCTCGCTTGGCGGAATAACATTCTGCCATCCTCATGAAAATGAGGATCCAGTTTTTCTAGATTCCCGCTTTCGCGGGAATGACAAATAGTTATTTAATTAAAATTGTTGTTGGGATAATTTCTCTTTATTTTCTCTCTTCTGTAATTAGAACTCCAATTCTTGGCTGGAGCATTATCTGTAATTGTTCTGCAATTTCCTTATCAATAGGATCGAAGGTTGCCTCCTCTCTACCAGTTCCTGTATCATCCTCGCCGGCTGTATTGATCACAAGCCTGCTTACTCCAAATAGTCTGTACATAATATCTCTATCAACATGAACATCTGTAGCTTGATGATAAGGAATTGATATTTCTTCTTTATTTAAAATTCCTTTTTTTAATTTAATTTCAAGATCCTTTAAATTAAAAGTAAAATTTATATAGCTCAGCCAACTGATAATCAGACCAACTATAAAAATAGTAAAAGAAAGAAGAAAGATCAGCGAAATTCCTAAAAAAACTAAAGGGGCAGAATTAAAAGTACTTCCCCCGCTTGTTTCCTGGCCATTTATTAAAGTATTAATAATTTGTATAAAAAAACCGCTGACAATAGATAAAAACAAAGCAACAAAAAACATAACTATGGCGCCAAAAACATTTCTCAAACTTGAGACAATAAAACTTTTTATTCCTAGGTGGTATTCTCGATTGATTGTAAGCATAGAGAAATTATAGCAGAATTGATACAATTTAATTTATGGCAAATTATCACATAGAAGGCTTACCTGGAACAGGTAAAACAACAGTTGGAGAAGACCTAGAAAGTAAGGGGCACGAGGTTATTCATGCAGATAAATTTGGATATTATGGTGACCCAAAAACAGGACTTCCAACTGAAGAAAAACTTCAAATTAATTGGATATGGGATAAGGAAAAATTAACTAAGATCCTTTCTGAAGAAGTTTCTCATGCAAGGTTTGTTTGCGGAGGATCAATGAATCAAGATGATTTCAAAGAATGCTTCAAAAAAACCTTTACCTTATATGTGGACGATAACACTTTACAAGAACGTTTATTAACACGAGAAAATAATGATTTTGGAAAAGATCCTGAAGATCTTGCTCGGCAATTAGAATGGAACAAAGGAGTTGATAAATACATTAGAGAAAAAGGAACAGTACCAATTGATGCAACCCAACCATTAGATAAAGTTGTTGATGAAATTTTAAAACATGTTGAGGAGGAAAAAGTAAAAAAATAAAAGTATCTTTTATTTCAAGAACGATATATTTTTTTTTAAGATTCCTAACTAGAAGACCAGTAGGAAATTCGAAACCTACAGGAGCAGTGTCTGATTGAGATTTTTTGATTTTCTTAATTTGCTCACAAATAAATTCCTGACAGAATTTTTCGCGAGCCCACCTCGCGGTTTTTGCCTTTGCTCCGCAAAACAAAAACATCGCTGCGGTTCACAAAAACTAAAAATCAAAAGAAGTTTTGATTTTCTTAACGTTTTTGTGCTCCCAGTAGGAATCGAACCTACATCGCATCCTCCGCAAGGATACGTCCTATCCATTGAACGATGGGAGCATAAACAAATCTTATTAAACTTTAAATAACTACATAACTCAAAAATGGCACTTCGTACTGTAATTAGAAGATTACTAAAAAACGAACCAATTGAAAAGAAAAAATCCCCTTTCGGGGATTTTTTCTTTTTTTGACTAGCTTTGAGCTTTTTTTATAAGTTGTGAAATTCTAGATTTCTTTCTTGAAACAGTGTTCTTTGAAAGAGTATGTCCTTTTGAAGCTTTATCGAGAGCTTTCTGGATCTTAGAGAAAACCTTAGTAAGTTCTGACTTCTTTCCTTCTTTAATAAGACCTTTGAGTTCCTTTACAGCAACTTCAACTGCCTTTTTTCTACGAATATTAAAAACTCTCTTTTTATCTGAGTTTCTTAGCGCTTTTTTTGCTGATGATGTGATTGGCATATAAAATTTTAGTGATTAGTGGATAGTGTTTAGTGGGTAGTTAAAATCACCACAATACGAAGAAAAATAACACATAATCCATTTTGGTGCAAGTACTGAAATCTCCATTCTTCTTTGCTTAATTTTCTTTTCACTGTTCACTAGCCACTAGTCACTATATACTGTTGTTATGATTGCCTACATAAAAGGAACAATTTTAAGCAAAGAAGAAAAATACTTAATTGTATTGGTTTCTGGAATTGGCTATAAAATATCTGCTTCTTTTGAAGTTATCGGCAAAGCAAAAATTGATTCTGAAATTGAACTTTGGATCCATCATCATATTCGTGACGATGCTTCTGACCTATATGGATTTGAAAAAAAAGATGAAAGAGAGTTTTTTGACCTACTACTTGGTATTTCAGGAATCGGTCCAAAAAGCGCACTTAATATATTGAATGTCGCTACAGTAAGTGATCTAAAAAAAGCAGTTTCAACAGCGGACACTTCTCACTTAATAAAAGTTTCCGGCCTAGGCAAAAAAATGGCAGAAAAAATTGTTCTCGAACTTA
>JBAYHV010000024.1:0-11406 GCA_041665985.1 Minisyncoccota bacterium
ATCCTAGAGGAAACCGCCATACCTATTGTGCACACTACCAAAAATCCTTGACAAATAAATTTTAGTAATCGATAATGTAAAAATATAATTTATTAATTAAAATTAAATTTATGTTTTCACATATATTAAGAGATTACACATCATCTCTAAAGGATGGTGTTGTTAAGTTTTTTGTTCTAGGAATTATTACTCTAAGTCTTTTTGCTTCCACAGGTAGTGTTTTAGCAGCAACTCTTGCTCCTGCAGCTTCACCTTGTGATATTTCTGGTACTCCATTTCTTACTATTACGAGAAATATTTCTAATAATGCTGACTCAGGAAATCATGGCAATTGGGCAACAGATGCATTTACAGAAACAGCCACTGTGTGGTTGGGAACAGATAATGTTACATATTGTGCCAATGCAAATGTTTCAAATGGTACATTTGTAACTACTGGCCAACCTTCTCCTGAAAACGGACTCCCATTATCAGCGGGAATTAGCGGGACATTCACTGGAGGAGAAAATTACATTATTCCAGCAACAGTAGTCCTAGATAGTGCTTACAGTACAAGTTCTCCAAGCACAATTTCTTTGCCAGACAGTTCAATTGCAGGATTCTCTTGGTGGGTGAACGCAGCTTTTCCTGAAGTTGCTTCTAGCACAGGAGGAAGTTACGTAAAAACATATTATTTTTCCTATATAACTCCAAACGGCAGTACATGGACTCAATCTGAATTAGGTGACACAGGAGATATTACTTCTGTCTTCAACTCTACTAAAGGTATCGGGTATGCAACTATTCAAGATGCAGTCAATACAGCTACCTCTTCTGACACCATCGTATTGGGCGCTGATATGGTTACAACTTCACAGATAAATATAAATAAATCTGTAACCCTTGATGGTGCAGGTCATCATCTATCTGCTACTTTTACAAAAACTGACAATTCTAATAACTCAGCTATTGGAATTACACACTCTGATGTAACAATAAAAAATCTTATTGAAAATGGAACTGGTAGTACAAATCTACATGGTATTAATATTTACCAATCAACAGGAGTAAATTTGAACGATGTTACTGTCTCTTATAACGGTCATTCAGGTATTACTGTTAACGGATCAGACGTAACAGTCAACAATATCACTACCGCTAATAACGCATGGGGTGGTATCAACGTTGATACAAAAACCTCTTCCCCATCTCTATTAACAGTGAATGGTGTTAGTTTGCAAACAGAGGCTAATGCAGCAATTTGGATTGACGACATAACAAAAGATGTATCTGTTGCAGACACAAACAATCAATATGTCGCTACAACTACAGGTAATACTCGAAGTTACTTCTTGAACATTAAAAGAGTTACAACAGTATCTGATGATCATAAAACAAGTACAGGTGGAACCGTAACAGTGGTTGCAGATATTCCAGCTGGCACTGTCATTAAAGGTGACTCAACATGGGATGGCATTATCGCACCTCCAACAGCAACAGAGGTCACAGTAACAGTTTCTGGTTTTACCACATCTGTTTCTTCAGCAATCGCAATCGGTTCAAGTGATTCTGATATTACTTTCAGTAAAGGTGTTCGTCTTCTTTTTGTTGGTCAAAAAGATCAATTGGTTGGCTGGTACAATCATGCTGGAACATTTAGTGAGATAACTTCAGTTTGTGCAAGTGATGACCAGGCAACTGGCGACGCACTTCCAGAAGGAGGTAACTGTAAAATAAATGTGGGTTCTGACCTTGTTGTTTGGACCAAACATTTTTCAACTTTCACAACATATACACAAACAGCAATCACAAGTGGAGGTGGAAACGGAGGACACAGTAGTGGATCACACTCATCAGGAGGTTCTGTCCTAAGAACTTCAACAGATCTAGTAGTTGGACAAGTTCTTGGTGCAGCTGATGTAAACTGGAATAATCTTTCAACTGAAGAAAAAGCAGTTATAATCAAATCTCTTCAAGCTCAGCTTGCTTCAATCATTAAACTATTTAATGAATTGGTAGCAAACGGAACTCTTAAATAATCTAAACGGTTAATTTTCTAGTTAAAACAACAAACGCGTTCGCCTAGGCGAACGCGTTTGTTGTTTTCGTGTTTTTATGTTATAATTTCAACGTGTTTAAATGGCTTAAAAAACATTTTATTCCTCATGAGGGCAACGATCATCAACCTCATTTTTTGCGAAATAAAAATATTCGCTATTTAGTTGCAATTGTTTTTATGCTTGAACTCAGTGTTCTATCAATCCCCTTTGTACCTGTTTTAAATCCAACAAATAATACTTTTTTAGCTTCAGTTTTACCGGCCGTTCTTGATGATTTAACTAACCAAAATAGACAGTCCGAACATCTTGCAGTTCTTACAGTTAATCCGTCATTAAATAAAGTAGCTCAATTAAAAGCAAATGACATGGCAAAGAATAGTTATTTTGCCCATGTAAGCCCTGAAGGTAAGGCTCCTTGGTACTGGTTTAAACAAGTTGGATATAACTATGTATATGCAGGTGAAAATCTTGCCGTTGATTTTACCGACTCACAAGATATAGCCAAAGCTTGGATGAACTCACCTACTCACAAAGCTAACATTTTGGAAAAAGCTTACACAGAAATTGGTACAGGTATTGCAACAGGAACATATCAAGGTAAAGCTACTATTTTTGTTGCTCAAGTTTTTGGAAAACCTTCAAGCTTAAAACCACAAACAAATACTATTCAAATAGTAACAAGTGCAACTTCTACTCCAAAATCTAGTGAATTACTAAAAGTTAAAGGTGCCTCAGTAGAAATAGTTCCAATTGTTCCTGATTCTGTTGCAACCCAAACATCTGCCATTGAAACAAAAGAGATTGTATCAACTTCTTCATCAGAACAAATTTATACAAAAGCAGGTATTTTTGATAAATATATAACTTCCCCAAGACATGTAATAAATATTATTTTAGATATCTTAGCTATATTAGTAATCATTGCTCTTCTTCTAAAATTATTTATTAGAACAGATAAAAAACATCCAATACTTATCACAAACGGACTTATTATTCTTGTTCTTATCTTTGGTTTGTACATAGCGAATAATTATCTTGTAAAAAGTAAATTAAATTCAACATCTTCATTCGCAAGCTTTACAGGAGAAGAGTTTGATCAAAACAAAAACAAATAAAGTTCCTCGCAGCAAGCAGACAGAGGTATTAAATACCAGAACTCGCTTTCACCACAAGGGCACTTCTTATTTTCTAATTCGTTCCTCATAAGAAAATAAAGTCGCACCACAAGAGTATTTCCGATTTCTAAACGAACGTAGTTCGTAAGAAATCTAGGTCGCTCGTACTTAATCCGCCACAAGGGGTGGGGTATTTACCCTTTGTTCCGACTCCCGCCTGTCATCGCCTGAAGGCTCAGCCAATGGCGGACAAGTCGCTCGGACGTCATGAAAAGTTTCGCTTCGCTCACCTTTCGCGCCGTCTCTCACTCGTCGGAATAAAAAATACCGCTCGTGTTGAAACGAAGCGGTGTTACTTTCTTACTTAGAAACTAAAATGAACTTTTATTACTCCAACAAACTCCTTTTGCCCTTGAACAGGAGCCTGAGGAATGATGTCCGGATAAACACTCAGCTGACGATTTAATCTTATCGACAAAACAGAAGCATCTCTGCTAGCTGATATTGCTGTTTTTTGGATGTTGATGTTTTTGAAGAATGAAGGACCGAAGACCAACTCTTCCTCTGAGCGCACTGTTTGAGCAGACAATACACCAGCGAGAACCAATAGAATACTGAGAATGTACGATTTCATAGAATCTTTCCTTTGTTTGGTTGAGTTTACTAACAGCAGGCTATTCAAAACAACAGTACAACTAAAAATATTAGGTGTCAATTTTTTTCAGGGTAAATTCCCTACAAAAAAAATAATTAGATGTTACTTTTTTTGTATCATCATATTTTTTGCAAAAAATTACCTCTAAAAAAATATTTTATGTTATTATTTTTTAATGAATCTTACGACATACACCCTACCAATTTTTATCTCTATCTTTCCACTTCTGGTTTTTACAATTATTCTTCTTTGGGGAAAAACTTCCCTTCTCAAAACATCAGTAATCACTCTTGTGATCTTCACATTCTTATCAATTTTTTATTGGGGAATATTTCCAGCTCTACTAATAACATCTTTCGGTAAAGGTTTTTTTATTGCTTTTGATATTTTTATAATTATTCTAGGTGCGATCTTTTTTCTCAGTCTATTGGAAAAACTGGAAATCATCGAAAATATTTCTTACTATCTGGAGCATTTTTCTGGAGATTACAGACTTCAAATTATTTTATTGGCTTGGCTTTTTGAGGCTTTTATAGAAGGAACGGCTGGTTTCGGAACTCCTGTAGCCATAGTGGTTCCCTTACTTGTTGGACTAGGACTTACACCAATCAGGTCATTGATCATAGGTCTCCTAGGTAACAGTTCTGCAGTTGTTTTTGGTGCAGTTGGAGCTCCAATTCGAATTGGTTTTGCGGGGTTAGACACTGCCACAGTTCCGTTCATATCAGCACTTATAAACTGTTCAGGCTTTATTATTCCTGTTTTCATGCTCTGGATAATCACCTCAGGAAGAATTAATCGTAAAAAAGAATTTTTGGATGCATTGCCGTTTGCAATTTGGGCAGGAATAGTTTTTGTAATACCTTCAATTTTTGGAACATTTTTAGGACAAGAATTTCCATCAATAATTGGTTCAGTGATAGGGGTAATTCTTATATTTATAACAACAAAGTTTGGTATTTTTGTTCCGAAAGAAAAATTATCTCTTAAAAAGAAAGGTGAATTAAAATGTACAATGTCTATGACCCACGCATTACTACCATATGGCCTACTCATTTCATTCCTTGTCCTAGGTAAAATATTTATTGGTAATATGGGTATAAATATTTATCTCGGATTTCCTCATGTATTCAATTTATTTAATCCTGGTTTTGCTTTTATCATATCTGGTTTTTTAGTTGCCTTAATTTGGAAGAGTAAAAAAGAAACAGTTGTACCTTTAATTTCAAAATCTTTTATTGGTTCACTAAATCCTTTTTTTGTAATTGTCTCAATGTCAGCATTGGTTCAATTGATGATAAACTCAGGAATAAATACCTCTGGACTTCCCGCAGCAACCTCGCTCGTAGCCAAAATTTTTGAAACATCCTTCCTCCCTTTTTTCACTCCTTTCATCGGTGCTTTTGGTAGCTTCCTAACAGGAAGTGCAACAGTTTCCAATATTATGTTTGGTAATTTTTTCAGTACAGCAGGAGAGGCGTTAGGAAATAATGTTCCTGTCATATTGTCTTTGGCCGTTGTAGGAGCATCAGTTGGTAATATGGTTGCTTTAGCAGATATGTTAACAGGTCAAGCTGTTTTAGGACTAAAAAATAAAGAAAAACAAATCCTCAAGGGTGTTTTTCTTCCGTGTCTGACACTTCTAATAATAATTGGGATCATCGGGATGTTTTTAAATTAATAATTATTTTTTTGTTTGGCTTAATAAATAGTTTTAATTAATTAAAATTTTAAAAAAAATAACCACGGCATGCGTGGTTATTTTTATGAGATCCAGAAGTTCGTAATATTTTACTATTGAACGACATTCCCTTGCGGTACAGTCATTTGGTTTTACCTTGCGGTGCAACCATTAACTTCTGAACCTCAGAACAATGTTACACCCACCCAAAAAATATACAAAAAAGTTATCCACACCCAAAAAATGGAAACTAAAAAAATCCTTTATCTATATCTTGGTATACTTTTTATATGTTAATTTTTATTGGCTGCAAATTAAAAGATCACAATAAAGATATTATTGAAGAATCAATAGATAAAATTGCTAACAAATTCTCTATTGTATCTCTTAATAAAAAAGTATCTCCGCACGTAACGCTCAAAGCACCGTTTGAGATAAAAGATGAAGATCTAAAAAAATTAGATGAATTCTTGATCAAATTCTCCTCTACTCAAAAAGAAATCTCTTTTGAAATTGACAAGGTATCTAATTTTGATAAAAAAGTCATTTTCTTGGAATTAAATGGATCAAAAAAAATTGAGGGGTTCTCTAACCAACTAACCCTTGGTCTAAAAAATTTTCCATTTATTTTATTCTCAAAAATTGAAAAGGTGGGAAAAAATATATTCCATGTGACTTTAGCTAAAAAAATAACCGAGAATTTTAATGAAATAAATAATTACACCAATAGCCTCAAAATACCTCCCTTAAATGGCAATTTAGATAATATAACTATCTGCGAATACAAGGATAATAAATGGGAAATATATAGAGAATACAATTTACTTTCTAAATAATCTTAAAGGTCTTCAAAATTATTTACATCTCCTACCTACGCGAAACTATAGACAAATTCAATTATTGTTAGTACAGTATTTCATGTTAGTCCCTTGCAAATAGGATTGGTCGCGAAAGGAGACCTTGGTGTTCCTAAATTACACCTAACTAAGAAAAAATGGCAAAAACACTTGGAAAACTCAAGAAAGAGAAGGTTGTCTACCCAGAAGACCTTATCGAAACAATGAGAGAATATGTCGACTTAAGTGCAAAAATTCACGCGAAGATCGTCATAGAATTGATCAATCGAGCCGAGCTTACTCGCGAAGAAAAACAATTACTGCGCGATATAGCTCTCGAGGGAGCCAACCTCTCCGTTAAGCAAGCCCGAGAGTATGAGAAAGTTGCAGATTTCCTTGTTTAACAAATTTTCGTAATCGCTCAACCTGACTGTTAGAGCGATATTTTTTTATGTATTCAATTTCATATATCTATGACCCTCGAAAGAATTATAAATAGCAATTTTATATTCACGGCAAAAATCTAGTATTCCATACATATTTTTCTTTATTTGAGCAGCCGCATCAGAATCAACTTTATTTTTTATTAAATGATGAACAATTTCTTTTGTTAAATTTTCTGTTCTGTTTTTTATTATTTCTTCTGCCTGATCTGGACCAAGCTCTGGCGTTTCCAAACTACGGATAAAAAGCATTTTTGTTGTTGGTGTTATAACAAAAACAGCCTGCACTGAACTTTTTTCAAAATCAACTATCAGGCCTTTCATATCAACGAATGATGCTGGTGCATCAAAGGTACCATGAGTGTGCATTACAAAAGCTAAGTATTCTCTTTTTTCATATCTGCTATCATTATTTATAGATTTTCTACGCAAAGATATATTTGTCAAAACCTTGTCAGTCGTTCCAACATTAACCGAATTACCTATCATCATTTCACCATCAATATTTATTTTTGCAGACATAGCTCTTTCTTTCTTTTCTGGATCGTCCATTGTCTCTTTCAAAATTTTATCAATAGAGTCTGCAATGATCCCCTTTATTTCAATAATTTCAGGCATTTTTTCATAAGGAACAGGATGTTTTTTTACTGAATTTTCAATTGCTTGTATAAATCTATCTGTATACCAAATAGTTTTTGGTGTATTTAATTCAGCAGTTTTTTCTTCCTCGATTTCAGTTTGTTCTTCAATAATTTCTTC
Source organism: Minisyncoccota bacterium (assembly GCA_041665985.1). Taxonomy (GTDB): domain Bacteria; phylum Patescibacteriota; class Minisyncoccia; order Phycocordibacterales; family CAIRYW01; genus CAIRYW01. The sequence goes on from JBAYHV010000024.1 coordinate 7,529, forward strand.
TGGGTGTGTTTCCATAATAGATATTGTATATCTAATCCCAACATTTGCACCATTAAAGACATGATATAATATTGGTAACAATATTTTCTTTCTTTAATAATTTTCTCTCCTGATCTTGCTCAAAACAAGACCCAAACCTTGGTAAGTAGAGAGGAATTAAGTTAACAAATGTTAACTGAGTCCTCCCTGCTCAACAATTGAGATGAGGGAAGTACTTTAACAAAAGGAGAAAAGATGAATGCACTATTAGTTAGGGACGCAGCCTTTGTTCTTGATGTACAGGTAGAACGAGTATTCGGCCTTGCTTTTGAGTATGGGGAGGCTCCGAAAAGTAAAAAGTACATCATGGAAACCTACTACGATTGGTATTATTCAGGAGAAATACATCCAGTAGTTCAAGACTTCGTGATCGATGTCTTGGCCAGCAGAATACTACCAGTAAGACTCCTAAAAAGTGGATCCTCCACTCCAACGCACTATCACCACGAATGAAGTGGAAAAATTCACAAACAGCTTACTTTAATGCAAAGTAAGCTGTATTTTTTTAATCTTCAATTATTAGTCCAAAAAGTGAGGAAAGATATATGGCCTGAGCTGTATTTACCTTTAAACCATTTATTGATTCTTTTCCTATGTGAATATTTTCAATAATAGAACCTTTTAGGCTGACATTAGAAAATTTTGCTTGCGAAAATTGAACATCCGTTAGATCGCAATTTTGAAATACAACATTTTTTAATTGAGCACCGATAAAATCAGAATCTTTCAAATCACAGTCAATAAAAGCTGTATCTTTAATTTTTGCAAATCTAAATGAAGAATTTGAACATTTAGAATTATGAATTACCACATCAATAAAATTTGCTTCACCACATTCAGTTCCTTGAATTCGGCAGTTTTCTATCTTAACTCTTTGAAAAAAAGTTTCTTTTATTTTTGATCCGGCAAAATTAACTTTTTTCAAAATTGAATCAGTAATTTTTAGCTCTCTAATCGAAGATGACTGAAAAGTAATATTTTCTGCAATAACTTCATACAAATTTATTTCATTTATTTCTTTATCATTAAAAGACAGGTCGCTAATTAAAGCCGACTCAACATCTAATCCAGAAGTATCTTCATCCACATTTTTTTTATTCAATTGTTCTTTTTTTAAAATAGGTTTTTTTATTTCCATTTACTGAGTATACCAAATTTGACATTTCAACCTTAAATGTTATTAATCACTACAAATGAGTACTTCCCAACTGCAATTAGATCAGCAGAGGGTAACTCAGGATCTTTTAAAAAATTCCGGAACGATAAGGTTTATAAAAAACCAAACTTTTGGAAAAATTCCGATGTACAAAAGTCAGTCGAGTCTTCTCACAGAACTCGGCTGGAATATTGTCAAAATTGGAATTGAAACAGAAAAACTTGAGACTGAAATATTGATGATGGCTCTTATGGCCGTCAATCATATAGCTAAGTACGAAAAGCTTACCAAGCAAGTACGTAGCCGAAAAAATGAGCTTCAAGCAATTCTCTACAAACGAGATAATGTTTCCAAAACTGAAGGTGAAAGAAGATACTTTGGAACTATCGAGCTTCGCTATCGAATCTGGACATCTCACATCCCTTCTAAAATCCTCAAAAAGATCCTAAGAAACCCTACCTCACGATGAGGTATTTTTTTTGCAAAAAAAATCCTGCAAATGTTGCAGGTTTTAAAAATTATTTTATTTGTACTCGGTAACGATTGATTCCACGCTCAGGAACCGATAACCCTCCTCCCCACTGAGATGTAAATAAGTCGAGACCGCGGACAACTTGTCCAGCCACAGTGATATCTGACAATGGCACAAACGGCTTGCAAAGAAACCATGTACCAAGCTCGCAGGTTTGAAAATTCACATCCTCGCCTCTTGGTAAGGTAACAAACTCTCTCATACTGAGCTCTTTGATCGGAAATGCCATTATGCTTTTTATTTGCTTAGACATTTCCTCCTGTTTTTTCTGCGCCTCGATTTTATCCTGAAAAGCCTTCAGTTCGAGCTCTTTTGCCTTCATACGTTTTTCACGAGATTGTTGAAGTGTCGTGATACCGATCATTTTAGCTAGTTTTTCAATAATGTTCATAGTGCATTTGTTCCAAATTAGATTAGGTGAAGTTTAAAGAAATGTAAAGCTTTATATTTTTATATTGCTTTATGCGATTCAAAATATTTAATTTAGATAAAAAAATTGACCTCTTGGTGAGAGAGGTCTGCTTTTTTTTTGTTTGTTCAGAAGCTACTGAAACGGGAACCACCCATTCCTTCGGCGGCGGACATAATGTCCCCTTGGTCTGTAAGGCGGAAATCCGCGAGACGACCGTCGGGGCCAAACATAGCCTTCGAGGTTTGAACATGAACGAACGGGCCGGCATACGGGATTTGACGGAGCCATTGCTGACCTCCCCAGACCCAGATCTCACCGTGACCAGTGATCTGCTTTCCAGATGGATCCCCCCAGATGGCAAGTACCTGACTTTTGGACATGCCGACTCGGAGAGTTTGAGTTTCAGTTGATTTGGTGACACCGGGAGTTGACGTTGTCTCTTCCGTTGTTCCAGTTGTTCCGCATGCCACAAGAAGGAGCATGCAGACCGACGCGATACCTGCGATTACTTTGTTCATTCGGAATTTTGTTCCTCAAATAAAATACAATACTTATTGAAATTAAGCAAGTTTTTAGGTGTAATACACAAACAAATATTGAACAAAAAAAATACTTAAGTATATTTAAATTACTGATTAAAAATTGACATAACATCTATCATGATGCAATATTCTGTTTGAAATAGTTCTTAAAATTAAAAAAATATGTACAACGTCGTATTCGAATGCAAAGCTAAAACAGGCGGTTTTGTCGGAAGTCGTTTTTGGAGCACCTTCAAATCGGAAGAGGCTTTTAAGAAATCATGGGCAAAAGAAACAAAATCAACCAGAGAAATCATCGCTGAGGGCATCTCAGAAAAAAGGTGTGCCGAGATTGTCAACGAGGCACCCCTCACGTGCCAGATAACGGCGATTTTCGAAAAATCTCGGGACAAAAAAGGAGTGATGAACGAAGGAATATTGAGGATGGAATTTTTGCGTCTCATATTTTCCAAATTATTTAAGTAACCCGCGATTTTTTATTGCGGGTATTTTTTTGCAAAAAATTGTACAAAAAAAATCCGCTACTGTTTACAGAGCGGAAGGTTTTAAATCAGTCACCAATGGACCTGAGGAGCAAACCAACTCCCCGAACGAATTGAGTACACCAAATCGATTATTATCGTTCAAATTATTTTTCAAACAATGTGCATTATCGCACCCAATCTGGTAACTATGACCAAAACATGTAACCGATAAAACATGTACGGGTTGAATATTTACGTCTGGGTTTCTTGGGGTCGCGTCATTGAAGTAAAGAAATACTCCGACTTTACCGCTTTTATCCACCTTGATAGCTTCTGCACACAGAGGGCAAAAGGCGATTGTTGAGGTGCTTGTATCTGCAACTACCTCTTCAGCACTATCAGTAGCCAAAGGTCCATATTTGGCTGTGATTGATTTCGGAATTTGATCATTTGAATTATCCAACCACCTTCTGAGCGAAAGAGGTAGGAGTCTTTTAAGGAACGGGGCGAGGAACAGGGCGATTTTCATAGCAAACATAATTTAACAACATAAATGCTTATATAGCAAATCTTTAGCAGTATTTCAGAACTTTTTTAATCAATAAAGTTCCTCGCAGCAAGCAGACAGAGGTATTAAATACCAGAACTCGCTTTCACCACAAGAGCACTTCTTATTTTCTAATTCGTTCCTCATAAGAAAATAAAGTCGCACCACAAGAGTATTTCCGATTTC
>JBAYHV010000025.1:0-11293 GCA_041665985.1 Minisyncoccota bacterium
GGTAGACAATACCTCAACTCGTATCCAAACCTCCAGAGTACTCAAGGAATACATTGACGTTGTTCTAAATACAGAAGGTACCATTTCATATGACAATAGAGTAAAACTCGAGAATGATGTCAGACAACTCCAGAATCCTGTCATCACAAGACAATGGGATGCCTTTGTGGCAAGCAAGGATGCCAAGATCGCTCAAGGTAATGCTGTGAAGCTGATGAGTATGTTGGCGAATAAGATGATCGAGTAGGGAATGAGAATTATTGTGTTAAAATTATATTACTTATTTGAGAATTATTTATAAATAAATTACAAATCATATGATTAAAAAAAATATCTTTTCGAGTTTTATAATTTTGATTCTTCTTGCAGGAAATATTTATCTTTCTACTCAATATTTTTCTGTTAGTAAACAATTAAAAGAAATCAAGAGTCAGAGTAATAGTAGTGTTTCAACAAAAGTTCAAGCTGCTAATGTTCTTAAAGAATATCTGGATATAGTTCTCAATACACAAGGAACTACTTCTTCTGATGACCGTATAAAACTAGAAAATGACCTTAGACAACTTCAAGATCCTGCTATTACCGCTCAGTGGGATGCTTTTGTAACAAGTAAAGATGCAAAATCTTCTCAAGAGAATGCAGTGAAACTTATTGCATTATTGGAGAACAAGATGATCCAGTAGAGGTTTGCAGAAAACAAGTTAAAGTTGGCAAGATAGAGATATAGAGGAACGAGGAACAACAAAAAAACACAAAACAAAACAAAATACAAAACACAAAATAAAACAAAACACAAAATAACAAAAAAACAAAAGATGGTTCACCTAACGAACCATCTTTTGTTTTTTCCAGGTTTATGGGTTTAGGGCGGTCTAAAAGGTTTTAGACCGCCCTAAACCTTTTAAACCCAATATCTATAACATATTTTTCCATTCCAATTAGTACCTCATTCTGTTTACATAGGAACCATAAAAAAACTTATTATAGCTATGATATAATTTAAATGTTAAAAGTTAACTAAAATTTATTATGTCTATAACAACGATTATTCTTTCAGTAGTTGCACTTGTCGTTTTGTGGGTTGTTTTTGCTTACAACCATCTTATTTCATTAACTAATCGCACAAAAGAAGCTTGGGCTGATATCGAAGTTCAACTTAAAAGGCGTTACGACCTTATTCCTAATCTAGTAAATACTGTTAAAGGATATGCAACTCACGAATCAACTGCCTTTGAAAAAGTAACAGCCGCTCGTAGCGCTGCAATGGGAGCGGGTTCACTTTCTGAAAAAGCAGTTGCTGAAAATAATCTTGCAGGCGCACTGAAGTCTGTTTTTGCAATTGCAGAAGCTTATCCAGATCTAAAAGCTAATCAAAATTTTCTTTCACTTCAAAACGAACTTTCAGATACAGAAAATAAAATTCAATCAGCACGAAGATTTTACAATGGCAACGTTAGAGATTTGAACATCTCAATTGAATCTTTCCCTGGAAATGTTATTGCTGGTTCATTCAAATTTACAAAAATGGATCTATTTGAACTTGCTGAAGGTGAAGCTGCTGCAAAACAACCTGTTGAAGTAAAATTCTAATTTTTTCTTTCTAGATATGGAATCCTACGACAAACTTGTTCGAGATAATATCCCTGACATTATTTTAGCTAATGGTGAAAATCCAGTAGTGGAAATTTTAGAAAAAGAAGATCTTAAAAGGGAATTAATAAAAAAACTCTTAGAAGAATCAAAAGAGATTGAAAAAGCTCAAGAAAATAAAGAAGAGTTGGTAAAAGAAATTTCTGACGTTCAGGAGGTTCTTTCTGCTATTATTGAAAATTTTGATTTAGACCCAATAGAAATAGCAAAAATAAAAGCCGAAAGAAAAATAAAAAGAGGTGGATTTGCTAAAGGTATTTTTTTAAAAACTGTAAACAAATAACTATAAACTTATTTACATGGCAACACTGTATACACATCAAACAGAAAATGTCGCAAAAACTTGGGTTCTCATTACTTTCTTTTTAACTGTAGTTATCTCTCTTGGTTGGTTTTTTAGTTATTACTATCAAAGCTCCGAAATTTTATATTTTGCAGTTATTTTTAGTATTTTTGCAAATATTTTTAGTTACTGGTTTTCAGACAAAATTACTTTAAGTGTTGCAGGTGCGAAACCTGTTACTAGAGAAGAATATTTTGATCTTTACAATGCAGTAGAAAATCTTTCAATTACAGCCGGTCTTCCAATGCCAAAAATTTATGTAATTCCAGACAATGCACCAAACGCTTTTGCAACAGGGAGAAATAAAACTCACGCTACTGTTGCAGTTACAACAGGTCTGCTTCAAATAATGAATAAAACAGAACTTGAAGGAGTAATTGCACACGAGCTTTCTCATATAGGAAACAGAGATATTTTGCTATCAACAATGGTTGTTGTTTTAGTTGGAACAGTAACACTTCTTTCAAATATGTTCATGAGAAGTATGTGGCTTGGTGGAAGAAGAAATGATGATAGGGGAAGTGGAAATATTTTGGCAATTATCGGAATTGCCTTAGCGATTCTTACTCCGATTATTGCAACTCTTATTCAGCTTGCGATTTCTCGAAAACGAGAATTTTTGGCAGATTCGTCTGGAGCTTTGCTTACCCGTTATCCAGAGGGTCTCGCTTCAGCTTTAAAAAAAATTGGTGCATATAATGCGCCAATGTTAAAAGCCAATACAGCGACAGCCCATCTTTATATTTCAAATCCGTTCGGACCAAATGAAAAAAAAGTCAGTGCAATTGCAAAACTTTTTTTAACTCATCCACCACTCCAAGAGAGAATTAAAGCATTAGAAAATAATTAATAGCTTAATAGTAAATTAATATGAAAATATTTAAAACGATCAAATCTGCAGTTTACGATAAGGAATTTTATCAAAATATAAGATCCCGAAAGCTTTCTAGTGTTTTTAAATATTATGCGAAACTTTCTCTTTTGCTTTCTGTTATTGGTTTTGTTTTGTCTGCAATTTTTTTGGTGCCACTAGCATACGGAACTGTAAACTTTTTCAAATCTGAATTTACAAAAGCATATCCTGCTGGTCTTGAAGTCTCTATTCAAAAGGGAATTATTTCAACAAATCTTTCAACAACAACTGAGCCTATGTTGGTTCCTTTGCCTCAAATATTTGTTGGTGCAAACATAAATAAAAGATCAGAATCAAATCCGTACAAAGATGTAAAAAACCTTATTGTTCTTGATACAAAATCAACTACTACACCTTCAATAGATAATTTCAAAAGTCTAAATACAATAGCTTTGGTTACAAGCAAGTATTTAATTACCTATGATAAAAATAATTCAGTAGTTTTCTCAGACGTTTCAAAATATCCAGATTTTACCTTGAACCAAAAACTAATTGACAAAGCTTTATACTATGCAAAATACATTCCAATCGCTGTTCCTTTTGCAATATTTGTTTTAGTTTTCTTCTTCGTCTTCTTTGAATTATTCTTCCTACTAGTTCCTGCGCTTATTTTCTTTGTAGTAAATATAATTATTAAAAATAGATACTCGTTTGGCGAGTCATACAAAATTTGTGTTTACGCATCCACATTGCCAGTGATCATTTCTGCTACAACTTTCTTTATCCCAATGCATATTCCATTTTTGTTCACATTTTTGGTTTTGTTAATTGCAATAATCAATACAAAGCAAAGTGAGGTTGAAGAGACAGTTGTTGTTCCTGAAGATTCAGAAATAAAATAATTATTTTGCGGAGGGTAAGAGATTTGAACTCTTGATGGAGTTTCCCCCATACCACCTTTCCAAGGTGGCGCAATAGACCGCTATGCGAACCCTCCTGTAGTTAAAGAATATTAACAGAAAATAATACCTAATGCGATTATTAGTTCTTGTGCTACCATTCATATATGAAAATTATCTCAGCAAAATTTATACGAGGAGTAAGAGGGAATGATGACATCCTCGATGATGGAATGCCTCAAATAGCCTTTATTGGCCGTTCTAACGCTGGCAAATCAAGCCTTATCAACTCTCTCACAGGTGTTAAGAATCTTGCTAGAACAAGTAATACGCCTGGACGAACGCAGGAATTAAACGTTTTTTTGATCAATAGAACCCATTATTTTGTGGATCTTCCTGGATATGGATTTGCTAAGACTGACAAAAAAAACTGGCAAAAAATAAATAAGCTTATTTATTGGTATCTTTTCGATTCAGGACATGATCAAAAGGTTGTTCTAATTATTGATGCCGAAGTTGGTCCAACAGCAGGTGACCTGCTAACCCTAAATTTCCTAGAAGAAGGAGGAAAAGAAATTGTGGTAGTGGCAAACAAAGTAGATAAAATAAAAAAATCTCAATATAAAAATCAGTTAAGAAAAATTGCTGACCTTATGGTAGGACACAAAATAATTCCATATTCTTCTGAAACAAAAATTGGAATAGGGGAACTATCGGACGAATTATTAAAAAAGATATAATTCGCAGATGAAAAAAGTTTTTGCAGAAATTGGTATTGGAAACCCTTCATTCTTTTCAACTGAATTTGAAAAAGGAGGAGAAGAATACAGAATTCCAGAATTTATTTTACCTAAAAGGGTCAAAGGCTATTATTTGCGCATTTGGATATTTAAAAAAGTTTATATAATTTCTACGAATAAATATTTTCAAACCTCAAAAAAAGATAAAAATAATTTTAAATTAGTTGTTGGAGTCAGTGGTGTAAATCTAGTATGAAAATTATAGACGTTAGAACAAAAGAAGAATTTGACGAGGAACATTTGATTGATGCCGTTAATCTTGATGTGTCTGAAATTGCTAACGGGAAACTACCCGATCTACCAAAAGACGCTCCAATCCTTTTGTATTGCGCCTCTGGAGGCAGATCTGCGTTTGCAAAGCAAGCATTAGAAAGAGCTGGATTTACAAATATCACAAACGGAGGGGGTTTAGAGGGTCTGAAATCTCAGGGGTTCAAGGTGTGATAAAATATAAGTATGTCAGTTTACAATTGGTACTCACAATTAATCAAACCTACATGGTCACCTCCTAGTTGGTTGTTTGGTTATGTCTGGACATTTTTGTATGTAATAATCGTTGTGAGTTTTGGTTCTGTATTTTATAAAGCTTGTACAAAAGAGATTTCCTGGATAGTTGCTCTTCCTTTTATTTTGAATCTTATTTTTAATTTTTCTTTTACATATCTTCAATTTAAATTAAAAAATAATTTATTTGCATCTCTAGATATTTTACTTATTTTGAGTACTTTGGTTTGGGCGATCGTAGTAATTTACCCTCATTTTAAATGGGTTGCTTATGCTCAAATTCCATATTTACTCTGGGTAATTTTTGCTACAATTTTGCAGCTTACAATTACTTATTTGAATAGATAATTTTTTATATAGTTAATACACTGAAATCATGCCAAAAACATTAATAGTTACCACTCTTCCTGAGTCAAAAATAGAGAGTGGTGAAAATAATTTTGATTTAGAAAGATGGTTGTTTGGACACAAATTAGAGTTTTTATATAGGCATAAATATCCATTATTAAATGCGGAGTTATTTTTTTATACCACAAAATTTTGTAACAATGTCCTGGGTAATCACCATAAGAACTTTATTTTTACGTTAAGCAATAAAGAATTGGTTGCATATTATTTTCTTGATGAATTAAAACTTGGTAAGCAATTGTCAAAAAAACTATTAGACGACAATTTCTTCCGTGCTCATTTTAATGGTTCCTATTCAGCAAGAAATAACGTTGAAATTTTTCTGCGAAAATATGAAAAATATATTAAAAAAATAAAAAAATCCGATGCAGATAACTTAAATATCTTTCAACAATATTGGAAGGTTTATGCTGGAGTTTTTGCTTACTTTAGAACATCAAATCCCGCATTAGTTGATCCATTTATTGAGGAATTAAGAGTAATAATAAATTCTCACCCACCAAAAGATATATCTGTTGATGATGCAATTAAATTTTTAACGACTCCTTTTTCTAGTAATTTAATAACTCAAGAAACCGAAGACTGGTTTCAAGTTTTACAACTTCCCGCAAATACAGAAGTTTTTAAGACCCATATTTTAAAGTACCCATGGCTTTTTATTAGCACTTATGATTTTAATAGCGCCCTTACTTATTTAGAAAAAAGATACAAAACTGATTATAATAGAATACAAGATATTAATATAAGTCCGAATGAATTCTCTGATGAAGTTAAAGAGGCTGAAAGAGTTAGAAATAAACTTTACACAGATTCAGAAATAAAGCGTTTATCTACGATTATTCTAACTTTGGCTGATGATCGTTTGTTGAATAAATGTGCTTGGACTGGGTTAGATTTTCAGGTTAGAGAATTATTTAAGATAATGGCCAAAAAAGCAGGAATTACCATTGAAGATTTTATTAACTCCTATACATACAATGATGTAGTAAAGCTATTTACACTTAATCAAATTTTACCTAAAGATGAAATAAATAAGCGGTTATTATCTTTTACGATTATATCTAATAATCTCGATTATATTTTCTTATCTGGTGATAAATCAGTAAAACTGAACGAGAAAATAAACTTCTCTCAACATGACGGTGTCTCCATAGAGGGAATTTCAGCTTCAAAAGGTTATGCCGTTGGTAAAGTTTTTATTGTGAGTATGAAAAATGTTACTGATTTACAAGATCAGTTAAAAAATTTTACTGAAGGAGATATTTTAGTTGCAGGAATGACAGAACCGAATTTAATTCCATATATGATTAAATCGGGCGGAATAATAACTGATCAAGGAGGTCTAACTTCTCACGCGGCTATTGTTGCTCGAGAATTAAAAAAACCGTGTGTTGTTGGAACAAAAATAGCTACTCAAATATTAAAGACGGGGGATAGAGTTGAATTAAATGCTGATACTGGTTTTATTAAATTAATTAATTAATTAATTAATTAATTTTTATGAGTATTGAAACTCCAAATTCTATAGAATCAAGAGAAAAAGATGATTCACCAAAAATATTGGTAAATTTTATTAGACATAGTCTTGCTCTCTATGATACGTATAAAAAAATGCTCTCATCTTCTGATCCTTTAATGGCCTTTGATGTAAAGTTTCAGACAAGTGGAGATTTAACTAAAGAGGGTGAACAATTGGCCACGGTAAAAGCCAAAGAATTTTTATCCAGTCTAAATCCAAGTACCGATGATTTATTTTTTGCTTCCAGTAATGAAACCAGGGTCTTTGAGACGGCTCAAATATATAAAAAAGTGGCCACAGAAATTGGGTTTAATATTATTAAGCCAGATAATACTCGTAATACATTTAATGATGATGAAGAAATTCGTATTTTGAATACACTATCAATTAATCATGAAAGAGGTAATAAGCTTGTATCATCAGCATTTAATTCGAAAAATAAAAGATCTGAGATAAACTGGGATGCTATTCCTGATAAAAGTATAAAAGATAGATACGATAAACTTTGTAATTTAGTCGATTCAAATGATCAAGGGAACTGGGGTGCAAATTGGGCAAAATTTAGCGAAGAAGCTAAAAACCTTTTCCCTGAATTTAATATTCAGACAATGGAGACGGTACACAGTAAAAAATTTAAGGACTTAGGTAGACTAATTTCTTTTGCAGCAAAAAAAGCGTTAAAGAATTATAGTGGCAGCGGAGAAAGACGGATAGTTGTTCTTGGTTTTGGTCACGAGGATATTTTAATGAAAACTCTTACGGAGGAATTTAATAGAAATGGTTTAAAAAATTGTGAAGCAATTGAATTACCTGTTATATCTCAATAATATTTCAACTAAACTAAAAGCAGGAGCAGATTGGGGCATTAATATTTTAGAATTGGAAAATGATATTTGAGGTAGGAATTTAAAACATAGAATAAGTAATATATAAACAAAAAGATAGCGCTCCTTACGGAAGACTATCTTTAGGGTGTAATACCGTTTCAGTTCATGAGTAGAACCAAAAACAGTGTTATTTTAGCAGGTAGAATAACCAATAATAGTAAAATATTATGCTCTATAATAAGAGTTTTTTTGTGATAAAATAGTTAAATCATGCCAAAAACATTAATAGTTACCGCGCACCCTAGCCCAAAAGGATTTACTCATGGCATTGCAAACGCAATTGCTGAAAAAAGAAAAGAGGACGGAAATGAGGTAGAAATTCTTGATCTTTATAAAACAAATTTAGTTCAAGATTATTTGAGATTTGAAAATGTTCGTGAAATTCCTGTAAATCCTCACCGAGACATAATTCAGCAAAAAATAACTGAAGCAAATGAACTTATTTTTATTCATCCTATTTGGTGGCTTTCAATGCCGGCCATTATGAAAAATTTTGTTGATAATAATTTTTCATCAAAGTTTGCGTACAAATATGTAAAAGGAAAAAGAGTTCCTCTTTTGAAAGGAAAAACCGCCCGTGTTTATGTAACATGCGATGCACCTTTTTGGCTTTATCTTACTTTAGCACTGCCTTATTTAACCGTTTGGGTAGCGGGAATTTTAATGTTTTGTGGAATTAAAGTAACTGGATTTACAATTATTAGAAACAGAGCATTTAGGGATGATGAAGCGAGAATGAAATTTTTAGAAAGTCTCAAAAAACATTCGAAACACCAATCTATTTTTTTGCGGATCTTAAATAAGTTTGCGGATATTATTCAATAATAGAAAATATATGGAAAAAATTGATAAAAATAAATATATTAAACAATCTGTAAATAATTTCATAGACGATGGTGATTATGAAGAAGCTATAAAATTGGTTGGGCAATCTATTGAAGATATTATTTCAAATGAAATTGAAGAAGGACAAAGACAAAAATGGATTGATAGTTTTAATAACAATACGCAAATTATATTTACTCTAGTTGATATTATTGATGAGCAGAATGAAGAAAAGAAAAAAAGATTAGAAGATATTACAAAAAAAATTCAACTCCTCTCCTCAAATATTTTCAAAAGAGTTGAGTCTGAAGAGGTCGGCGATGCAAACGAAGAAGAAAGAGCAGAATTAGTTGGGTTAGTTCATGAATTAAGAAAAAATTTTGTTGAATAAAAATGAATGATAAAGGAAATCAATCAATTGGCGTTTTCGATTCTGGTTTTGGAGGATTGAGTATTTTAAAAGGGATCATAAAAAAATTACCTCAATATGATTATGTTTATTTAGGTGATAATGAGCACTCTCCATATGGAGATAAAACACAGGAAACTATTTTAAAATTTACAAAACAAGCCATTGATTTTTTATTTAAGAAAAATTGCAACATCGTTATTCTCGCTTGCAACACTGCTTCAAGTAAGGCTTTGAGAGAGATCCAGCAAAATTATTTGCCAAAACATTATCCGAACAAAAAAGTTTTAGGAGTTTTAATTCCTGGCGCAGAGGAGGCTGTGAGTAAAAAGGGAATTAAAAGAATTGCAGTATTTGCCACAGAAGCAACCGTTTCAACAGGATCTTTTAAAAGAGAAATTTTAAAACTTGATCCAAAGCTTAAAGTCACAGAAATTGCTTGTCCGCTTTTGGTTCCAATTGTTGAAGAAGGAAGACATAATTCCAAAGATGCGGACGAAGCAATTAAAAAGTACATTAAATTATTGCCCAAAAAAGTGGATGCTTTGATACTCGGTTGTACTCATTATGGGATCCTAAAAAATAAAATAAAAAAATATTTGCCTAAAGATGTTAAAATTATTTCAGAAGAAGATGTTGTTCCCAAAAACCTCAAAAATTATTTAAATAAACATTTAGAATTAGAATCTAAATTATCAAAAAAAAGTCAAAGAGTTTTTTACTCTACTGATGAGGTAGATAAGTTTGAAACATTAGGTAGTAAATTTTTTGGTCAAAAAATAAAAGTTAAAAAAGCAAATCTACTTGGAGGTAAGTCCTCCTCTCGAGAGTTGAATTGCGAAAACTTGAAGCAATTCAAAGACGGAGGAAAATGTTCCGAGTCGGGGTCGCAGAATTTTTCAACAGAAAAATATCTGTGACTTTTCCTCCAAGTTAGATAAAAAAATAATATGAAATTCCATAAAAACTTCACATCAATAATTTTAATAATAATCCTCTGCATTATGGCTGTTTTTTTTATTATAAATACGAAAAAAAATATTCCTTCAAAATCTAAATTAATTTTTGAAAATATCGGAGGTAAAGATTTTTCTCTTGAAGTTGCTTCAACGGAAGCAGACAGGGAATTAGGCCTAGGAAAAAGAGATTCTCTTGCCTCAAGTACTGGAATGATCTTCGTTTTTGATTATTTGGATAAATATGGATTTTGGATGAAGGACACAAGGTTTCCACTTGATATTATTTGGTTAAATGGAAATTGCGTTGTTGTAGGTAAGGCGACAATACTTCCAGAATCTTTTCCGAAAGTTTTTTATCCTGATTTTCCTGCCATGTACGCAATAGAACTGCCCGTTGGATCTACAGCAAATATAAAAGAAGGTGATACTCTTTTTTGTTCTACGATCAAGACAATTTTAAATTCATAAAATTAAAATATTAATTTGTATTGATATACGTGTAAATCTTAACAATCAACTTGGAACCCTAGCTCCAAGTTGGAGGTAAAAAATAATTTGGAGGTTGAAACCCCAAATTAAAAAAAACTAGCTTTTCCTCATAAAGAAAACTACTATCGATAACGTAGTTCATATGATAAAATATATTTGCATATATGCGTTTTAGTACAAAAAATAAATCAAAATTTCTTTTTCTTGCAACAATCTTTCTCATCATTTTTTCCGTACCTTTTGCATCAAATACATATGCTACAAACGGCGTACCAAGCACTATTTCATACCAAGGACACCTCACAGACTCAGGAGGGAATCTACTTGGTGGAGCAGGTACACCTTACTACTTCAAATTCTCATTCTGGGATTCATCAACTGTAGGATCAGGTACAAAAGTATGGCCTTCTACCTCACCATCTTCTGTACCACTAACAGTCAGACAAGGAGTATTCAATGTAGATATAGGAGACACAACTGCAGGATACCCAGATACTCTTAATTACGATTTCAATACTAACAGCAAGATATATCTCCAAGTAGAAATATCAAGCGACAATATTACCTTCGAAACTCTTTCTCCTCGCTCTTCTATTACTTCTTCTGCCTTCTCTCAAGTTACTAATCAAGTCAGTGGAACAAACCAATCTTCTTTTGGTACTACTACACCTATTACAAACTCTCTGATCTCTGCTCTTACCACAGGTATCAATCAAGTCGCGATGACGATCAAAGGATTCGTTGGACA
>JBAYHV010000026.1:0-11254 GCA_041665985.1 Minisyncoccota bacterium
GTCGCTCGTACTTAATCCGCCCCAAGGGGCGGGGTATTTACCCTTTGTTCCGACTTCGCTCGGACGTCATGAAAAGTTTCGCTTCGCTCACCTTTCGCGCCGTCTCTCACTCGTCGGAATAAATCACATATTTTTCAATCCGAACATAATCGAATTAAAATTTCAGTGCGGGATTCATTCTACTTAATAAAGTTTTTTGTTTTTTTATAAATCATCACTCCTGTGGAAACTAGAGAAAGCAGTATTCCAATTATCAAAAAAAGAGGCGATGTTCCCATTTTTTGATCTAAAAACCTTCCTAAAAGCGCCAAAATAACTAATGGAATAATGATAGCGAAACCTACATCATAAGCAAAGGCGATAAGCTGGCCTTTTGTCATAAACTGGTCATCTAACTCAATTTTCTGCTTATCCTTTTCCTGTTCCATTAAGTTAAAGGATTGTACCAAATAATACTACCTATTTCCACAAAATGTGGTTATAAAGGATTATTCTGATATAATTTTGTAAAATAAAATTAATTTAAATGAGGATGATGCAAAAAGATGTCAATAAAAAACTGGATCAAATAGCTGTTAAATTTACAAGGTGGATCGGTTCACCTTCCTCTATTTTCTTCCATTCTCTTTTTTTTATAGCTTGTTTCGTGCCATATTTTTTTGGAGGAAATATTGAAAAAACCTTACTTTTCCTTACAACAGTGGTATCACTCGAGGCTATTTACCTTGCTATTCTTATTCAAATGACAGTCAATAGAAACATTGAAAACCTTATCGAGGTTGGAAAAGATATCACAGAAATTCAAGAGGATGTGGATGAAATTCAAAAAGACGTTGATGAGATTCAGGAGGATGTGGATGAAATTCAAAAAGACGTTGATGAGATTCAGGAGGATGTGGATGAAATCGAGCAAGATGAATTAGACGAAGATAAAAAAGAAAGAGAATACGCAGAGACTCTTCAGAAAATTCAAAATGCTGTAGAAAACATTATGAAAGATATAGATAAATTAAAAATGAAGTAAAATGAAAATTTCAGGAACAATTATTGAAGGCAATAAACAGGGAAGAGAAATAGGTTTTCCAACAGCTAACATAAAAATTACAAAAAAAATCGAACCTGGTATATATAAAGGTTACACAAAAGTAGATAGTAGAGAATTTTTATCAGCAATATACATAGGAAGTCGTAGACCGGATATTTTAGAGACTCATTTAATAGATTTTACAGGTGAAGATATTTACAGAAAAAATATTGAAGTTGAGATTCAGGAGAAAATTAGAGAAGACGCAGTAGGAATCTCTCAGGAAGAAATAAAGGAATTAATATATTCTGATATATTAAAAATAATTTCAAAAAATGTTTAGTGGAATAGTGCCCACCTGTCGTCACCTGCAGGCTTAGCCAATGGCGGACAGGTCAAAAAAATGTTCACAGGAATCATAACTAAAAAAATAAAAGTTGGAGACATAATAAAGACAAAAAATTCTTTAGAAATTATTTTTGACCTACCAAAAGGAATTTTTCTTGAGGAGGGAGAAAGCGTTTCTTTAAATGGAATTTGTTCGACAGTAGCGAAACATTCAAAAGATAACTTTCAAATTCACTATATGAAAGAAACCTTAGACAATACAAAAGCTAAAAATTTAAAAGTTGGCGACCCGGTAAATTTTGAACAAAGCCTTAAGTGGAACGACAAGGTTTCAGGGCATTTTGTTTCAGGACATATTGATTGCGTGGGGAAAGTGGTCTCAATAGAAAAGAAAAAAGGTTGGGTATTAAAAATTAGCATTCCTGCTAAATTTATGAAATATGTTGCATTAAAAGGCTCGATTTCAATCGATGGAGTTTCTTTAACTGTTTCTAAAGTAACAAAAACTGGCTTTGAGGTTTCCCTTATTCCTTATACAATTGAACATACAACCCTAGGAGATCTTTCAAAAGGAAACTTGGTAAATATTGAAACCGATCTACTAGCTAAGTACTTGCCCCGTTAGAATTTTCACTAGCACCAAACACAAGTAAGATAGGAAATATCTTTTAAAACACGAATTAAACAGCAAATATTAATAATTAAAAAAATTCTTTTTGGGGCGCAAATAAACACTATGCAAAGAAAGCAAAACAAAACAAAATATAAAGTTTCAAAAAATAAAAAAATCGCAATTGTGGTTTCGGAATATAATTCTGATATTACATTCCCTATGAGAGACGGAGCAATCGAGGAACTGAAGGTCAAAGGAATTTTAGAAAAAAATATAAAAGTTTTTTTTGCACCTGGCGCATTTGAAATTCCAATTATTTGTAAAAAAATAGCCCGCCTGTCATCGCCTGCAGGCTCGGCCAATGGCAGACAGGCTAAAAAATTTGATGGAATAATTGCCATTGGATGCGTTATAAAAGGAGACACCGATCATTATGTATATATTGCAGGTGAATCAACTCGCGGAATTATGGATGTGATGCTTTCGACAAATATTCCAATATCGAATGCAATTCTTACTGTAAATAATTTAGAACAAGCCAAACTTCGTTCAGAGGGGGAAAATAACAAAGGAATAGAAGCTGCAATTGCGTTATTAAAAATACTTTCTTTAAAATTATAAAAATACCCCGCACATTTGATGTCTGTGCGGGGGTAGTTATTCGTTGCTTTTTTTTGAGGTTTAGTTGGCCATGACCAAGGATCTTGGTTCCAAGAGGGGCACGAACTCATACCGAATCGGTGACACAGATGCATCACTGCGCCCTGTAACCAAATTTGGATAAACTGGTTCACGCTGAAGAACCTCAAAATTATGCCCAACCACAACTTCATACCCGAAGGGATGAAGAAGATTTTCGATCTTGGCACGCTCCCTTTGCGCACCGCATTCCTGACAAAGACAGGAAACCATCGCCGCAGCAAGAAGAGGATCAATATCCTTGATCTCGACACACACCCTTTTCCGGTGGTCATGATTTGTCAAAACCATAACGAGGATCTGTATCATTTTATCCCGGGCAAATGTCCGAAGATTTTGCGATGCTGTCATCCGAAGGATCGAGTCGACGCCGGCTTGCATCGCTTCGAAGACTCGAGGTGCTTCATTTTGGATTTTGTGTTCATCCAGAAAATGAAGCGTACTGATCTTTGTGACCGAGCCGTCGTTTTCACTTGTGACGACGCACGAAACGGTTTTTTCCTCTTCAGATTTTCTGGGATGTGAGTGGAATTGCATTTTTGCAATGCTGAGTAACAGCATATGGAGCGAGGCTTTCTTTATCATATTTTTTTTGTATTTTCTGTAGGCGCAATAAGAGCGATTGCCGGACAAAATTTGTCCGTTTGTTTAAGCAACGTCAAAGAGCACCAGTGATAAATGCTAACACGGATGACACATCATGTCAAATACAAAAAGCCTAAGAAAAGGCCTAAATACTAGCTTTTTTTGTTTTTTGAAGAAATTTTATAGGCTTGTCCTCCTGAGCTTTGAACGCAAAGTGCTCCCATTACTGATCCAATTTCCATAGCATCTTCGATCTTTTGTCCTGAAAGCAGTCCGTGAATAAGTCCAGATCTGAAAGCGTCTCCGGCACCAGTTGGGTCAATTGATTTTTTTACTTTTACGGCAGGAATTTTTTTGGACCCTTCCTTTGTGTATACAATACTTCCTTTATCTCCCTGAGTTTCAATAATATTAGTTACTCCTAATTTAAAAATTTCTTCAAAAGAAAATCCAAAATGTTTATTTATCTGAGAGATCTCAACTTCATTTCCAATTAAAATATCTGTGTTCTCTAAACATTTTTTTAGCATCACTTTATCAAAAGATGACATTAAAATTTGTCCTGGATCAAAAATAGTCAGAGCATCTTTTTTTGCCTGTCCGCCATTGGCCGAGCCTGCAGGCGACGACAGGCGGACTTTCTTTTTAAATTCTACAATGTGGGAGGTAATACTTTTTGCAGTACCGGCAGAAAAAATTGCTATGCCGATTTGAGCAAAGTCCTTATTCGAAAGAATTTTTGATAGGGAAATATTCTCAACATATTCTCCATAAACATTTGGCAAAAATATTCCTATTTGTTCTTTATTAAGATCAGACATTCCATAAAAATTTGCAGAAAAACCCTCTTTGTCCTCATGAACACGCAGATCCACTCCAACATTTTTCAAATGTTTTTTATAATTTAGTGCAAAATCCTTTCCCACAACTGAGGCTAAAATTGGTTTTTGCTTAAGAAGACCCAAGCCGTAAGAAATATTAGCAGCAGTTCCGCCATAATATTCTTTTTTGCTATGTGCAGTGAACATCAAATTTTGCACATCAAGAACTCCATCTTTTAAATTTATATGATCCTTGATGTTGGAAGACAAATCAAAAAGGGTATCAATGACAACAGAACCAACCACTAAGGCTTTCTTGTTGCTCTTTTTAATATTTTTAGTTTTTTTGGAACTTTTCACTTTATGAACTTTATTCATCCGCACACTAACTTTTATTTGTTAGTATACTTATTTAATTTTGTAATAATCTATCAACAATATAAAAGTTAAGTTAGTGTGCGGATAAACTTTTTACTTAGTTCGTTCCTTCTTCCCAACTTCCAAGATATTTTTTTTGGTCTGCAGTCAATTTATCAAGTGCTATTCCAATAGCTTTTAGTTTCAAGCCTGCAATTCTTTGGTCAATTTCATCAGAAAGAGTGTGGACCTCATTTTTTAATGTCTTAGCATTTTTTACAAGGTGCAGTGCTCCAAAACATTGGTTAGCAAAACTCATATCCATAACAGATGATGGATGACCCTCAGCAGAACCAAGGTTAACAAGTCGTCCTTCCGCAATAACATAAATTTTTCTACCATCTTTTAATTCATATTCTTCGTTTGCCGGTCTTACATTTGTTACTTTCTTTGAAAGTTTTTTTAGAGCAACTAGATCAATTTCAATATCAAAGTGTCCTGAGTTTGAAACAATACATCCGTCTTTCATTGTTTTGAAATGTTCTTCTCTTAGAACATGTTTGTTTCCAGTTACAGTACAAATAAAATCTGATTTTTTAACAGCTTGACTCATTGGCATTACTTCAAAGCCGTCCATGTTTGCCTCTAGTGCTTTTACAGAATCAATTTCAGTCACAATAACGTGAGCTCCCATACCGCGAGCCCGTGAAGCCAATCCTTTTCCACACCATCCGTATCCAGCAACCACAAAAACTTGTCCAGCAAGCAATCTGTTAGTTGCGCGAATAATTCCATCAAGAGTTGATTGTCCTGTGCCATAACGATTATCAAACATGTGCTTTGTTTTTGATTCATTCACAGCAATTACAGGGAACAAAAGTTTTCCTGATTTTGCTAAAGATTCAAGACGAATCACACCAGTAGTTGTTTCTTCTGTACTTCCAATAATATTTGGAATTTGATTTAGTCTATTTTTGTGAAGTTCAGAAACCAGGTCTGCTCCGTCATCCATTACAATTTGCGGATTTTGATCTAATACAGCATTTATATGTTTAAAATATGTTGAATTATCTTCTCCTTTGATCGCAAAAACATTTATTCCAAAATCTTTAGCAAGAGAAGAAGCTACATCATCTTGAGTTGAAAGGGGATTTGAGGCGCATAAAAAAACATTTGCTCCGCCTTCTTTTAAAGTAATAGCAAGGTTCGCAGTTTCCGCTGTCACATGAAGACAGGCAGAAATAGTAATACCTTTTAATGGTTTTTTCTCCTTAAAATCTTTTTTAATAGTTCTTAAAACAGGCATATCTTTTTCTGCCCATTCGATCTTCTTCTTTCCTTCAACTGCTAATGAAATATCTTTTACTTCGTATTTTTGTGTTGTCATGCTGAGGATTATACTAGAAATTTATATAAATAAAAAATCCTCCACTTGTCATTCCCGTGAAAACGGTAATCCAGTGAACTTGGAGGTAAGTCCTCCTCTAGGGAGTTGAATTGCGAATACATGGAGCAATTCAAAGACGGAGTCCGCTTAAGCGGATGAGTCGGGGTCGCAGAATTTTTAGCAGAAAAATATCTGTGACCTTTCCTCTAAGTTTTGTTACATTATTCTAGATTCCCGCCTTACAGGCGCTGCACCACAAGAGTACTTCTTATTTTCAGGTCACTTTGTTCCCGAAAATAAAGTCGTACACCTTTTGGATATTTTTATTCACTTTGTTCTAAAAATACCTCAAGAGATCTTTCATTTGGGCCCCATCCCAAATTTCAACCTACGCGGGAATAACAAGTGGTTGTTACATAATTCAAAATAATTTATACTTGATTCCTAAATCGAAAATCTTATATCCTAAATCTATAAATAATATGTTTGGAAATTTTGTAATGAAAAAAATGTTAGAGGCAAAACTAAAAGATATGCCGAAAGAGCAGCGCGATAAGATAATGGATATAATAGAAAAAAATCCTGATCTTCTAAAATCAATTGCCGAAGAAGCAATGGCAAAAACCAAACAAGGAAAATCTCAAATGGATGCAATTACCGAGGTTATAAAATCTCGAGAAGCAGAAGTAAAAAAAGCTTTCGGGAATAATTAATTCGCACACTAATTTTACCTTCGTCTTGCTTTTTCAATTAAATAAATTTGAGTAAAACAAACTTTTATCATACTTAATTCATTTCGTGGTTAAATTACGGAAAGACAAAAGCAAAGGTAAGTTTAGTGTGCGGATAAAAAGTTATTAACTCTTTAATTTATTTAATTCCTTAATTAACAGTTATTTGTTATATTGCAAGCATGAATCCCGCACTGAAATTTTAATTCGATTATGTCCGGAGTTTATATTCAATAATTCATTATCGAAAGTTTTTCAAAATTATGTCATTAATAATTCAAAAATTGTTAGGACATAATCAAAAAGTTAAATTTTTCTTGAAAATAGCATATACTAGCCGAGTAAATTTAGATTTACAAAGAGCACACTAAATATCAAACTGATTAAAAATTGTCGAAAAATTTAACAAATTAAAATTCTAGTGACGGGATGAATCTATCAATAGGAATCGTAGGACTGCCGAACGTTGGAAAATCGACGCTATTTAATGCGCTTACAAAAAAATGCGTGCCTGCCGAAAATTATCCTTTTTGTACCATTGACCCATCTGTTGGGGTTGTTCCTGTGCCAGACGAAAGACTATATAAATTGTCAGAATTTTCAAAAACTCAAAAAATAGTTCCTGCAATTGTAGAGTTCGTGGATATTGCAGGCTTAGTAAAAGGAGCTAGCGAGGGTGAAGGTCTTGGAAATAAATTTCTTTCAAATATCAAGGAAGTAAATTCTATTGCGGAAGTTGTAAGAATTTTTGAAGACGGAGATATTTTACATGTGGCAGGGCACATCAATCCACTAAACGATATTGGAGTAATAAATCTTGAACTTATTTTAAGCGATCTTCAGACAGTCCAAAAAAGAATCGGCAATGTGGAAAAAGATGTAAAAAAAGGCGACAAACTTGCTATTCAAGAAAAAGAAATTCTTCAAAAAATCGAAAAAGTTTTGCTTGATGAAAAATTTGCTAGTTTTGCAAATTTAGATGAAAAAGAATTGGAGGTTGTAAAAGGTTTTATGCTTTTGACCCTTAAACCAGTAATGTACGTTTTGAATAAAAAAGCTGGAGCAAAAAATTTGGACGAAACGCAAGATGAAAGATGGACCAAGCTTATTGAATTTATAAAAAATTCTGGATCTGACTACGTAATAGTGGACGCAGGTCTTGAAAATGAACTGAAAGAAATGGAAGGAGAAGAAAAAGAAATGTTTAGAAAAGAACTTGCGGGTTCGACTTCACCGCAGGGTCGGATGGTATCAATGACCTGATCAGAAAAGCATATGATCTTCTTGGTCTTATCACATATTTTACAACAGGAGTTGTGGAGACAAGAGCTTGGACAATAAAAAAAGGATGGACCGCACCAATGGCAGGGACGGCAATTCACAACGATTTTAAAGATAAATTTATTCGTGCAGAAGTAATTTTCTGGAGCGATCTTATTGATTCTGGTTCATTTGCAGCTGCTCGCGAAAAAGGATTACTTCGAACTGAAGGAAAAGAATACATTGTTAAAGATGGTGATGTTATGGAATTCAGAGTCTAATTGACTTTGCATATTAAAATAGTAGGCTAATTTTCGTATGAGCACACCAAACGATGTCCTTTTAGGCGCTCGAGAGAGCATTAACGCAATCGATAAACAGATGATTCAGCTCGTTGCAAGAAGACTTCAAATCGTCATGAACATTGTCGTTCCGGAGAAATTGAAAAACGGCATGTTGCTTTATGATGCAGCTCGGGAAGCAGAACACCTCGAGATGTTGCGATCGATCGCAATTGAAGAAGGTCTTCCTGAACATGTGATGACAAAAATCTTTCGGACAGTTATGGATGCATTTTTGTCGGAAGAGATTCGTCAAACAAATGGCAAAACAGACACCCTCTTTTGTCCGGACTGCGGATTTTTCATCAACATCAATGATCCAAAGTTTAATCCTCGGATTACTGAGTACTCAACGCACAAAATCCAACTCATTGGCTCAAAACCAACCCTAAAGGCTTAGGCTACGGGGTATTTTTTTATCCAATTTTTCTATATAATTAAAACACTAATTTTTATGATAGAAAAAAATCAAAATTTAAATAATCCAGACCAAAAAAACATTGAAGTAGCGAAGGATCTCAACAAATTTATAGAGGAACTAAAAACTGAAAAAGAATCTAGGGTAAACAGAGACGTAGCTCGACTAGCAGACTATCTTAAAGGATTCGGCCTAGAAACGAGTAATTTTGATTATATGAGAATTAGATTGATTGCTTCACAGGTATTTGATGAAATAGTCGGGCGTTTAGAAGAAAAAGCTAAGCAAGCTTTAATTTCGGGTGAAGAAATTAAATATAGTGGACCAGACCACTTTAGTTTATATAGAGAAACTCAATATAGATATTTTTTACAGGAATTTGGTATTTATCCTGATGAATTATCTGGAATGAAGGATGGAAAAAAACTTGGTCAATATTTAGCTAAATTAAAAGAAGAAAAAAATAATATATAATTAAAACACTAGGATTAATCTATTTTTTACTAACCATTAATAACTAATCACTAACTACATGCCACCAAAACAAAATCTTTCGCCAAAATCTTTTTTTATTCAAATTGGAATTATCGCAACACTTTATGCATCGGCATTAAGTTTTTTAACCTTTGTCTTTAATCTTTTGGACAAAGTATTTCCTGATAATGCACTATATATGACTGATTCATATTCTTATTCAATGAGATATGCAATTTCTTTTTTAATTGTCGTTTTTCCGCTTTTTATTTTTCTCTCACATATTTATAGAAAAGATTCAGCACAAGCAACAGACAAAGAAAAAAATCTTCGAAAATGGCTTTTGTATTTTACGCTTTTTATCACGGGAGTAGCTCTAGCTATTGATGTTATTGTTCTCTTAAATAGTTTTCTCTCGGGTATGGACATAACATTGCGATTTATTTTGAAAGTGCTTTCAGTCATCGTGGTCTGTGCTTCTATTTTTATTTTTTATCTTAAAGATATCAAAGGTAAATGGGAACAAAACGAAAAAGGAGTAAAAATATTCACTTATGCAGTTTCTTCTGTAATTCTTATTTCAATTGTTACTGGTTTTATTTATATTGGCAGTCCAACTCAAAATAGAAAAATTAATACTGATTCCCAAAGAGTAAATGATCT
Organism: Minisyncoccota bacterium; assembly: GCA_041665985.1. GTDB lineage: Bacteria > Patescibacteriota > Minisyncoccia > Phycocordibacterales > CAIRYW01 > CAIRYW01. The sequence continues at coordinate 9,722 of JBAYHV010000026.1, forward strand.
AAGTTCAATTCAATGGCAGGTAGTAAATTTCTATCAAGCAAAAGGGAAGTTACCTCAAACATTAGACGAAACAAAGGATCCAATTTCAGGAAGTGTCATTCCTCTTGATCCAGAAACCAAAACCCCTTACGAATACAAGACAACTGGAGCGTTATCATTTGAACTTTGCTCTGTATTTTCTTCCGAAAGCACACAAAACCAAACAGGAAAGATCTACCCAGCGTATCCAGACAGTACACTCGAGAACTGGAAGCACGGAATAGGAAGAACCTGTTTTAACAGAACAATTGATCCTCAAAGATATCCGCAAATAAATAATACGAAAACAATTCAGTAAAAAGATAATTCCATAAAACTTCCAAAAAAACCTTTAGTTATGGTATTATTTTGCCAACAATGAAAAAATATAATCCGAACAGCATAGAAAAAAAATGGCAGCGTCATTGGGCGTCCAAAAAAACTTTTGTCGCCCGCCTGCCATCGCCTGCAGGCTCAGCCAATGGCGGGCAGGCGAAAGATAATTCAAAAACAAACCCCTCAACAAAGCTCGGGGTAAAGAAATTTATCTTGGTGGAATTTCCGTTTCCATCAGGATCAAGTCTTCACATGGGACATCTCCGTCCATATACTGCAGGAGACATTGTTTCTAAATACCACAGGATGAATGGAAAAAATGTTATGTATCCAATTGGATGGGATGCTTTTGGATTACCAGCAGAAAACTTTGCAATAAAAAATAAAGTTCATCCAGAAACTTCAACTAAAAAAAATGTCGCTAACGCAAAAAAACAATTGCAAAACTGGGGAATCGGTTTTGATTGGTCTCGAGAAATAAACACCACTGATCCAAAATATTACAAATGGACCCAAAAATTATTTTTGGAATTTCTTAAGGCTGGCCTTGCCTATGAAAAAACTGGATTGATTAATTGGTGCCCAGTCGACAAAACAGGCTTGGCTAATGAAGAAGTAATTGATGGTAAATGCGAACGATGTGGAGCAACAGTAGAAAAAAAAGAACTAAGACAGTGGTATTTAAGGATCACAGACTATGCAGAAAAACTTTTAGACGGATTAAAACATTTGCCAGAGTGGCCTGAGGCTATCAAACTTCAACAAGAAAACTGGATAGGGAAGTCAGAGGGCTCGCAAATTAGCTTCGCCCTCTCACAGACAATCACGGACAAGACACGGACAGACGCGGAAAAAATTGAAATATTTACAACTCGTCCGGATACTATTTTTGGGGCAACTTATCTTGTATTAGCTCCTGAACATCCGCTAATCCAAGAAATCCTAAATTCAAAAAACGAAGTCCTAAACAAATCTGAAATAAAGAAATATATAAATGATACAAAAAAAAGATCTGATATTGATAGAACAGCAGAAGGAAAAGAAAAAACAGGAATCGAAATAAAAGGAGTAAAAGCAATCAATCCAGCAAATAATAAAGAAATTCCTATTTGGATCGCAGATTATGTACTTGGTTCATACGGAACTGGTGCAATCATGGCCGTGCCCGCTCACGATGAA
>JBAYHV010000027.1:0-10094 GCA_041665985.1 Minisyncoccota bacterium
AGGCGCTTTTGTTTTAATAAAAAGAGGGAAGTATCCGGAATATCTCGTGCTTGAAATTGGAGCGGATAGACCAGGAGAAATAAAAGAATTAATGAAATGGATCCATCCAGATATTTCTGTTGTGACAAGAGTTGGTTCAGTTCCTGTACACGTTGAATTTTATAGATCAGTTGCGGAAGTCGTAAAAGAAAAAGGGGAAGTTGTTAAAGGTTTGAAACCAGATGGTTTTGCAATTTTAAATGCAGATGATGATGACGTTCGAGATATGAGGCATTTAACAAATGCAAAAACTATTACTTTTGGAATAAAAAATAAATCAGATATCTCAGTATCCTACCCCGCTATCATTTATGATAATGCAGGGCACATTGAAGGTGTGAGTGCAAAAATTGATGTTTTGGGAAATAGTTTTCCAGTAATGATCAAAGGCTCACTCGGGGTTCAGCAAATTTATCCAGTAGCAGCTTCTTTTGCTTTAGCTTCTGCCAAAAATTTAAATTTGCTTGAAGTCGCAAATTCATTTTTACATCACAGTGCGCCACAAGGAAGAGTAAAAATTCTTAAAGGAATAAATGATTCAACAATTATTGATGATACATACAATTCTTCACCGACCGCTGTAGAAGAAGGCTTAAATATTTTAAAAGATGTTGAAACAAAAGGTAAAAAAATTGTGATCCTTGGAGATATGTTAGAACTTGGAAAACATTCCTCAGATGAACATAGAAGAATAGGGGAAATTGCAGGAGGTATTGCTGACATCGTTATTGGAGTAGGTATTAGGGCAAGAGAATTAGCGAACGCTGCTCAAGTGGCTGGAGTTCCAACAGACAATGTTTATTTTGTTCCCGATGCAAAACAAGCAGGAGAGACGGCGACAAAACTAATAAGACAACATGATGTGATTTATGTAAAAGGTTCACAAGGAATGAGAATGGAAAGAACCGTAGAACAAATAATGGAAGAAAAAAATAAAAAATCAGAACTTTTAGTGAGACAAGAAAAAGAGTGGTTGGAGAGGTAATTTAATTTTAAAAAAAATATAAAAAAATACTGAGCGCCGAACGCTCAGTGTGTTTCTTGGTAATACACAGTTCTCTCAAATTTCTCGAAAGCTTCTTTTTTTGCCTGCATGACTCTTCCAAAGACCTCAAAGGCTTTTTTTGCGAGGCCAAAATCTCTCTCTGGAATATCAGAGAACTTGAATGTTCCTGTAATTTTCATTCCGGCCCACGTATTATCCCGACGAGCTTTTTCAAGATCTCTTTTATTATCTCGCTTTTGTTTTTTGAACAGAGCAAGGAGAACTTGTTGTGTCACGAGGTCAAATCCGCCGAAGTGAAAATCGAGACGAATCTTTTCTAGATCAGCAACATCCACTAGTGCAATGAAATTTCTCGCACCCATATCGTCTTTGGAAATTTCCACCAACCTTTCAGTGGAGTAGAGATTTGCAATGGTTTTTGCAAAATCTTTTCCTGTAACGGGTTCGAAAAGACTTTCAAGAACTTCTTTGAACGACCATTTTTCTTGAATATCTGTAATTGCTTCCCTGAGTGCTAACATTTTGGTCCCAGATCGGACACTTTTGATCACAGGTCTTCCCAATTGAAAGAAATGTCCGTGCGTCCAAGTAAGAAGGTTAATTTCCCAAGGTTTTTGATAGTCGCAACCCTCAACGATAATAACTAAGTTGATACTGTGAGTTTTCATAGTTCAATAACAATTCAAATATAATTCAAGCACAAATGAATTTTTTGTACAAATTGTACAAGAAGTATGAAAAATATTTTTTATTAGTAGTTATTATAAAATTTTATATTATTAATATAAAAAAATCGCACGACAAGAAGTCGTGCGGATGACAAAAGCTTAGGACAACTGAAGCAGGTGGTCGATGGAGGTTGCAAGCATGATGTCAGGACTGATGTGTCCCAAGGTCATGCCAATGAGTCCTCCTTTTACCGAAAAAACACCAGAACCTGATTCGCTACCGACCTCTACCGAGATTTCACTTTCTTTGTCGGTGTTAAGGTGACGAAATATGGGTTCTATAACTCCAAATGTCACCTGATTATCGTGGGATTTTCTCACACCGATCTGGAAGACAAAATCTTCAGATTCGATCCGGTTTTGAACCGGGATAATTTGATTGCTCGGACTTATTGGTAGCTGGTAGGTTTGGTACCTGCTCATTCCTGGTCGACTGACTGGCTTGATGTCGACAGTCTCACGACCCAGAACCAACGCAGCTCTAGGGTGAAAATCAATATTGTGATAGGTCGCCACTTCCATTTTGCCAAGATGAATTGCGGAGACTCGACTGCCATATTGACCAATGATTGTGATAACCATTCCCAGAGCTTGACGCAAGGTATCTCGCAAATAATCTGAAAGAGGCTCTGTGGCAAGCTCTTTTCGACGATAAGCGAAAATTTTGCATGAATTCTCTGCTGTTTCCTGCACATTTTCAATTTGCATATATTTCCTTTTGTTAAGGGTTTAACTGAGTTAAATGCTACTCTTTATATTCTATTATTCAAGTGAAAGGGGATTAGTACTATTTACCAATATGACCTAGGTGAGTATCTTTGAAATCAGTATCAAGTTTTAGACCGTAACCCAAAAATCTATCCATACTAATATGAGCTATCCAAATAATAGAAATTAACAAAAGTATTCGAGTTTGAAAAATCCAAAAAATAATAAGTAATAAAAATGGAGCAACGTATGTGTGTCCAATGTTATAAATAGTTGCTCCAAGTTTTGAATTTTTTAAATACCCGATCATAAATATATCTGGAACCAAAAGAAGTATAAAAAACATCCACCAGCTTGTACCTATCATCGAGTACACCAAAACAGTGGTAATAAAAAATACTAAGGCTTCCAATTTCAAAATGAGAGATATTTTGTTCATATGATTAGTTTAATGCTTTCTCGATTGCTTCGTAATAGCCTTTTTCAATAGGAATTTCGGTTGCAGCCAACAAAGCAGGCAGTTCATTTTTTGATACCCATTTGAATTCTGTGTGTTCTGAACTCAGTTTCACCTCAAATTCTTCAGCTTCTATTTTATAAAAAATTAAGAGAAGAGCCTTGTTATCTTTCAAATCATGACTCAATCGATAGGCGTTTAAGATATTTCCAATAGAATATTTTCCTAGCGTAGGTAATTCCTCTGAGAGTTCTCTTTTTAATGTTTCTTCAATAGTTTCATTATCATCAATTCGTCCACCTGGAATATCCCAATATGAATTTCCATCTTTAACATTTTTCAAAATAAGGCATTTGTCTTTTACTCGAACAACACCTTTTACTCCTACATTAAATTCTTTTATCATTGCTTAATGATAACTTAAAATTTCAAATTTTTGTAATAAATGCTATATTTTTATAGCTTTTAGTTAAAAGCTTTTGGCCCTATCGTCTAACGGTTAGGACGAAGCCTTCTCAAGGCTTAAATCCGGGTTCGATTCCCGGTAGGGTCACAAAAGTTGCGAAGCAATTTTGACTTTTGCTTAGCTAAGCAAAAGGAATCGAAAGGCGGAGCTATAAAATTTCAGTAGAAATTTTTGCGAGCCAGGGTCGTGAAAATTTTAATTTGCAAATTAAAATTATTCCTGACCGAATTTCCCGGTAGGGTCATAGTTTTTGAGCTGTATTCCCCAATCTATTTTTAGGTATTCTTTTGTACATTCCGATTTTTTTTTGCATTTGGAGTATAATTTGCGTTATGGAAAAACAACCTTATCAGGAATATAGAGATGAATTAGCAGATAAACTAAATGAGATAAGGGATGCAGGCGAAGATTCCGAAGATCCAAAATCAAAAATTAACAGAGCGAATGCGGAGGGGTATTTGGATGGGAAAAAAGAGGATAGTTTCTATAGATTTTCAAAATATAAGCACCAAAAAGAGGATATAAATAAAGAAGGTGCTGAAGAACTTCAGAGTGTATTATTGGATAGTTTAAATAATTTAAAAGAAAAGAATGAATTAATTAGAGTTGAAAGGGTGATTGGATTTGGTAGTTCTGCTCCTGCTTCTATTTCTACTACTGAAAAAGATTACAAGGTTGATTTATCAAAACATAGAGATTTAACCATTGGTTCAATATTCAAAAATGCAAAATTGTTTAACCTCAGAAGAGGTAATTTAGATGATGCTATTGTTGAGAAACAATTATTTTATATTGAACTTGATTTTGAAGACTTTTATGATTATGAAGGTAAAAATTATTTAATAAAAAATAAGTTTACAAACAGAAGAATATATCTTGATCATGTAGGCGAGCAAATTGTAAAGTCGTTAATTGATAACCAAAATCTTATACCAAGTGAATTTACTAAACTTATTGGGATATTAGTTTATTCTGAAGGAAAAGGGAATCAAGAAAAACACATTGGTTTAAGTTACAATTCTCAAACTAAGAAATGGGATAAATTAGAGGCTGGGGAAACCTGGTCAATGGGTCATCGTTTGGTTTTTCCAAAATATCCAGATCCAAATTTTAATGACACAGACAAAAAACTAATATAACATTTTTTTAATACTTGCCAAAAAGGAAGGTTTTGCTAATGTTGACACATGCGAGAGAAGTGTTTGGTGCTAATAAAGCCGGACGGTATCTCAAGAGGGTTACTGCCCCTAATACTAGATAATATTCGACAATCTGGCTTGGTTATCCTTGAACAGAAATTTTTGACTGCAACAGAGGATCAGTGTAAAAAACATCATAATATTAAGACCAGAAATTACGGAGCAACGGAGGAACAAATTGTAGATTATTTGGCCAGAAGCTACATTAAAAATGAAAATATTTGCGCAATGATCTTGAAAGGAGAAAACGCAGTTGAAAGAGCTTTGGAAGTTAAAATGAAAATAAGAGAAACTTACTGCACAGACGATAAGGAAAAATGCAAAAGGGAAGGCAGAGCTTTGCACAACATAATGCATTCATCTGAATCTGTGGAAGATACAGAAAAAGAGATCGATGTTTGGTTAAAATAATTTAAAACGCTTCTGTGTCTATTAGAAGTTCGTCTACGGTTTCGACTGGTTCGACTTTATTTTTTTTCATCACAATAAATCCTATAAAAATACAAACTGATGCAAGTGCAAATGGTAAAAGTTTATGAGTTTCAAAAAGTGCACCAGCAACTAGTGGTCCAATAATCATGGCTGCAGAAAGTATTGAAGCCATAATTCCTAAAACCTCACCTCGTCTTACTCCGCCTGCAATACCAGATACTCTACTAGTTACAACAACTCTTAGTACTGATTGTGAAAGATACATCAATAGTAATCCAATGCAGAAAATAATAAAATTTGGCACGAGTAAAATTGTGAATGCGAAAGTAGATAATAAGAAAAGCCAAACTTCTAAGGAAGATTCTTTAAAATATTTTAACCAAAAATTTTTCAACAGAAAACCTTGATTAATTATCATAATAAGTCCGAGACAAGTCATAATGTAACCTGTTATTGCTGCTGTAAAACCAAATCTATAATTTAGAAATAAAGCAAAAATTGATTGTTGGGTTGCAATACCTAAACCATAAAGGAACCATGCAAGATATCTTGCGCGCAAAGGAACGTCATTAAATGCTTTGAAAATAGGAGTTAGAGGATTTAAGGAAATTTTAGCTTCTGTATTTCTGTTGTGGTGTGTTTCTGGTAAAAACAAAAGAGCTCCAACAACATTTAGTGTTGCAAGAGCACCTACAAACCAAAAAGGGAAGGCTGGAGAAATAGTTGCAAGCATGGCTCCAATTGCAGGGCCAACAACAAAGCCAACTCCAAAAGTAGCCCCGATTAAACCAAGGTTTGAAGTTCTTTCTTTATCATCTTTTGCTATGTCGGCTAAATAACTTTGTGCGATCGAAAAATTTCCTGCCGCAAGTCCATCAATAATTCTTCCAAGAAATAAAATCCATAATACATTCGTAGAAGCAAACACAAACCATCCAATTGCTGTGCTTACAATACTTATAATTAAAATAGGACGTCTCCCTATTTTATCGGAAAGGGCTCCGAGTATTGGAGCACTTAAAAAAGCACAAAGTGAAAATACTGAAAAAAGAAGAGTGATTATAAAAGCCGATACCCCAAAGCTTTGTAGATAAAAAGGTAATACAGGAATAACAATTCCTACGCCTATCACATCAACTAAAACCGTTAGTAAAATGATTATTTTTTCTTTCTGCATTTTCATAATTTGTACATTATACTCGGTATTTTAAAATTCTAAAAAAAAAAGAAGTGTTGAAGCTTTTATTTTTTAGAGGTATCATTTACATATGATAATTAAACACACACCACATTCAAGAATCGAGGCCAGAAAAAAAGTTGGTCCTCATTTAACAGATCAAGAACACACAGGAATCAATGGACGTTTGGCGTTAATTATAACCAATGCTGTTAGTACAATGTGGTGCGCTTATATTTTTGCTGCCTTAGCTCTTATAAGTCTTCCGACAGCAATAGAAGGAGGAACATCAACTTTAATTTCTTGGCTTGCTCAAACATTTCTTCAGTTGGTTCTTCTTTCAGTTATTATGGTTGGTCAAAAAGTTGCAGCCAAAGCATCAGATAAACAAGCATTACAAACCTACAAAGACGCAGAAGCACTTTTGGAAATTCAGGATGAAATTCATCGATTGATCAAGATCAACAATGAACAGACTGAACAAATTCGTAATTACATTGTTAAAAACTCTGAAGAAAATCCTACTCAATAATTTTTTTGTCATTCTCGCGAAAGCGGGAATCTAGGTTTTTTAATTATTATTTTTGGATTCCCGTTTTCACGGGAATAACAATTATTTTTCTTTATTTTCCAAAATTTCAAGAATTTTGCTTGGAGAATGATGTCCTGTAATAATTCTTAATTTATTTTTTTCTATCTTAAAATATCTAGCAAGTAGAGAAAGCATTTTATAGTTTGCTTTGTTTTCTTTGGCTTCATCACGAACTTTTACAATATAAGAAGTTTCGTTTTTTTTAGTGACCGAATCCTCCTTTGATTCAGGTTCTATTTTTACATGGAATAACATAATTATTTCTCATCGATCTTCCAATCACCGTGTCTTTCTTCATGTTCTCGTAGCCAACCTTGAGGTCTTTGTTTTTCTGTTTCTATGTGAAAATCTTCTTCAGAAATATTTTCGTTTTTATTTTTAAATAAAATTTTTTCCATAACATCAAAACGAACTTTGTAGTAATATTCAAAGTCATCTTCTTTTCCTTGTTTTATGACTTCTTCATTTATAAGTTGGCGAGCTCTTTCTGTATCTTTGGTATTTTCCTCACTCAATTGAGTAAGAATTTTTTCTGCCAAAGCAGAAGGATCTAAACTTTCAGGAGATGTCCCTAGATTATCAATACCTGGGTTATTTTTTTGCTCAGACATATATTTTATTCAAATAAACTATCAATAACATTTTTAACATCACCTCCATCGGCTTGGCCTTTTAATTCTTTCATTACAGCTCCCATTAAAATTCCAGCTTTTGCTTTATCGGTTACATTCATTTCTGCCTTTTTTGCTTCCGCAACTTTTTTAATATCCTCAACACTCATCATTTTTGGAAGAAGAGTTTCAATTACAGCGAGTTCTTTTTTTTCTGATTCGGCAAGTTCTGGTCGTCCGCCTTTTTCAAATTGTTCGATCGAGTCTTTTCTTTGTTTTCCAAGGCGTCTAATGACAGCAATACAATCTTCGTCAGACAAAGTATCTTGCGGAGTTTTTCCTTTTGAGACCAATTCATTTGTAAAAGCAGATGAAATTCCTCTGTACACATTTAGAGCTACTTCATCACGAGCCTTCATTGCTTCTTTTATTTTTTCTTTTATATTGTTTTGCATATCCTAATTCTACCACTTTGCTATAATGATGTCATGAATATTGAAACAATTTTAATTATCGCAGTTGCTTTGGCTGTACTGGTTATTCAAGTCTTTTTACTTATCAGATCAAACAAAAAGAGCGAGGAAAAGACCGATAATGGAGCCATGAACATGCTCCTAAATCAAATAAATGAGCTTTCTAGGACCATGGATTCAAAACTCGGCGCGTCTGCTAAGGAAATGAACGAATCAGTAAGACACCAATTTAGCGAGTCTCAAAAACTGATCAGAGATATCACAAGTGAACTTGCTCAAGTAAAAGAAACAGGGAAGCAGGTGGTTGGTTTTGCTGACCAATTGCAAAGTCTTCAAGATATTTTAAAGAACCCAAAGCAAAGAGGAATTCTTGGAGAATATTATTTGGAGACACTTTTAAAAAATGTAATGCCTCCTGGAAGCTATCAAATGCAATATGAATTCAAAGATGGAACAATTGTTGATGCTGCGGTTTTTGTTCGCGATAAAGTAATTCCTATTGATTCAAAATTCTCGCTCGAAAATTACAATAGAATTGTTGAAGAGCGCGACCCAGAAAGAAAAAAACAATACGAGAAAACTTTTGTTAATGATCTAAAAAATAGAATTACAGAAACTTCAAAATATATTAAGCCTTCCGAAGGAACTACAGAATTCGCTTTTATGTTCATTCCACATGAGGCAATTTATTATGATCTGTTAATAAACAAAATTGGAGCTGTAGAAGAGGATACTGAAAACTTAATTCAAAGAGCAGCTGGAAAATACAAAGTAATTATTGTTTCCCCGACTTCTTTCTTGGCATATTTGCAAACAGTTCTTCAGGGACTGAAAGCTTTGCAAATCGAGGAATCAGCAAAAGAAATTAGAAAAAGAGTGGAGGACCTAGGTCGGCATTTGAGTGCCTACGAGCAGTTTATGGGCTCTCTAGGAGCTTCTTTGTCTACTACTGTGAATAATTACAACAAGGCCCATAAGGAGCTAGGTAAGATAGATAAAGACGTTATTAAGATCACAGGAGAATCAGCCGGTATTAGTCCTCTTACAATTGAGAGGCCTGAGACGGATGAGGATTAGTCTATCAATATAGAAATTTGCCAAAAGTAACCTTTTCAGTTAATATATCCAAATGCCTAAGACATCAACAAAGACAACTACAAAAAAAGCAGTAAATAAGCCAGAAATCAATGAATTTGCTATTATCGAAACAGGCGGAAAGCAGTATAAAGTTGCTGTGGGAGATAATGTAAAAATTGAGAAAATTGTAGGTGAATTGAAAGAAGGTGACAAAGTTACTTTTGATAAAGTACTTCTAGTTGATGATGGTTCAAATACTACGATCGGAGCTCCTTACATTGCTGGAGCAATGGTCATTGCTGAAATTGTAAAGATCGCGAGACACCCAAAAGTTATCGTAATGAAATACAAAGCTAAGAGTAATCGTCTAAAGAAGAACGGACACAGACAGCCTTACTTTGAAATTAAAGTAACTGCGTTGAAGTAAAAAATCCTAAATTAGAAATACTAAATCCTAAATAAAAAGCCCCGTTCGCGAAGCGAACGGGGCTTTTCTTTTTTAAAATTGTATAATTAAATCTAATAATCATAGGTCCTTGAAAAACTGCCAAGCAGTGAAAATCGGATACCTCCGAAATTCTATTGGATCTTAACTACAAAGGAAAAAATGGAAGATTTGCTACGAATCGCCGTTATTGTGATCGGGTGCGAAGATGCCCCTGTCTACAATTTGGTTAAGAAAAATCTCAAAGAGATCCTCGAAGTATTTGATCTGAAAAAGGTCATTAATGTTTTGCAACCATACGAATGGATTGCAAGGCAGGAATGTCAGGATGAACATTTTGTCATCTACATTTCTTCAGATCCGAAGTTGAGAGAGAATTATCTTGCACTTCGTCAATATAAGACGAACAGATCAGATAAGTACAAGATATTGTTTTCGGGAGTTTATTCCGAAGATAACCCAGAAGACAATCTCTGGAAAATTTTTCAACAAATCCTGTTTGCAATAATCAAATTGCCAGCATCTCTATGTTTACCCTCTCAGTGAGGGTATTTTTTTTGTTTTATTCCGACGAGTGAGAGACGGCGCGAAAGGTGAGCGAAGCGAAACTTTTCATGACGTCCGAGCGAAGTCGGAACAAAGGGTAAATACCCCGCCCCTTGGGGCGGATTAAGTACGAGCGAC
>JBAYHV010000028.1:0-9657 GCA_041665985.1 Minisyncoccota bacterium
AGAAATGAAGAAGGCTTTGGGTTGCACAAAAGCTCAATAGAAGAAATTGTGAAACAAGGAGTGAGTCTAATTATTACAGTTGATTGTGGAATTGGAGATGTGGAGGAGGCAAAATTTGCAAAGACTCTTGGCGTAGATTTGATCATTACTGACCACCATGAGCCCACCACTCATCGCCTATCGGCTCAGAGCAAGGTGGGCAGGCCCGACTTTGTCTTACCTGATGCTTTCGCAATTGTGAATCCAAAACTTGAGACCAAAAATAAAGTACAGTATCCGGAAAAAATGCTTTGTGGAGCAGCTGTGGCATGGAAAGTAGTTTGCGCAATTATTTCAAAGAAAGAATTTGAAATTCCAGTTGGATTTGAGAAGTGGATAATGGATGTTGTAGGAATTGCTACTCTTTCTGACATGGTTCCTTTGCTCGGAGAAAATAGAGTGATCGCAAAATATGGAATGTTAGTTTTGAAAAAAAGCAAAAGATCAGGAATACAAAAATTACTTAGAACTTTAAAAATTGAAATTAAAAATCTGACCGAAGATGATATTGGTTTTATGATAACTCCGCGAATAAATGCCGCCTCGAGAATGGGAAAATCTATTGATGCCTTCAAACTTCTTACAACTGACTCTGAAGATGATGCAAAAGAAGTTGTCCTAGAACTTGAAAAAATAAATAATGAAAGAAAAATAATTAGCGCTCATCTTTCTAAGGAGGTAAAAAAAATGATGGAAGAAAAATATTCTCCACATTTTACAAATAAAGTTATTACCCTCGGAAGTCCGCATTGGAAACCTTCGATCCTAGGAATTGTTGCTGGAAATATTGTTGAGAAAGAAAACAAGCCAGTTTTTCTTTGGGGAAAAGAAGAGGGGACAGAAAATATAAAAGGTTCATGTAGAGCGCCTGAAGGAGTGAGTATTAAAAAAATAATGGATGAAGTAGCTCCCGGAATAATTATAAATTTTGGAGGTCATCATATGGCCGGAGGTTTTTCTCTTTCAAACGAAACTGTCCATTTGTTTGAGGATGAAATTGAAAAAGCTTTTGAAAGATCTTCAAGTGAATTAAAAGAAATTCCTGTAACTTTTGTTGATAGAGATATCGATGTGGAGCAAGTAGATCTAAAATTAATAAATGAAATAGAAAAACTTTCTCCTTTTGGTATGGCAAATGAAAAACCTTTATTTATTTTAAGCGGAGGAGTTTTTGAAAAAGTAGATTTTTTTGGCAAAGAAAAAAAACACATAAAAATTACTTTGAAAGGAAAGAGTGGAAAAACAATTGAAGCAATTTCTTTTTTTACTTCAGAAGATCTTATTGCAAAAGCAGAGCAGGGAAAAAAATTAAGAGTGGTGGGAAATGTTGAGAAATCGTTTTTCGGGTATCCAAAGGCGCGAATCAGAATTATTGATATTTTAGATTAGCTCGTAGTTTGACCGGGTAGTGAATTTTGGCATTATTTTCTCGCAAGATATTTTTCAATATTTTTATTTTACAAATAATTTTTAATAAAAAGATATTTTCTTTAAACCATTATTTGGTCAGCTCGTAAATAAATTGCGATGCCAAAATCTACTATCCCGGTTGACATATCTCACTCCAGGAACATACTTTCTTCAGGAGGAACAAAATTATGACAGATGATCTCGATGCTTTTTCGCACATGTCTTTTACTGATCAACTTCCATCTGTTCTCGACGAGGATCTTCCGTGTGCTTTAGATGATCTACTTTTTAGTCACACAGAAATCCCAGAGGAAGAGAAAAGAAAACTGAGGAAGATCTCAAAGGTAACGGATGTGGTCTTGATTCGGTTGCTGAAGTCGTTTCAGTTGTTACGCGATAATTTGAAGGTCAGTCAGGATCTTTGCGAGGAAGGAACTAATCCAAGCAAGATGAAGCTCAATCTTATAAGAGGTCTGATGCTTTTGAGGCTTATTGAATTGCTTCCTGAGGAAGAGGAAACTTTTTTTAAAGGAGATTATCACTTTGAGATGAGTGATGATTCAGTAACGATCTTTCAATCGCCACCGGTTGTCGCGACTCCGCCAAAGTAATTTAGGCGGATTTTTTTTTATGTAATATAATTTGCCTATGGAAAAAATAATTATTTTCAGTGACGGTTCATCTAGGGGAAATCCTGGCCCGGGCGGATGGTCAGCCATTTTAATTTTTCCAGAAAAAAATCAAAATGAGTTAGGAGATAAGAGTCAGGAATTAAAAGTGAAAGAAATCGGAGGAAGAGAAGAAAACACAACTAACAACCGAATGGAGTTGACCGGAGCAATTCAGGCATTTTCTTTTCTCAAAACTCAAAACTCATTACTCACTGCTCCTGTTGTTCTTTACTCAGATTCAAGCTATGTAGTTAAAGGAATAACTTCTTGGATCAAAGGATGGAAGGCAAATGATTGGATGACAAAGGATAAAAAAGAGGTTTCAAATAAAGATCTATGGCAGATGTTGGATGAGGTTTCACAAGGTTTTAAAGTTCATTGGAATGTGATCTCAGGACATGTTGGCATAGCTGGTAACGAAAGATGTGATGAAATTGCAACTGATTATGCTACTGGTGAAACACCAGATCTTTTTATGGGATCATTGCAAGATTATAAAATTTCAATTCTAGATCTAAAATCAGATCAAGAAAAAGTTGAAATAAAAAAGAACAAAACAAAAAATTCTGGTAAGGCTTATTCTTATATTAGTAAGGTTGATGGAGAAATAAAAATTCATCAAACATGGAAGGAGTGCGAGGATAGAGTAAAAGGAAAATCAAATGTAAGATTTAAAAAAAGTTTATCTAAGATCGATGAAGAAAAAATTGTGGAAGAGTTTACAAAGGGTAAATAACTTTTTTGTCATTCCCTTGAAAAAAGGAATCCAGTTTTAATTTAAAATATTCTGGATTTCCGCCTTCGCGGGAATGACATAAAGACAATTTTTAATAAATAAAAATTTTCTAGGGTATATGATCGGAAAAATAGTTTGTTATTTTCTTTCTGGATGTTTATTAGGAGTACTTATTACTTCCTTAAATTTAATCCCAAAATATTTTGGAATGTTCTTTTTAATTATCTCGATAGCTTTTTTATTTAGTGGATTTTTACTCAACAAAAATTCTAAAGAAAAACAAATACTTTTGTTTGTGCTTGGTAGTTTATTTTTTGGAATTTTTATAGGAGGAGCAAGATTCTACGAAAAAGAAAATGAATTTTCAAGGTCAGAATTAAATAGATTTAGTGGTAAGAAAATAATTCTTAATGGTTATCAGAAACGAGAATTAAGTTCTACTGGTGATAATAAAAGATCCATATTCAAAACAAATTTTCTTGTCTCAGATTCAGGAGCAGAAAAAATAAATTATGGTTCAAATATTTTGCTTATACTGCCAGCAGATTTCGAATATTCTTATGGAGAAAGTTTAGAAATTCGAGGGAGTTTAAAACCAATTAAAAACTTTGATGAGTCTTTTGATTATTCTTCATATGAAAAAAAAGACGGGGTGCTTTATGAAATTTATTATCCTCAAATAATTTCCAATGGAGGATTTGTTGGAAATATTTTTTTACAAAAAGTTTTTTATGTCAAAGATTATTTTGAAGAAAATATTGTAAAGTTTTTTTCGGAACCGTATTCCTCGCTTCTTTCAGGTATGGTAATTGCAGGAAAAGGGAATCTTACAAAAAGTTTGCAAGATTCTTTTTTGCATTCTGGAATTGTACATATCGTAGTTCTCTCTGGTTATAATATCGCACTCATTGTTTCTTTTGCGTCACTACTTTTTTCTAGAGTTCATATTAGAAGAAGAATTTTTATTATATTTTTTCTTTTAATAATTTTTATTTTAATGGCAGGTCTTTCAGCTTCTGTTGTTCGAGCGGCTATTGCTGCAGTAATAGGACTTTCAGGAAAAATCTTTGGAAGAAAAATTCGACAAAATAGAGCATTGCTTCTCGGCGCTACTTTAATGGTTCTGTGGAATCCTTATATATTAGTTTTTGATCCATCTTTTGCTTTAACTTTTCTTGCTACTTTTGCGATCATAAATGTTTCACCGGTAGTTGAAGAAAAATTAATTAAAGTGACAGAAAGGTTTGGCGTACGAGAAATCTTGGCACAAACAATTTCTGCAGAAATTTTAGTGACCCCGTATATTCTTTATCAGATGGGAAATTTTTCTGTCTTTGCTCCTGTTACAAATATTTTGGTTTTGCCAGTTGTGCCATTTATTACTATTGGAGGAATTATTTTAGGAGCTTTTGGATTTTTGGGATATCTACTTTATCCATTAATTTTGAGTTTGCAGTTTGCTCTTGCTTGGGTCGTGTTTGTAGCAGAGAGCATAAATAAAATTCCTGGAAGTTTTATTTATCTAACAAATTTTTCAATTTTCTTGTGTCTTTCGATATATTTTATAGAGCTATTTTTATATTTTGTTTTAAAGAAAAAAGCTAAATCTTTAAGTGCTTGAAATATTTTTGGTAAGAAGTATCATTGAAACTAACAAGGTCTTTGTCATAGATTGCTTTCCTAAGCAGTCCAAAGATCTAGTCAACTCTTATTTATATGAGCCCAGAAAGTCCTGCGGTTGGACGAGTACGTTTCTACAACAGAAACGAGCAATACGGTGAAATTTTACCAACAAAGGGAGGGTCTCCAATTCCTTTTACTATCGAGGACTTTGTGATGGTTCGTTCTGTAGAAGGGAAACCTTTTCTCTCTCCAGAGCAACGGTCTAGTCCGAGAATTCATCCTGAACTTCGTGTTGCTTTTTGCGTTTTTGGTGTCAATGGAGATACTGAACTTCGCATTGCGCCGTTCAACGTCTGGAAAGCCTGCGGAGGAAAAGGATCGATGGATCGTAAGATCAGAGGATCTTTGGTTCGGTCCCAAAAAAACCGAACAGAACGACGTTCTCAGAACAAATCTCTTAAGCGATTTTATTGAACAACCGCAGTTTTATACTGCGGATTTTTTTTGTAAAAAATATGAAAATCATTCTTTCTATCAAAACTAATTCTAGATCTGTATTTTACGTTGATTTTACTACCTCAATTTGGTTTAGGGCGGTCTAAAACCTTTTAGACCGCCCTAAATGGTTAAAATTTATTTCTTTGCTTCGTCGAATCTTTTTTCTGCCACAGATTGATTTGTTGCTATTGTGTAGGCTTCGATATATTTCTTTTTATCTCCTGGAACATAGTCGAGCATGAAAGAATGTTCCCACATATCAATTCCGTAAATAAAATGTAGTCCGTTCAGCTGTCCAAGGTGTTGTTCGTCTACCCAAGCGTTTAATAGTCTGTCAGATTTTTTATCATAATAAAGAATTGCCCAGCCGATCCCTCGTGTTAGACAAAGTGCTTTAAATTTTTCAAACCAGATTTCTGTTGAACCAAAATCTTTTTCAATCTGTTTTGTTAGTGCGCTATTCATATCTTGAGAAACGTGTCCGCCTTCAAGCTGTTCAAAATAATATTCATGGTTTCTCATACCATTAAATTCAAAAGCGAAACGTCTTTGAATTTCAGAAATTGCATATGAGTTTTTATCTAACTCCTTTGAATATTCTTCGATCATTTCTAAAATTAAATTTGAATTTTTTACATAACCGCTGTAAAGCTTTAAGTGCTCGTCAATTGTTTTTTGAGAAATTCCTTCAATTGATGGAATATTAAATTTTTGTTCTGTGAATGACATACTTTATTTTTTATCTTGTAACGAGTTAATTATATCAAATTTGATGAGTAAAGTTTTAATCAAAATTATTATGAAAATTTAAGTATTTACATCTTTCTCGCCTAATAAAAAAATACACTCTTTGAGAAGAGTGTTTGACCGTTGGTCGGAAACTAGGGATTGATTTTGATGGTGATCGAGATCTCTTCGGCAGAAGCCAGGCTGAAAGCCTCAAAACCGCTAGGAGTTTTGGCGCTTGAGCTTATGTCGATCATCAGGTCGCCGACCCCAAGTTTGAATCCTGCTCCACGCCCTGATTCTTGATTTTGACAACCAAGACTCAAGAGAGTGTTCACCCAAGGATTTTTCTTTTTGAAGTCACTCGAAATGAATGTCACGATTCGATCGAAGAGATCGTTTCGTTCGATCATTTCTTGTAACAGCCCAATGCTCAGTTCCTGAGCCCTGACGCATTGAGGAGGTTTGATTCTTCCTGCTTGAATCAGGTGACTTTCACCAATGAATAATGTAGCCATAATTTATTTGGTTTTCGGCTCAGTTTGTTGTTGAAAGAGCCGTTAGTAAAACATTACCTTTATTGATTTTAAAGTCAATTAAAACAAAAACCCCGTTCACCAAGGCGAACGGGGTTTTTGTTTTTTACCACAAGGGCGTTTCTTATTTTCTAAGTCGCTTTGCTCCTAAGAAAATAAAGTCAAAATTTAAATTATCTTTGCTTTCTTTAGAGTTTTGAAAGCTCCGTTTTTCTGGATGGTCTTGATAGCTCTTGTTGAAAGTACAAGAGAGATTGTTCTTTGAAGTTCAGGAATAAAGATCTTCTTTTTTTGAAGGTTTACTTGAACGCGCTTCTTTCCGCAAGGGTTGAACTGAGTAGCACGAGTACGGTTTGAGTACTTTCCTTGCATTTTTGAAGTTTTCTTTGTGATTGGGCAGATTTTCATATGTTTTTTTCTTACAATAGCTTTGCTACGTAATTTACAGATGTTATCATATGCCTTAATGCAAATCAACTTTATATTCGCAATTGTCGTTTTAGTGATCTCAGTGATCCTTCATGAGATATCTCACGGGTACGTTGCTTATTTTTTGGGTGACCCGACTGCAAAGCTTCAGGGCAGGCTTTCTCTTAATCCAGTAAAACACATTGATCTTTTCGGTTCGATAATTTTTCCTGTAATTTCTTATATGCTTGGTGGGGTAATTTTTGGCTGGGCAAAACCAGTTCCATATAATCCATACAATCTAAGAGGAGGAAAATGGGGAGAAGCAATAGTTGCAGCTGCAGGTCCAGCATCAAATATTTTTTTAGCTTTAGTTTTTTCACTATATATAAGAACATTAGGAATAACTTCTTTTAGTATTTCAACTGAAGCTTTGGCTTCTTATATAGTGCTAGTAAACATTTATTTAGCAATATTTAACCTTGTTCCTATTCCTCCGCTTGATGGTTCTAGGATCTTGGGCTCACTTTTTCCTCTGCAATTTAGAAACTTTATTCATAAAATTGAAGCCTATTCATTTATTATTCTCATATTCTTTGTAGTATTTTTGGCAACTTTTATTCAACCTGTTGTTTCTTTTTTGTTTCATTTGTTCACAGGATCAGTCTTGTAATTTTGTATATTGGGAATACACTTATTTATGAATTATGTCCCATCGAAAAACGCAGCAAATCGGGTGGTCTGATGACAGATCACGTTGTGATCAATTTCAAGCTCGCCAGATTCGTCGGCGAACGAGCACAAAAAAACAGCTCAACTGCAGTCCGTTCCTCCGAGCACGCCGGATCTGATTCGACCACATCTTTTTGTTTAGCGAGAAGTTTACTTCCTCGCTATTTTTTTTTGACTTTATAAACCTTAAACCTTATGGACTTAGAACTTGCCTAGCACCTTCTTTTTTTGAATTTCAAAAAAAGAAGGTGCTAGGCTATTGCATTTATTGGCAGTTCATATTAAAGTATTCGAAAGCTTCTTACGGGGCTTTTTCATTTAAGTATAAAAATGTCCACAATAAATCAACTAATCAGAAAACCAAGAGCGCTAAAGGCAAAAAAACTTAAGGCCGGAGCTCTTAGACGTGGATTTAACGCATTAAAAAACAAACCGACTCTTTACTGTTCTCCATTCAAAAGAGGAGTTTGCACAAAAGTAACAACAAAGACACCAAAGAAACCTAACTCAGCTATCCGAAAAATTGCGAGAGTGCGTCTTACAAATGGGCTGGAAGTTACAGCTTATATCCCAGGTGAAGGACACAATCTACAAGAGCACTCAGTGGTAGTGCTTAGAGGAGGAAAGGTTAGAGACGTAGGACTTAGATACACAATTGTTCGAGGAGTTCTCGACTCAGCTGGAGTAGAAAAGAGAAGAAAAGAAAGATCAATGTACGGAACTAAAAAACCTAAGAAGGCTTAAATAAAACAAATATGCGAAGACCAGTAAAAAACAGAAACATTGTAAAGGAAGACATTCAGTTCAACTCTGAAAAGATTTCTAAATTCATCAATTACGTTATGGGAAGCGGAAAGAAAAACGCTGCTCGTAAAATTGTTTATGGAGCACTAGAAAAGATCAAAGAAGACTTGAAAGTTGAAAATCCAATGGAAATTTTTGAAAGTGCTTTGAAAAACACAGGACCTCTTATGGAAGTTCGTTCAAGAAGAGTCGGAGGTGCTAACTACCAAGTTCCAAGAGAGATCAGAACACAAAGAAGAGATTTTCTTTCAATGAAATGGATCATCGAAGCTGCTAGAAACAAGAAAGGAAAGCCAATGCACATCAAACTTGCTGAAGAAATTATCTCAGCTCACAAGAATGAAGGAGAAGCTGTTAAGAAAAGAGAAAATACTCACAAGATGGCTGAGGCTAACAAGGCTTTTGCTCACTTCGCTTGGTAGTTAAACACGGACAGCCACAGAATGGACGCGGACAAATACAGAAATGCTATTGATGAGGTTTAATCTGTATAATTATCTAGAACTTCGCTAAAAATTTTAGTCCTCTAGGGATCCTCAAATTTCATCTAAAATAAAGATTCTAAAAGCCGATATTTATCGGTTTTTTTTGTTTCAAAAATAGGAGTATAATAATTGTATTATTAGATCGGAAATAAAATTTTATGAAAAAAGAGTCTTCAAAAAGTAAAAAAGAAATTACAATAGACCAACTTGCTGTAATGGTCCAAAATGGTTTTTCTCATATAGAGAAAAAAATGGATGAGAGATTTGAAATGGTTGATGAAGGATTTAACAAAGTTGATGAAAGGTTTGAGGGAGTAGATAAAAGATTTGATAAAATGGACGATCGTCTAGATCGCATCGAATTTTCCCACGTTAGAAGAATTGAAGTTTTGGAAGATAAGGTGATTTTTTTGGAAAGAAAATATGCTTAAAAAATATGAAAATTTCAAAAAATAAAATTATTGATAATCCTTATGATGCAGAGAATAAAAAAATTACCGATCTTGAAGATCGTGTAGAAAAAATCTTAAAAAAACTTAAATATGAAGAAGGTATAAAAAAATTGAGAAATAGTTTTGCTTTTTCTCAAAAACAGAGAATTGAAATTCTTGAATATTTAATTCCTAAAATTCAGCAAAGAGTTGATTTAAAGAAGTAGAAGGAAATTTCTGTAGGAATGGTAATTGCTTTGATGGTGCTATTTTATATATTAATTGCCTTCAGCGGTATATTTTTTAGATAGATAAGCTCAAATAAAGTAATTAAATATTGGTAATAAAGTCCCTCGCAGCAAGCAGACAGAGGTATTAAATACCGAACTCGCTTTTACCACAAGAGTATTTCCAATTTCTACACGAGCAGAGCTCGTAAGAAATTTAGGTCTCTCGTACTTAAACCGCCCCGAGGGGCGGGGTATTTACCCTTTGTTCCGCCTGCATTCGGATGTCGTGAATTACTTCGCTTCGCTCGTCTTTCGCGACATCTCTCAT
>JBAYHV010000029.1:0-7800 GCA_041665985.1 Minisyncoccota bacterium
ACAAGTAAAAAAATTTCTGTTATAATTATCCTATGCAATACCAGGTTCCTCAATTTATTGAAATAGAAGATAAAATTTTCGGCCCTCTAACCTTCAAACAATTCGCTTATGTTGCCGGCGGGGGAGCGATGTGTTTTTTGGCTTATCGTTTTTTTCCTATATATATTTCATTTTTTATTATCCTTCCTGTAGGAGGATTTTCTTTGGCCTTAGCATTTTATAAAGTAAATAACAGACCTTTCATATTTATGGTTGAGTCAGCAGCAAAATTTTTTCTTAGTAAAAAACTTTATCTTTGGCAAAAAACAAAACAAGAAGCTACAAAAAAAATAATAGCACCGATAAACAAGGATCTTATCCCAAAACTTTCGGAATCAAAATTAAGAGAACTTACATGGAGTCTTGATATAAATGATACAATCAGTAAGCAGGGAATAATAAACAGAGAACCAAAAAAAGAGGCTAAAGAAGAAATAAATAGTTTTCAGGGACTTCAAGATGATATTAAAAAAATAAAATGGCAGTAAACTCACAAGACTTTGTTCCAATAAAAGAAATAAGAGAAGGCGTCGTTGTTATGAAAGACGGTAGTCTTAGGTCTGTGATCATGACTTCATCTGTTAACTTTGCCCTTAAAGGAGCAGACGAACAAGAAGCTATAATTATGCAGTTCCAAAATTTTTTGAACTCTATTAATTTTTCAATTCAAATTTTTATGGAGTCTCGAAGATTGGATATAAGACCATACATAACACTACTTGAAAGTGTTTTAAAAGACCAAAGAAATGATCTACTACGAATTCAAACCAGAGAATATATAAATTTCATAAAAACTTTTACCGATCAAGTAAATATAATGAATAAGAGTTTTTTTGTGGTCGTTTCTTATGAACCTTCTATGGTCCAAGGAAAGGCAGGAGTTGTCGCCGGTTATTTTTCAGGTAAAAAACAGAGCAAAAATACTCAAGATAAGGATAATTTTGAAGAAAACAGAACCCAGCTTGAAGAAAGAATGCAGGTTGTCATCCAAGGATTAACTCGAATGGGAGTTAGATCAATTCCACTAGGCACAGAAGAAGTAATTGAATTGTATTACAAATTATTCAATCCAGGAGAAACAGAAAAACCAATTAATATTAATGAGGTAACCAAATAATAAAACTATGTCATTTTTAGACAACCTATTAGGAAAAAAACAAAAAAACGGAACACCTGTTGTAACCGCTATTTTACCTGAAGAAATTTATAGCTCGGCAGTTCTTGAACTTAAAGATGTTATTGCACCTTCTGCAATAAAAGTAACACCTCGAGACATTAGTCTTGGAGACAAAATTGCCCGAACTTTTTTTGTTATCTCTTACCCAAGATTTTTAACAGAAAGTTGGTTTGCACCAATTATAAACTTGGACAAAATTTTTGATATTTCTATCTATATTCACCCAATTGATACAGCTCAAATTTTGAGAACCTTCCAAAAAAAAGTAGCTGAGGTACAAAGTCAGATCCACATGAGAGAAGAGAAAGGTTTGGTTCGTGACCCAGTGCTTGATACGGCTTATCAAGATCTGGAACAACTTCGAGATCAACTTCAACAAGCTCAAGAAAAAATATTTGATGTTGGACTTTATTTTACAATTTACGGAAGCACAAACGATGAACTTGATAAAATTGAATCTGAAATAAAATCAATTCTTGAATCAAAACTTGTTTATGTAAAACCTGCTCTATTCCAGCAGGAACAAGGTTTCAGAAGCGTACTTCCATTTGGAACAGACGAATTAAATGTAAACTCAAAACTAAACTCTTCACCTCTTTCAAGTGTTTTTCCATTTATTTCTTTTGACCTTACCTCAGACAAGGGAATTCTTTACGGAATCAACAGACACAATTCCAGTCTTATTTTATTTGATAGATTTTCTTTGGAAAACTACAACTCAGTAACTTTTGCCAAAGCAGGTAGTGGAAAAAGTTATTTTACAAAATTAGAAATTCTTCGATCATTAATGTTTGATATTGATGTAATTGTGATCGACCCCGAAAAAGAATATGAATATCTTTCTGAAGCAACAGGGGGAAGATACTTTAATATTTCTTTGAACTCTGAACACCATATTAATCCTTTTGATTTACCGGTTCCAAAAGAAGATGAATCTGCGGCTGATGTTCTTCGAGCAAACATCATCAACCTTGTAGGTCTTTTTAGAATCATGCTTGGAGGACTTACTCCAGAGGAAGACTCAGTTATTGACCAAGCGATTGGGCAAACATATGCCTTAAAGGATATTACTCCTGAATCAGATTTCACAGCGGTTGAACCACCACTACTTTCAGACTTTGAATTAGTTTTGGCTGGAATGGAAGGAGGAGCCTCACTTGTACAAAGATTAGAAAAATATACAAAGGGAACTTGGTCAGGTTTTATCAACAGACCTTCAAACGTAGATATCAACAAAAAATTTATTGTATTTTCACTTCGAGATATGGAAGATGAATTGAAACCCGTTGCGATGTATATCGTTACACACTATATATGGAATGCTATTAGACAAAAATTAAAGAAAAGAATTTTGGTTATTGATGAAGCTTGGTGGATGATGAAATCTGAAGATACAGCTTCTTTCCTCTTAGGATTGGCAAAAAGATGTAGAAAATATTATTTAGGTCTTTGTACCATTACTCAGGACGTAGAAGACTTTCTTAAATCTCCGTACGGTTTGCCTATTATTACAAACTCATCAATTCAAGTGCTTCTAAAACAATCTCCGTCTTCGATTGACAGTGTTCAACACACGTTTAACTTAACAGACGAAGAAAAATATTTACTACTTGAATCAGATGTAGGGGAGGGAATTTTCTTTGCTGGTCTTAAGCACGTAGCAATTAAAGTTATTGCTTCATATACAGAAGACCAAATCATTACCTCCGATCCTTCTCAGGTTCTCGCTAGTCGTGAAGCAAAAAAAGAAGCAGAAAATAGACTCTAAAGTAATTCAAAGGTCAAAAATCAAAATGCAAAATTACAATTCAAAATTAAAAAGTTTAGAAAGAACAAAAAGAGTGTTTTGAATTTTTAATTACACTTTTGACTTTTACATTCTAAATTTTTATTTTATTTTCAAATGCCTCCAGAGAAACAAAAAAAAGAACCTAGACTTTCAAACGGAACGATTGGATTAATGGTTGGCTTTGCTGTTGGTGCAGATATTTTAGGAGGATTAATTGGTCTAATTCCTTTTGTTGGTTGGGTAATAAATGTTGGAATTGATTTTTTTGTTTTTGGGATGCTCTGGTTATGGTTTACTCGACACCGAGTAAGTTTTACTGGCACTAGAGCTTTTGTATTTGCCGGTTTTGCATTATTAGAATTTATTCCAGGTATTCAAGAATTTCCACTATGGATATTGGACGTTGTTGCGGTATGTATAATGGTAAGGTTAGAAGACAAACTTCATTTAACTAGTGTTCAACAGAAACTTCAAGCAGGGAAAAAAATTGGAGTTTTAATGGCCAAAAATAAAAGAATTGGAGCATTAATGGATTCAACAGAAAAAGGAAAACAAATACGCCAACAAATTCTTCAATCTCAGCGTCAATCACTAGCTCAAAAAAAATCTTCAGGAGAAGGAACTCAAGAAAAAACAAAAGAAACTCCTAAACAATTACCTAAAAACGAAACAATAGATAAACCAAATCCTATTATTCCTCCTAAAAAAGAGACTCCTGCACAATTGCCACAAATTGGAACAAACGCTAGGTTTCC
Source organism: Minisyncoccota bacterium (assembly GCA_041665985.1). GTDB lineage: Bacteria > Patescibacteriota > Minisyncoccia > Phycocordibacterales > CAIRYW01 > CAIRYW01. The sequence goes on from JBAYHV010000029.1 coordinate 3,761, forward strand.
TACACCAGAAGCATAATTAACAAAGGGTATTAAACTTTTTTTGTCATCCTCGTCCGCCTAAGCGGATGAGGATGACAAAGTTGTTTTTTCTCTTACTAACAACTAACACCTAGAAACTAGAAACTTCTCTGTTATAATATATCCGTGAACAAGAAAATTTTTTTAATATCTTTATCTCTTCTTTCAATATTTATTTGTACAAAAGCTATTGCTCAAAATACTTCAACTCTTTCTATTCCTGCCCAGATCAGTGAAATCCAAGAACAAATTGATATAAACGTTGAACCTGGTGTACCGAATCCAGGAGACAGCATAAAAATTTCCCTTGAAGCATACGGAACAGATCTAACAAAAGCAGATATCACATGGAAAATAGATGGGGTTGTTTTTCAGAAAGGGAGAGGTTTAATTGAAATAAATACAATCGCCGGAATTGCAGGAAGTGCAAAAAAAATTGATGTATCTATTATTCCGATGAATGGCCCACAAATTGATAAATCAGTAACAATTGCTCCAGAAAAAGTAGACTTAGTTTGGGAAGCAAAAACTTATACTCCTCCATTTTACAAAGGGAAGGCTCTTTTTACACCACAAACAAAAGTTGTTGTTGTAGCTTTTCCAAATTTTAAAGCAAACGGAACAATAGGAATTGAACCAGGAGGTCTTACATATAATTGGCTGGATAATATTACGACTGTTCCAGAATATTCTGGATATGGAAAAAATTTTATTCTCTTTGAAGGATCAATTCTCCACGATTCACATACAATAACAGCACTTGTCACAAGTGATACATCTGCTCAATCAAATGCTTTTGTAGACTTAGCTCCATTTCAACCGAATGTTTTGGTTTATGAAGACAGTCCACTTTATGGTGTTTTAACTAACAAAGCTTTACCTATCTCTTTCTTTTTAACTAACAGTGAAATAACTTTAACCTCTTATCCCTATTATTTTGGATTTAAATTGAAAAATGATGCAGATTCCAAATACACATGGAGCATGAACGGTGCAGATATCACAGGAACAAACCAACCTTCAATGGTTTTTAAAGCAACCTCTGATAAAGCAGGAAAAACTACAGTTGGAATTGATGTTCAAAGTGTTTCAAATTTTCTTGTAGAAGCAAGTCAGTCTTTAAATATTAGTTTCGGAGCAAGTTCAAACAATCAAGGAGGCTCAGTCTCATTCTAACAATTGAAACAATTGAGAAAAAATTATAAATATTTCGAATAATGAAGTAAAATATACTCATGCCTAGAAAATCAATCTCTTTTATTTTTTCACTAATATTTTCTTTTTTTGTTCTTGTTCTTTCAGTTCATGCAGCCGTAGCAAATTATGTACCTCTTGCGGAAATAAAAACACCATCAGAGGTGGTAATTGGCACCACAGGTAATTTGGGAGATTATTTTAGTCAAATGTATATGTTGCTTGTCGGAGTTGCCACAGCACTTGCTGTTCTTATGGTTATTTGGGGAGGAGTAGAATATGTCACAACAGATGCTATTGGAGGTAAAGAAGAAGGGAAGCAAAAAATTCAAAATGCTATTTTGGGCCTTCTTTTAGCCTTAGGTTCATATTTAATTTTACAAACGATCAATCCAGCATTACTTGAAACTAATTTGCAAATAAAAGAAACTGAAGTTAAAGGGAAGAAACTTGATTCAAGTAGTGCCACAATAACGCCCACAGCAGGAGCAGGAAGCGCTAGTTCAGCTAATGCGTGGAGCGATTGGACAGCCACTGATCAAAAAAACTACGATGACGCACAGAGAGCTTTGGCTGAAAATGATGCCCTTGGCCCCAATGAGCAAAATAAACTTACAGCCGAACAACAAGCCGCTGTAGATAAAGCCACTACGAACTACAACAGACAACAGACAATAAATTCCAGTATTACAAATGGAACTTTTAATAAAGGAGGTGCAACAGGGAATGGTTCAATTGCAAAATCTTCTGTTGCTGGAACAACTTTTCCTACAAAAAGTGGTATCACAAACGAAGAAGTAATAAGTTGGGTAAATCAATCGGGTATAACATCTCTTCCTTTATCGGATGCAGATAAAGCTAAATATTTTCCAGGAGGAACTGTAACAGCTGCAGGTTACGCTAGTTTACTAGCAAGTATAGCTAAAAGTGAATCCGGCTTTAATCCGAATGACAATACTAACAATTCTCATGTTGATTACTATGATAAAACTACAGGTAAACCTGTGTATTCAGTGGGGTTATTTTCACTGAGTGTAGAAGATCCAGTGGTAATTGCCGTAGCTAAAAAATATAAAGTAACAGCACAAGATGTTTTAAGTAGTCCAACTTACAATACTCAAGCCGCAGTAACTATTCTAAAAAATCAAGTAGAAAAACAAAAATCTATTGCTGGAGGTGCGACTACTGGTTATTGGGGACCTCTTAGAAGAGGAGAATAAAAAATTAAAATTTTTTTGTGTTAAAATATATTCATGCCTAGAAAATCAGCTTATATTATTTTTTCTATCATTTTAATATTTCTAATTTCAATATTAGTTTTTTTCTTTTTTCTTTACAAAAAAAATAGTACGGGGCAGTACGACTTGAAGGGAAGTCTCTCAAATTCGATCAGAGATTTTTTACCTTTTGGAAAAACTTCTCCTCTTCAAAATATTTCTGAACAAACAACTCCTCAAATATCGACACAAACAAACGAGGCCACAACTTCACAAGCTGTCGTTCCAACACTAAGACAGATCTCAACAGCTCCCGTAGCAGGTGCTGGTATATTTAATAGCACAAGCAGTGTTATTCAAGATATGGTCAAAAAAACTATTATTGATCAAACAATTAGGTTTGTAGACAGATCAACTGGACATATTTTCGACACGAACAAAGACAGTTTATCAGTTACAAAAATTTCAAACACTACACTTCCAAAAATCTATGAATCTTATTTATCTTCAAATCCTAATGTAGCAATATTTAGATCATTAGATGATAGTTCAGATACGATAATTACTGAAACAGCTTATCTATCAAAAGTAGCAAGTTCTACAGTTGCAACATCCACCTCTACATCTACAATTTCAACATCTACTACACCTACAACATTTCCAACTTATACTGGTACTCCATATATTACAAAAATATCAAATCTTCCGAGTGGTCTAAATGAAATCGCTCTAGCACCAAGCTCTCAAAGGCTTTTGTATTTATTCAACATAGATGATAAAGGTATTTTTATATTATCAAATATAGATGGGGCAAAACCTGTTAAATTATATTCTTCTCCTTTAGAGAGATGGCTTTTAGACTGGCCAAATGAAAAACAAGCCGTGATCACAACAAAACCTTCAGGAATTGCAAATGGAATTTCATTCCTAATAAATACAGTAACAGGAGCATTAACAAAAATTGCATCAGGAAATGGGCTAACTACTCTTGTTTCTCCAGACTTAAGTACATCTTTGGTTGGAACCACTGTAGACGGAACAACACTAAAACTTGATGCCATAAACCTTAGCAATAAAAATTCAATTAATTTATCATTAAGAACTTTACCAGAAAAATGTGTCTGGTCACATACAGAAAAATCAGTAGTTTATTGTGCTGTCCCAAGAACAGTTCCTCTTGGAACGTACCCAGATAGTTGGTACCAAGGACTTGTTTCATTTACTGATGACCTATGGAAAATAAATACTTCCACAGGAGTTAGCACACTGTCAATTCTTTTCACTAAAGGATACGGAAAAAACTTTGATGCTATCAACCTCAAGCTTTCTTCTGATGATTCCTACCTGATATTCACAAACAAAAAAGATCTAATCTTATGGGGATATAATTTGAAACATCAGTTAGGATCAATTATTCTACCGAGCGTAGGAACATCAACTCCTAAAACTTCTACTTCAACAACTTCATTTTAACTAAAAATTGTTTTTTATTGTCATTCCCGTGGAAACGGGAATCCAGTTGACTAGAAAATAATGAATTTATGAATATATTTTCTGTCATTCCCGCGCAGGCGGGAATCCAGTTTAATTGAACCAAATGAAAAATTACTA
>JBAYHV010000030.1:0-7122 GCA_041665985.1 Minisyncoccota bacterium
ATTTTTTTGGCAAATAAAACATTCTTTATTTTTTCCAGATCTAGAATGAATATAATGACAAGTTCTCGAACAAAATATACCCCATCCTTTCTTTAAAGAATACGGTTTAACAAAAAAATCATTCGAACAATTTTTACACTTTTTTATTAACATAAAGTTTTTTAACAAGATCCTTAAATTCTTTATCAATATTTACATAATGATGTACAAGAAAATGGCAATTGTAACAAAGCCACGAAAGATTACTAATCTTGTTATTTTTTCTATTTTTATCAATATGATGAACCAGCAAAATTCTTTCATCATCTTTTGCACACAAAACACAAACTCTATCCACATTCGATTTTTTTAATATATTTTTGTATGTAAACTCTCCACATTTCCAATTGACGTGTTTTTTTCCAAACTGTATCGAACTTAGTAATTTCAAATGGCATTCTCTACTACAAAAATATTTTTTATTGATTGATCTTTTTAGATCTTTAAGAGACTTATAAATCTTTTTTTTACAAACATCACATTTAGCAAATTTACCTTTTCTTCTACCTAAATCACTGCATTTTCTAGAACAGTAAATACCAGCTCCTTTCTTCAACCACGAAGGTTTTACATAGAATTTTTTTTTGCATTTTTTACAAATTGCAATAGCCACACAACAATTTTATCAAAACGAACACATAAGTAAACACTTGAGTTTGTACATAATTCAAATCCGTTTGAATTCCCTATTTATACTCTGGAGAAACTTCTCTAATACCAGACAAATGGTTAGAAAGTCTAGCAAAAGCATATAAAAGTGACGAAAGCCTATTCAAATATGCAAGTGTTTTTGAAGAAATTTTTTGAATGTTTTCTTCATTCACTCCAACCACCCTTCTTTCTGCACGTCTTGCTAAGGTTCTTGAAATATCGAAAAGTGCAGCCAACTTGCTTCCGCCTGAAATAAAAAAAGTTTTGATCGGTGGCAATTCTTTTTCAATTGCATTTATAATTTCTTCAGCCTCTTTCACTTTTTCTAAAGCAATGCTCTTATCTGCTCCTGCAAGTTCCGCCTGAACTATAAAAAGATTTTCTTGAACGGTGTGAATTATTTCTGAAAAATCTTTATCCTGAAATTTAAATTTCAAAATTTCTGATTCAACCTTTACTAAACCCAAAAAAGAATTAGTTTCATCAAGAGATCCTAAAGCTTCGGCAATAGCTGAACTTTTTGAAATACGCTGATCGCATCCAAAAGTCTTTGTTGTTCCATCATCTCCTTTTCCTGTAAATAGTGCCATTATAAAAAAATTAATCTCTTCTTATAATAATTTCCTCGCCTTTTTCTTTTAGAAGAAAATCAATTATCTTTTTAGATACTTCCGAAGGATCCATATATTTATCATAATTATCTGGTTTTTTTCCATCAAAAAGATTTGTTTTTATACCTTCAGGATAAACATTGATCACTTTAATATTATTGTCCTTAACCGCTTCTCTAGTAGCCTTTGTAAATCCATCTTGAGCAAATTTACTAGCAGCATAACCAGAAGAAACTGGATTGGGTTCAAGAGCACTTATAGATACGATATTTAACAGCACTCCACTTCTTTTTTTCTTAAATATGGGCAAAACTGCTTGAGTGCAAAAGACTGTGCCAAATAAATTAACATTGATCATTTTTTGAATATTCTCTTTTGTCTGTTCTTCAATTGGAGCATGAGGAACCCACACACCTGCATTGTTTACAAAAATATCTATAGTTCCAAAAGTTTTTTCAATATTTTTTATTTCACTAAAAACTTTTTCACTGTCAGTGATATCGCAATTTATATAGGCAACCTGAGAATTAATATTTTCAGGTTCTGAATTGGATAAGGAAATTACTTTGCTTCCTTTATTCAAAAACTCTTCTGCAAGACTTGCACCGAGACCGCTTGTCGCTCCCGTAATAACAATAACCTTGTCTTTTAGATCAATCATAGACTTATATTATAGCAATATTAAAAAACTAAATTTTATTTTTATATAACTCTAAAAAATTTGGAAGTTGGGAATGAATTTTTGAAGGCAAGCTATTCAGAGTAAACCATCCAATTTCAGAAAACTTATGAGGTTCACCGATTGCTACTTTTTCTGGATCTATCAAAACTTTAAAATCTAAAGCAACCCAATGAGTTTTCTTTCCATTATGCTCCCTATGAACATCTCTATATCCCAAAAATTCAAAGCCTGCCTGTCCTGTAGGCAGGTTTAAAATATCTGTGCAATATTCTTCTTTAATTTCTTTTTTTAAAGTTTCTTCAACAGTATCAGTAAACTCAACTCCCCCACCTCCGATATCCCAACATCCAATTTCGTCTCGAGAATTTTCAGTTCTTTTTGCCATTAAAATGTTACCCTTGCCGTCATGACAAAAATACACAACGCAGACTCCAATATAATCTTCTCCTTTTTTCATGAGATTATTTTAGCATATTAAAAAATACTCTTACTTACTAAAAATCAAAAGCAGTTTTGATTTTCTTAATTTGCTCACAAATAAATCCCTGACAGAATTTTTCGCTAAACTTACAGTTTCAGTACACCTTTTCGATTTTTATTTCGCAAAGCTCATAAAATTCTGAAAAGGTCTTGCGAAGCTCCAAGTGTTCACTTCTCACCCACCTCGCGGTTTTTGCCTTTGCTCCGCAAAACAAAAACATCGCTGCGGTTCACAAAAACTAAAAATCAAAAGCAGTTTTGATTTTCTTAACGTTTTTGTGCGCGAGAGAGGACTTGAACCTCCACACCTTACGGCACACCCACCTCAAGGGTGCATGTATACCAATTTCATCACTCGCGCATAATTTGAATAATACGTAAAAAATAAAGTATTTTCAACAAAAAATCTGATAGAATATTCACATGGATCCCGTCACTGCAAAATGACATTAAAAGATTAAACTCACAGATGATTGCAAACATAATTTTACAAGTCGAATTTAAAAGTAATTTTGAAATTGACTACGCTTTCAAAGAGCTAGGCACTTTCTAGTGCGGGATGGACATAACAAACACAATAATCACAGTACTGGCACTTGTAATTATTTTTATAGTTTCTATTCAAAAATTTAGTCGGCATATCGAGGAAATTGCGGGAATACGTTTAAAAGAAATTCTCAATAACTGGACAAATACACCTCTCAAAGGAACTGTTACAGGAGGAGTTCTTTCTGCAATAATTCAATCTGGTACAGCAGCAACAATTATTACTGTTGGACTTGTAAATTCACAACTTATTTCTTTTACCAACGCCTTAGGCGTTACAATAGGAATAAACATCGGAACAACTATCACATCTCAATTGGTTGCCCTTAACATGACCTATATTGCGCCCACCGTAGTGATCCTTGGGTTTCTTCTTTCCCATACACATTCTCGTTTTACAAAATACGGAAAGGCTGTCTTTTATTTTGGAATGATGTTTTTAAGTCTTCTTATAATTTCTTTTTTATTAGAGCCTTTAAAATCAAATCCTTCCGTAGTCTATTTTCTTCAAAACTCTCAGAGTATTTATGCAACGATAATAATTGGAGCACTAGCAACATTATTCCTTCAATCTGGCTCTGTTCTTATGGGTCTTGTAATACTACTTGCTTCTGGAGGACTACTCGGATTAAATCAAGCAATTGGTTTTCTTTGTGGAGCGTTCATCGGTGGACCTCTTGCCTCTTTCATTGCTAGTATGCACGCAAAGACAGAGGCAAAAAAAGTAGCAGTTGCTCAAATACTTTTTAACTTATTTGCTCTTCTTATTTTCTTACCAATTTTAATTCCTTTTGAAAATCTTCTTCGTCTAACAACAACAAACATTGGACAACAAATTGTTAACGCTCAATTCATCATGAACATAAGCACAGCAATCCTTTGTTTGATTTTTATCAAACCTTTTTCTAAACTGGTAACTTTTACAACTAAAAAACTTTTGTAAGTTAGCAAAAAAAATAAGCTCGAATATTCGAGCTTATTTTTTTTTAAAAATATATTTTTTTTATTTATGCCTCTGCTTCTACAACAGGAGCAACTTTCTTTTCTGTTTTATCAAGTCTTAGAATTTCTGTTTTCATTCTCTTATTCATTTCTTTAACAGCCTTTCTTCTGATGAAATATAGTTTTGACTGACGAACTTTTGCTCGTTTTGTAATTTCGATCTTTTCGATCATTGGAGAATAAATTGGATAGATCTTTTCTACTCCGTAACCTCCCGCAGTTCTACGAACTGTAAAAGTACCTCCGGCTTCTTTACCGTGTTTTTTTGCAATTATAAGACCCTCAAAGATCTGTGTTCTGAATTTTCCATCTTTATCAGGAACTTTTTGGTACACCTTAACAGTGTCTCCTGAACGTAGATCAAGGGCTTTTCTCTCTTCCATATTTACTGGTGATATCATTGTTTTATCTTTCATCGTGGGAAAAACTTTATCATACAGGCACTATTTTAGCAAATCCTTCTCATCTATTTTAAAAATTTCAAAGGCCTTTTTAAAATCTGGAGGGAAAGGAGCTACAACCGTGATTTTTTTGCCTGATAGGCTCTCGAAATTTATTTCTCTAGCATGCAGAGCTAAACGTTTAAATTCAAGAGAATTTTGTGATTTGCCATACAAAGAATCAGCAACAACAGGGTGTCTTATAGAATTTAAGTGAACCCTAATTTGATGAGTCCTCCCTGTTTTAGGCCAAAGAGCCAAAAGAGTAGCTTTTCCGAAGGAATGTCCCGAAACCTTGATCACACGGAAGATCGTTTCAGCCTCTTTCATGTCACCTGTTGGCTTTACAGACCTTTTTCTAGCATCTTCCTTACTTCTTCCAATTGGCTTCCTGATCACCCCTCTTTCAGCTCTTATCTCGCCATCGGCAAAAGCGACATACATTTTTGATATTTTTCTTTCTTTAAATTGATCTTTCAGAATTTCATAACTCCAAACATTTTTGGCAACAATTAAAGCTCCGGAAGTTTCTTTATCAAGTCTATGAACTATTCCTGGACGTTCAATTTCTTCATCCTCGTCTGATATCATATTTTCTCCTACTCCTTCGGTCTCTGGAAATTTTTTCTTTATCCACTCAACTAAAGTTTTTTGTTTTGTTTTTCCATCACCATGCACAGCAATACCAGCTGGCTTATTTATTACAACCAAGTCGTCATCTTCATATAAGATATCGATTTTTCCTATTTTGTTATTTTCTATCATTTTTATAGAATTTTAAAATCTTCTGCTTGAAATTCTGGTATCTCTTTTACCTCAAGTTTGCTTACTCTCGCAAATAAAGGTCCTCTTTGCAACTTTTCCAAAAATTTTTTCTGATTTTCTTTTTCTCCAGAAGAAACAATCACAACTAATTCATCTCCTTCATTTTTACAAAAACCTTTCAAATTAAGTTTATCTGCCTGCCTTTTGGCAAAGTATCTGAAACCTACTCCTTGAACTCTGCCTGAAATTTTTATTTCTAAATAGATCAAAATTAGAAAATTACTTTGTATTTAATAAATGAAATTTTGATTTTAAGAAAAAATATCCAACAACTAGAAAAGTAACAGTTGGAGAAAACCATACAGGAGGATGAATACCAAATGAATCAGAGATCATGATCATTCCAAGAAAAAGAATTGAGTACATCGCTCCATTTTTTATATATATATATTTCTTAATACGATCTATATTTCCAATAGTAATTTTCCTCAAAACCATAGCTCCTATACCGTTTCCAATAATAATAAGAGGTACTGATAGTGTAAAAGCAAAGGCCCCAAGAACACCGTCAATAGAAAAAGTTGCATCAATAATTTCTAAATAAAAAATCTTACTTAGATCGGACCTAGTACTTTTCATAAGATTTTTTTCGCTGGCTTCTGCATTTTGTTTAAAACCGTGTGTAATAAAAAAAGCTGTAGAACCTACCACTGCCCCGAAAGCCATCATTGTATTAACTCCTAATGCGCACCAAACAAGAACAGAAAGAAAAATAGAAGCTATTGCATAAAACCATACGCCTTTTGAATGAAAAAATTTTTCTCCATAAAGGCCATAATTTTTAGGTTCCATAAAAAGCCAGTGTAAAAAAAGTAAAAAAAGAAAAGTTCCTCCTCCAATTAGGAGGATCGGAGCACTAGATTCTATTGCTTTGTGAACTGATGGATCATTTGAAAAAGTAGCAGTAAATGATCCTATAAAACCTAATGATGGATTTGTAAAAAAAACTATCAGCCAAGGAAGAAAACCCCTGACAACAAATACAGCAAAAAGAAGCCCCCAAAATAAAAACCATTTTTTACCTTTTTCGGACATTCCATGCAAAACCTCAGCATTTACGATCGCATTATCAATACTAGAAATAATTTCGAACAAAACGAGTCCTGATATAGTAATAAATATTGCGGTCAAATTCATTTGTTGATAATTTTATTTTGAGATTTCTTATAAGATCTATTATGTTTGATAAGTATAATATATAAACTAAAGTATTTGAATTTAATTTAAATATAGTTTATGCTCTACTCTAAGGGCGATTAGCTTCCGCCTAGGCGGAGTAGAGAAACGAAGGGTTCTTCGGTAGAGAATTTATTGAGAAAATTATGGGCGATTAGCTCAGTTGGTAGAGCAACTCATTTACACTGAGAAGGTCACAGGTTCAAGTCCTGTATCGCCCACATTTAAAAAAACCGTTTCTTGCGGTTTTTTTGTGGGAGATAGGAAGCAAACTGCTTTGCTTCCGACAGGACTTGAAAGGATTTTCTATATTTATGAAATTTTGAAAAAATTGAATAAATCAGAAAATCACCTGTGGCGGTAGCCAAGAGATTCCTGTATCGCCCACAAAGAAAAACTGCCTCTGGCAGTTTTTTTGTGGGTGATAAGAAAGTGCTAGGTAGTTGAATTGTGAACACTTGAAACAATTCAAAGACGGAGTTCGCTTTATGCGGACTAGTCGGGGTCGCACAAATTTTCTTCAGAAAATTATGAGTGACGTTTCGTCAGGAATCGAAGCCCGATTGAGATAATTTATGAGGTAACGAAATAAATTATCCAATTGCGTGTACGACTTTGTTTTCTTATGACTGTAAGGAATTGGAAAACAAGAAGTGCCCTTGTGGTGCTG
>JBAYHV010000031.1:0-6644 GCA_041665985.1 Minisyncoccota bacterium
AAAGCGAGTTCTGGTATTTAATACCTCTGTCTGCTTGCTGCGAGGAACTTTATTCAGACAAGTGGGAGGTGTTGCGAAAAGCGAGGCTTTTTATGACATCCGAGCGCAGGCGGAACAAAGGGTTAATACCTTATCGGTTTCTTGTGAGAAACCTTTATAAAAAATACCGGCATATATTTGCCGGTTTGTAGAGAATTTTTAACGAACTAATTTTGGATCAGAATATTTTCCAGTTGACCGAATGGTCACATAGAGCAATCTTCCTGAGATTAGTGTTAAGGTGCCAAATGCTATTGGGAAATCCTCTCCAGGCTTGTTGATCGCAACAGTCGTTGTTTCGTAAAATCCCTTTGAGAACTCCACAGAACACCCAAAGGATTCATAGAATTCCAGAATTAGAGATTCCACCATGTCTCGTGTGAGACGATAGTTGTCGGGCAGGGTGTATTTGATATCAGTATTCCCGATCCAGATACTCTTTACCTCTTGATCGAGTTTGAATTCTCCTGGTCTGGGAAAGGTATCTGCTTTCTCGAGCAAGTATTCAATTCTCGACAGAAGATGCTGACCGCATGTTAAGGAGCTGTTTGTGTTCATATTTAATTTCAACAATACAATAAAATATTGAGTGGCGTCAAATTAAATATATTTTCCCGACACTTTCTTTTATAAAACCTTTTATTTCAAGTAAAGTTAAAATTTCTGAAATTTTTGAAATGTTCCAATTTAATTCGTTAATGATCTCATCTCGTGTTTTTGGAGAAGATAAAATTTTAATAAGTTCTTTTTCTTCTTCTGACAATTCAAGAAGAGAAAGAGAGTTATCTTTTTTTGAAATATCAAAACCAAAGGCTTCTAAAATATCTTCACTATTCTCTATTGGCGTTGCTCCAAGTTTTATTAACATATGAGGTCCTAGAGAATTTTTTGAAAAGATAGAACCAGGAACGGCAAAGACATCTCTTCCAAAATCAGTGGCAAGTTTTGAAGTAATCAAAGTACCAGATGGTTTTTCGGCCTCTATGACTAATGTTGCCCGTGCAATTCCTGCCATTATTCGGTTTCTTTTTGGAAATGTCCAAATTGCTGCTTTTTCATCAGGGTTAAATTCAGATAATAAACATCCTCCTGTGTCCAGTATTCTTTTTGCTAAATTTAAATGCATTCTAGGATAAATTACAGATTCATCTAAACCAGAGCCAGGAATGGCAATAGTTGGACATCCGATGTCCAATGCAATTAAATGCGCTTCGCTATCAACTCCAAGAGCCAGACCTGAAACAATTACGATTGGATATCCTTTCAATCCAGAAATAATTTTTCTTATTGCCTCCTTTCCGTAAGGACTAATTTTTCTTGAACCTACCACAGTTAACAATATAAAATCCTTGTGAGGCAAAGTACCTCTTATATAGAGTGTTTTTGGCGGAGAAGGAATTTCTGAAAGTGCAGGAAAAACCTCTTTAACGACAATTTGTTTTATTGGATATTTTTCTAATATTCCGATCATAGAATTTCAGATTTCTTAAAATAATGATATCATATTTTCAATATGTTAGACATAAAATTTATAAAAGAAAATCGAGAAATTGTAGAAACAGCGGCAAAAAATAAAAACCGCGTTATTGATTTTGATAGGCTTCTAACTCTCTATGAGGAAAAGAAGTCTCTAAGAACAGAGGTTGATAATATTAATCAAAAAAGAAACGAAGCTCAGAAGGATCGTAATATAGAAGAGGGTCAAAAACTTAAAATTGATCTAGAGACGGCTGAGCAAAAATTTAAAGATGTAGATAAAGAATTTTTAGGATTAATGCTAAAAGTTCCAAACATTTCTTCTCCTGATACACCAGTAGGAAAAGATGAAACTGAAAATCAGGTTTTGAGACAATGGGGAGAGAAAAGACAATTTTCTTTTAAACCAAAAGAACATTCTGAAATCGGAGTAGAACTTGGAGTAATTGATACAGAAACAGCCACAGAGGTAACCGGTCCAAGATTTGCTTATTTAAAAGGCGATCTAGTTTTTTTGCAGTTTGCGATCATTCAATTTTGCTTAGAAACTCTTACTTCAAAAGAAAAACTTTACAAAATTGCAAAAGAGGCAAATATAAATATTTCAGTTGATGCTTTTATCCCTGTTCTTGTTCCAATGATAGTTAAGACAGCCGTTCAAAATAGAATGGCAAGATTTATGAAGCCTGAAGATCATTATATTTTTCCAGAAGACGGAACTATGCTGATCGGAAGCGCAGAACATACTCTCGGTCCAATTCACATGGATCAAGTGTTTGAAGAAAAAGATCTGCCTGTTAGATATGTCGGGTATTCAACTTCTTTTAGAAGAGAAGCTGGAACTTACGGAAAAGATACAAAAGGAATTTTGCGAGTGCATCAGTTCGATAAGCTCGAAATGGAAGTTTTTTCTTTGCCAGAAAATGGCATGCAAGAACAAAATTTTCTTGTTGCTATTCAGGAGTACATTATGAAAGAACTTAATATTCCTTATCAAGTTATGATCTGTTGTACAGGTGATATGGGAGATCCAGATTATAGACATATTGATATAGAGGCTTGGATGCCTGGACAGGATAAATATAGAGAAACTCATAGTTCAGATAATATGGCTAGTTACCAATCACGAAGACTTAGTACAAGAGTTAAAAGAAAAGATGGAAAAGTTGAGTACATTCACATGAACGACGCAACTGTGGTTGCGTTGGGAAGAATTATGATCGCTATTATAGAGAACTATCAAACAATGGATGGAAAAATAGAAGTTCCAAAAGTTCTTCTAAAATATATGGCTGGAAAAACTATAATAGATAAGTTGCCAACACTTTAATAATAAAATAGTTAATTTGAAAAAAACTTGGAGGTAAGTCCTCCTCTTGAGAGGTCTTTCCTCCAAGTTTATTGGATCCCCATTTTCATGGGAATAGCAGAAAAAAATTGTAATCTTCATCACCTTGAAATCAAGAATTCAAACAAAAAGCGTAAAAAAACCGAGGAAACATAAAAAAAGTAGAAAAGGCTACTTTTTTTTGGTAATTTTTATTTTACTTGTTGCAGGAATTTTATTTGGCGTTCATTACTTATTTAATTTACCGAGATTTCGCATAGATCAAATAAAAATAACTGAGCTGTCTTATGCTGACAATAATGCCTATCTAGATAAAGCTTTTTCAACTATTTCTGGTTCATATTATTTTGGTCTGATTCCCAAGGATAGTATTTTCTTTTATCCAAAAAAAGATCTGTTGCAAAATTTTGTTGATCCGGATGTAAAAGAGATACAAATATCAAATAGTGGAAATATATTAAATATAAATATTACAGAAAGACATGCAGTTTTTCTTTGGTGCAACAATGATGGCTCTGTATGTGATTATCTTGATCAAGACGGCATCTCCTTTTCAGTAGCGCCTCAAATTAAAGGGTCTGCTTACATAACATTTGTAGATGGAAGAGAGCCTCAGGTTGGTGTTTCAGCTCTTACAAAGGAAGATATGGATATCATTTCTAAAATGATCGATTCCGCAAAAACATTTGGTTTTTCTATTGTTAAATTTGATGCAGGGAATAGAGAAGCAAATATTTACGACTCTTCGGGAATGTTCATTAAATTTGATCTTGATAAAGATGCTGTTAGTTCAGCTTATTATTTGAAGGAAGTTCTTTCTTCCAACGAATTAAAAAATCTTGATAAAAGCAACATTGAATATCTTGATCTGCGTTTTGGAAACAAGGTTTTGTTAAAAAGGAAAGGTGTAAACTAACAAAAAAGACACCAAAGGGTTATAATAAACATCTAAACTGAAATGCTTAAAATATTTTTTGGATATATATATTGGCACTACACACGAGCTCTGCTTGAACTTTTTGCAAACATAAAGATCTTTTTGAACTTTATCTATAATTTTTTCTCCATAGGTACACTTACTTCTACTTTTTTTTCTCCTTGGTTAGGACTTGGAGAAAAATATAAAGAGGGAGCAATATTTGATTTCGCTGATCATTTAAGTTCTTTTTTTGTTAATTCAATAATGCGACTAATTGGTATGTTTGTTAGATTTATTGTGATTGTAATGGGGATTATTTCAATGCTTTTTGTATCTGTTATCGGCGTTCTGTTAATAATTGTATGGTTACTTTATCCGATCATAATCCTAGTTGTTTTATTGTCAGGTTTTAGATTAATGCTTAAATAAATCATATGAATCCCGCACTGAAATTTTAATTCGATTATGTCCGAAATCAGATTTATAAATTTGCTGAGTAAGGTTTTTTTAAGATAATTTATTAGGTAATATAAGTATAATTTGGACATAATTAAAAGTTAAATTTTTCCTTAAAACAATCTTTACTGACATAATAATATAAATTGCAAAACATAATTTAAACATAATACGTATGAAAACAGTCGAAAAATTTAACAAATTAAAATTCTAGTGACGGGATGAATGAGTTGATCAAAAAACATGCTCCAAATTTAATTCCAGCACTTCTTATTGAAGATATTATTTCTCATAGATCAAGAAGAAGGATATTGAAAATACTTATTACATTTGCTTTGTTGTCTCTTGTAGTTTTTTTGCTTCTAGAAAACAATTTGGCTTATGGATCTTTTTTATTTATTTTTGGTTTAGTAATGTTTTTTGTAGCAATTGAATCTTTTTATTATTCAAATTATTCTCGTTCGTTTGATAATAAAAAATTTCTTTCGTTTCCTTTGTCCGAAGTTTTATTGAATTGTGGCAAAGGCGATCTGATCAGGGGTTTCTTTTTTTCAGATCTAGGTGATGAAATAATGCTGAGACTAGGTATTTCTGAGGATTCAATTATTGAATATTTAAAAACTAGAACTAAGGACGGAACAGAATTAATTGACACCGAAATTACCAATGAAAATTTTGCAGATGAATTAATCAAAATTGATTCTTTAAAAAGATTTTTGACAAGAAACGGTATCACCCCCGAGGAATTTAAAGGATGTTTTGCATGGGTCTTATCTATGCGTATTGAGGATATTGAAAAAGAAAGATTTTGGTCTAGGGAAAGTCTTTCGACGGTTCCTTCGATTGGACGAGATTGGGCATCCAAAAAAACATATCAATTAGAAAAGATAGCAAGGAATTTATCTGAAACTCAAACTAGTCAGTTGGAAGGATTCGAAATGCTTTATTCGGATATTGTTCTACGACTTGAACGCGTACTTTCAAAAGGTAGAGGTGGAAATGCTATCCTCGTTTGCGAAACAGAAGATGAAGGCGTTGATATTACTAGTTTGCTTGCAGCAAAAATTGATAAGGGAACAATTTACCCTTTATTAAAAGATAAGAAAGTTTTCCTAATAGAACCAGAAATAATTATTGAAAATTCTCCTAGCGGTAAAGATTCTCAGAGTATTTTGTTTGGAGCCCTAGCAGAAGCTCTTGATGCAAAAAACGCCATTGTAGTTTTTCCGAGATTTTTATCTTTTGTTAAAAGTCAGGGTGCAAGCGGAGCTGATATTCTTTCTTCCATTAAGCCTTTTCTTGATTCTTCTGGCATAAATTTAATTTTAATCGATGAAGTAAATACATACGACGAAGGTCAGTCTGAATATTCAAGTATTTCTCATTCAACAGAAGTTGTTCGAGCTGAAATAAGCAGTGGTAGTGCAGGGCTTTCAATGCTACAAAATGAAGCAAGAAATCTTGAAAGAATAAATGGGATATATATTACATTTCCTGCTATTTTAACCGCGAGTGTAGAAGCAAAAAGAAATTTTACTAATAATTCTGCGATAGATGAAGCGAAAAATATTTTAGTTGAAACAGTTCCTTTTGTTCAACAAAATGGGAGAAGGATAATCCTAAAAAATGATATTTTGAAAGTTATTGAAGATAAAACCGGTATACCAAATTCAATTCCTAATGAAAAAGAAAAAGAAAAACTTTTAGACTTAGAAAAAATACTTCACAAGAGAATTATTGGACAAGATGAAGCAATTAAATCTATTTCTTCTGCATTGAGGCGTTCACGCGCGGGAATTTCAAGCAAGGATAGGCCGATAGGATCATTCTTGTTTTTAGGTCCGACTGGAGTTGGAAAAACAGAAACAGCAAAAGCCTTGGCTGAGGTCATGTTCGGAAGCGATACAAAAATGTCTAGAATAGATATGTCAGAGTATCAAGGAGGAGATGCTCTTCCTCGTTTAATTGGTTCTTACAGCAACAAAAAACAAGGTTCTCTGTCCACTCTTCTTCGAGATAATCCATACGGAGTAGTTCTTCTTGATGAATTTGAAAAAGCTACCTCTGAGATCCATAATCTTTTCTTGCAGGTTTTGGATGAAGGTTTTTTCACAGATGGTGGATCAAAAAAAATTAATGCAAGGACAAGTATGTTTATTGCTACTTCAAACGCAGGAAGTGATGTTATTTGGGATATTGTAAAATCTGGAGCAAGTCTGTACGATAGTAAAGATAAAATAATTGATCAGATAATTCAGCAAAAAATATTTGCTCCAGAATTAATTAACCGTTTTGACGGAGTGATATTATTTCATCCGCTTCAAGAAAATGAATTAAGACAGGTTGCAACCTTAATGTTAAGGTCTCTGAATAAGCGTCTTGAAGAAAAAACAATTAGTTTTGAGA
>JBAYHV010000032.1:0-6477 GCA_041665985.1 Minisyncoccota bacterium
ACACCTAGTTACGACTATGGAAATACATATACTCCATCTTATGACTACGGTAATACTTACACACCTAGTTACGACTATGGAAATACATATACTCCATCTTATGACTACGGTAATACTTACACTCCTTCATACGATTACGGTAATACTTACACACCTAGTTACGACTATGGAAACACATATACTGGGTCAACATACGTTCCGTCAACTTACACAAGCACAAATATTGTTCCAAGTTATTCATATAGCTACACAACACCAGCTAGTTATGGTTATACAAGTGGATACATTGGTTCAACTTATACAAACAATTCAAACGCTAATAATCGCGTTGTTTTAAACCCAACTCTCGCAGGAACTTGCGCAAGTCTTCCAAGTACAGCAACAATCGGTCAAACTGTAACATGGTCTGCAAATGGATACGGAGGTGATGGAAATTATAGTTATTCTTGGGGTGGAGCAGTAAGTGGTTCAGGACAATCTGTATCAAATACATATAGTTCTTCTGGAACACAAAATGCGACAGTAACAATTAGTTCTGGAGGATCAACAATTACACGAACATGTTCTGTCTATGTTCAACCAACAACCACTGCTACAGTAACTACGACAGTTCAAAACAGTTTAAATATTTCTTGTTCTGCAAATGTCACAAATCCTTCTGTTGGTCAAAATGTGGTTCTTAACGCCTACGCAAATGGAGGAAACGGAAGTTATACATATTCTTGGAGCGGAGATGTTTCTGGAAATGGACAAAATATAAATCAAACTTTTTATTCAACGGGAACAAAATATATAACAGTTCAAGTTTATTCAAACGGACAATCAGCAACTGCAAATTGTAATATCTATGTCGGTGGAAGTACGGATTCTAACATCACAGTTTATAGTAACGGAAACAATCTTGGTTCTGGAGGACTTACGTCGGGAGTTTTTCTAAGTCAGGTTCCTTATACAGGACTTAGTGGAGGATGGAATGTAACACTGTTTATCTTAGGATTATTTTTCTGGAGTGCAATTATTGCTTGGTTTTTTCTTAGAAAAAACGAATTAAAAGGAAAACTTTCTCACAGTGAAATGATCTCAAGGTTCAAACAACAAAACTTAAATAAAAAATTGATTGTAAGCAATTAAAGTCTAAATTTTGAAGAGGCTAAACCTTTTTAAATTCTCAAGGTTTAGCCTCAAGAAACTCTAGATACCCATTTCCATGGGGACAATACCTCCCTTTCTTTAAAGAAAGGGAGGTATTGCTTTTTCTAACAATGTGTGATACAATACTAATGTAAAGTTCTTTGAAACCGTTTCGTTAAAATATTAGCTAGTGCGAAAAAAGCTTGAAAAATATGAGTTTTTTCGCTTTTTTCGCACTAGCTAAAGAGGATTTATCCTTTTTGGCATCTAAAACAAACTGACCCTTAATTGCGTCAGAGAGCAAATTCATTCCGAATTTGTTGTGCGTTGCAGATAAACAGAAGGAGAAAAACCTATGTCATACAGAAATCTTGTTAGTTTGCTTGTTGGAGTGGCTGTCTTTATCGTCATTGTCCTCGTCGCCTTCGTTGTTATCGGCTTCGGAGTCTCGGCGGTGAGTCTCGGCCAATGTCACGGTTTGTCGGTGGCTTTGGTGAAAGCCGAAGACAAATCTGATGTCACCATCAACAAAAAGGTGGCGGAGGTGGCCAACACGGCCTTGGAGGAAAAGGATAATGAGGTGAAGGATCTCAAAAAAGATCTCAAAAAAGCCGAGACCGATAAGGTCGAAGCTTTGAAGGATCAATTGGAGAATTCCAATCGTGAATTGGAGAAGGTGAGAGAAAAACTCTCACGGAAGCCGGAAGTGGTTCTGGTTCCAACTGCTGTTCCAACGGCGTGTGCCATTCCAACTCCTGCCTCCGCCCTCGTTGAGTACGTCCCAACAACTCCGGGGGTTATGGTTGAACCAGCGGCGCCAGAAGTTCATCGTCAAATTGTCGGTGGACCTCGCGGGGGACAAAATCCTCGGACGTGGCAAGAGGCCATCGGGATGTTCCTTGCGGCAGCAAATGCCAAAGGGGACGCCTTGGGTGCAAAAGCCTTCAGGGCGGCACTCGACCATCGGCTTGACCAAGGTCAAAAAAGTTTCCTCCGGGAGCTTTCCAACCGTGTTGGGTCACAGGACAGAGTCTACATTCAACAGGCTCTGCAAAATTCTCGGTAAAACGAGACTTGCTTGCAGACAACCGGTCTGCAAGCATGAAAACGAAACGGTCAAAAACAACAGGCGAGTCGAGTGGTCCAAACCCATTCCTCGCCTGTTTTCGCGTATATATATTAAAAAACAAAGGAGGCTAAGCCTTAAAAATTAGAAAAAGGCTTAGCCTCCTTTGTTTTTGTGATAAGATTTCAATACTTGTTCCGTTAGAAATGAAACGGAAAAAGTATCAATATGGAGGTATGTTTTTTAAAAAATAATAGTTTAATAATAACCTCTTGTGTTAAACAAAAGGTTTCTAATTTCTAATTGAGATGAAAATAGTTTCAAAAACACCAGAACAAACTGAAGATATAGCTGTAAAAATTTTACGAAGACTTACAGCTCTTCCTCCAAAAAATTCGGCTACGGTTTTAACTTTAAAAGGAGATCTAGGATCAGGTAAGACAACTTTTTCTCAATTTTTAGCAAAGAGGCTCGGAGTAAAAGAAGGAGTAACAAGTCCAACTTTTCTTTTAATAAAAAGATATCCAACATTTAATCACATCTTTCAAAATTTTTTTCACATTGATGCTTACAGAGTTGAAAAGGAAAGCGAGATCTCAAATCTAAATTTTTCTGAAACTCTTGCTGATCCAGAAAATATTATTTCAATTGAGTGGCCGGAAAAAATTCCAAATTTAATTCCAAATGATGCTTATGAAATTTCTTTTGAACATGGAGAAAATGAATTTGAAAGAATTATAAATGTTCCAGACGAATTATCCTAGATAAAAAAACTTGGGGGCAAGACCTCTCAAGAGGACGCCTTGCCCCCAAGTTCAACCAAAAAAATAAATTTAATGTCTGATAAAAAAAACAAAAAAACTTTAGTACTCCTTGATTCACATGCCATTCTTCATCGCGCTTATCATGCTCTTCCTGATTTTGCATCAAGCAAAGGAGAGCCAACGGGAGCTCTTTACGGACTTTCGTTAATGCTCCTTAGAATTATTGAAGAGTTCAAACCAGATTATGTTGTGGCTTGTTTTGATCTGCCAAAACCAACTTACAGACATGTTGCTTATGAATCCTACAAAGCAGGCAGGCAAAAAACTCATGATGATCTAATAATTCAAATAAAAAGAAGCAGAGAAATTTTTAAAGCTTTTGGAATTCCTGAATATTCATTAGAAGGTTTTGAAGCTGATGATATGCTCGGCACTATTGTAGAAGAAATGAAAGATCGCGATGATGTTGAAATCATTATTGCTTCTGGCGATATGGATACTCTTCAGCTTGTTGGTCCAAAAGTAAAAGTCTTTACTTTAAAAAAAGGAATTAAAGATACTATTGTTTATGGAGAAAAAGAAGTAAGAGATAGATATGGCTTTTCTCAAAAATTTGTTACAGATTTTAAAGGCTTAAGCGGAGATCAGTCTGATAACATCACAGGCGTTCCAGGAATTGGGGAAAAAACAGCAACGAATTTAATTCAAAATTTTGGAACAATTGAACAGGTCTATGAAGCACTCGAAGCGGGAGAATTGGATAAATTCAAAAAAGCCGGAGTCAGCGACCGAATGGTCAATCTTTTGAAAGAGCATAAAGATGAAGCTACTTTTTCAAAAATGCTAGCCACTATCAGGCGTGATGCGCCGATATCATTTACTCTTCCTGAAAAATTGTGGAAAGAAAATGTTTCTTTAACAGAAGTTAGAAAGATCCTTTCCGATCTAGAATTTAGAAGTTTGGTTGGCAGAGCAGAACAAGTTTTGAATGGAAATTTAAATAATGGAAAAAAATTAGAAACTCCTGAAGAAAAAATTGAAAAGGAACATTTAAGCGCAGAAGAAGAAAAAGAAACAGAGATCGCTTTATGGCTGATCGATTCTTCTATCACAAATCCGACAGAAGAGGATATTTTAAATTTTGCTCAAACAGATGATATTTTAAAGGCACAGAAAAAAGTTTTTGAAACATTAAAAAAAGAAGATCTTCAAAAAGTTTTTGAAGAGATAGAGCTTCCTTTGATCCCAATAATAAAAAGGATGGAAAAAATGGGCATAGAGATCGATCAAAAATATCTAAGCGAACTTTCAGTAAAATATAATGCAAAGCTTAAGGAATTAGAAAAAGAGATCTGGAAACTTTGCGGAGAAGAATTCAACCTTAATTCGCCAAAACAATTAGGAGAAGTGCTTTTTACAAAACTCGGAATAAAAGGGAAGGGTAAAAAAACTCCAGGAGGAGCAATTTCTACTAAAGAATCAGAACTAGAAAAAATAAAAGATCTTCATCCAGCGATAACTCACATTTTAGAATACAGAGAATTCTCAAAACTTGTTGGAACCTATGTTGATGCCATTCCAAAACTTATTGCTCCAGACGGAAGACTTCATGCAAAATTTATTCAAACAGGCAGCGCTACTGGAAGATTTTCTTCGAAGGATCCAAATCTTCAAAATATCCCAATAAAAAGCGAAGCTGGATTTGCTATTAGAAAAGCATTTGTAGCAGCAAAAGGAAAAACATTTTTAGTTTTTGATTATTCTCAGGTAGAACTTCGTATTGCTGCTTTTCTTTCAGGTGATGAAAAATTAATTGAAATTTTTAAGAAGGGAGAAGATATTCACAGCGCTGTTGCTTCAAAAGTTTTCAATGTACCTCTCGAAAAAGTTGATTACGAAATGAGAAGGAGAGCCAAGGTCATAAACTTCGGAATTATTTATGGAATGGGAGTCAGGGCTTTGAAACAAAATCTAAATTCAACAATGGAAGAAGCAAATAAATTCTATGAAGACTATTTTGCAACTTTCAGTACTTTGGCCAAATATTTGGAAGATACAAGGATCAGTGCGGGTAAATTGGGTTATACAAGCACTTTCTTTGGGCGAAAACGTAGGTTTGAAGGCTTAAGATCAAAGATCCCGTACATTAGAGCCTCAGCGGAAAGAATGGCAATAAATGCGCCAATTCAAGGAACTGAAGCGGATATTGTAAAATTAGCTATGATCAAAGTTAACGAATTCTTAAAAAAGAAAGATCTTTTAGATAAAGCAGAACTTCTGCTTCAAATTCACGATGAACTTGTCTATGAAGTTGATAAAAAAGAAGCCAAGGATCTGATCGTGGAGATAAAAAAAGTTATGGAAAATGTGATGGATCCAAAAGATACTAAAGGAGTACCAATATTAGTTTCTTCTAGTCAGGCAGATAATTTGGCAGAAGCGTAGAAAACTTAGAGGTAAGTCCTCCTCTTGAGAGGTCTTTCCTCTAAGTTTTTAAAAATAAAAGACAAATTTCACTAGCCACTAATAACTAATCACTAATTTATGATCTACTACTTCTCAGGAACAGATAGCAAAAAAAGTTTTGAAAAAGCATCAGGCCTTTTTCAAAGTTTAAAAAGCAAAAAGCCAGACGCTTCTTTTTTGTCTTTTGATGAAGAAGAAATTTCATTATCTATTTTGGATGAGCTAATAAGTTCACAGGGACTTTTTTTAAAAAAAATTGTTGCATATCTAAAATGTCCCCTAGAGAGAACTGATCTGAAAAAAGAAATTTTAAAAAAAATAAAACTCTTAAAGGAATCTGAAAATATTTTTGTTTGGGTTGAAAAAGACCTAAATGCATCTGAAGAAAAAACTCTTTCTGAGGCTTCAGAAAAACATCTTGTTTCAAAAGGGAACATAAAAGAAAAGGAAGATTTCAATATTTTTTCTTTAACAGAATCTTTTGGCAGAAAAGATAAATTTAAACTTTGGACTTTGATATTGGAAGCCTACAAAATGGGTAAAAGTGCGGAAGAGATCCAAGGGGTTCTTTTTTGGCAGGCAAAATCTATTGCTCTTTCTAAGAGTGAGAAAACTGCAGAGGGAGCAGGGCTTAAGCCTTTTTCATATTCAAAAGCAAAACAGTTTGGGAATAATTTTTCCGATAAAGAAATTAATGAAGTTTTAAAAAAACTTGTAGAAATGTATCACAAGGCGCATTTAGGTAAAATAAATTTTGAATTGGCCCTTGAGGAATTCGCTTTGAGTTTATAAAAAATATTTACTTAATTTTAACTGTAGGTCGCACAAATAATAGTTTTCTGGTATATTTTCATTTATGCACCCATAGCTCAGCTGGTAGAGCAGATCCCTCTTAAGGATAAGGTCGCAGGTTCGAGCCCTGCTGGGTGCACAAAAAATAGCGAAGCATTTTTTTTGCACCCAGAGAAAAGTCCGGGTGGACTTTTCGTCAGGGCTCGAAGCCCGATTGAGTATTTTTTATGAGTTTACGAAATAAAAAATCCAATCGGG
>JBAYHV010000033.1:0-5311 GCA_041665985.1 Minisyncoccota bacterium
CTTTGTTATTTATTCCGCCAAGCAAGAGACGACGTGAAAAGATAGCGAGGTTTTTCATGGCGTCCGAGTGACGGCGGAACAAAGGGTTTAATACCCTTTATATTTTTTTGCGACGACGAAAGATCATGAACGAGGATATCGCCAAGGAGACGACAACATAGTGTGCTGTGGTCGGTCTTGGTTCAGTATCGGTTTGAGCCTTTGGCGTAGTATAAACTGTTGAGTTTTTTG
Organism: Minisyncoccota bacterium; assembly: GCA_041665985.1. Taxonomy (GTDB): domain Bacteria; phylum Patescibacteriota; class Minisyncoccia; order Phycocordibacterales; family CAIRYW01; genus CAIRYW01. The sequence goes on from JBAYHV010000033.1 coordinate 232, forward strand.
TTTGGAGTGATTGGTCCAGAATCATCGCTGATCGAGCTGGTTCAATTTGAAACAAAACCAGTGCTATGAGCACTGCTGCTGACAGGAATATTTTCTTCATAACAATTTTATTGAAACGAACTGCATGATTGATCTGACATCAAATCTTCATGAAATGATTCTTTGAGATTATGTCACGGATTATTTGTTTGGTCAAAGATTTAGTAAGAGGGATGATTTGGGGTCAGTGAAAGTCGCGTACAGAGCACTCGACTTTTTTTAATTTCATTTTTTTTGTTTCCTCTGGCAGTTATTCACTATTTACTGTCATAACCTAGCTTTCCAATCATTTTGTGGTAAAATAATCATATTAGAAAATAATTCATCAAATATGGCAACAACAGCATATTGCGTAAAGTGTAAGGCAAAGCAAGTAATGACAAAGGAAGAAGAAGTAACAATGAAGAACGGAAGAAAGGCAGTTAAAGGAAAGTGCCCAGTTTGCGGTACTGGAATGTACTGTATTCTAGGAGGAGCAGCAAAGAAATAGACTTCAATAGTAAATTTAAAAAAAGAAAGTGCCAAAAAGGCACTTTCTTTTTTTTGTAAATTATTTTAGTTCTTTTAATACTTTAGATTACTAAATCCTTTGTATTGTCATTCCTGTGGAGGTGAGAATCTAGAATTTAAAATAGTAGTTAGAGGAAAAACCTCTTTAAGAGAGGAATTACCTCTAAGTACATCGAATTACAGTCCGTCTAGGTTGATTGGAATGATAGAACGGTTTCCTTGTAATTCAAGATTTAATATTAATAGTACTCCCTAATAAGTTTTCTGTGCTCTTCATAATTTGCACTGCAATGAAATTTTCCTGTCTTATCGTTGAAATAATAAATACAGTCTGTTTTTATTGGATTAAGAGCGGCGAGTATTGCGGCGACAGAAGGACTGGCAATTGGGGTTGGAGGCAGACCAGAATTCATATAGGTGTTGTAAGGTGATCTGATAAATTTATCTACAGGCTCAACTGATGGCCACCAATTTTTATTTTTTTTGCTATTTGCTTCTGCATATTGAAGAGTAGCGTCTATTTGGAGTCTCATGTTTTTAAATAGTCTGTTCCAAAGTACTCCTGAGATCAAACGCATTCCGTCGGTACTCACTGTTTCGCGTTGGATAAGGGAAGCAATAATAAGAGCCTGGTCCAAGGGTACAACTTGTTCGGTTGATGTACCGTAATGTGAAAGAACCTCATTAGAAAATCTTTCGTTTATTAAAGTTTGAGCTTGAAGAGGTGTAGTTCCAGCACCAACTGCATAAAGACCAGGAAAAAAAGAACCTTCAAATAATGGAAGGTCTGAATTTGCTTGCGCTGTTAAAAATTCTTTCTTTTGTAAACTGCTCCAATTTAGTTTTTTTGCAAAAGCTTCAGCAACTTGTTCTTTTCTAAATCCTGCACCAATTGTTACAAAGCGATTAGAACCGACAGCAGCAAGATTTTGATACCAAGGAATTTCTGAAATAGTTACCGCGACTTCTTCAAATATTTTTTGCAAAATATTTTCAGTGTTAATTGCTGCCGCTTGAAGAAGAGAATGATTTGTTTCGAGGTATGAATTTACCTTGTCGTTTTCTGTAATTGTTTTAGTTTTTGGATCAACTGTAACAGGGAACTGAACAACGGTGTTTACTTTTTGTTCTTCTTTGGTCATTAGCGCAAGTATAAAAGGAGAAAAAAAGACTAAAGCGCCAACAAAGACCAAAAAGATCAGTGAAATAGAAAGTTTTTTTAAGACAGAATGTATTTTATTGTTGGTTGAATTAGATCTTGAAAATTTCATGCATCAATAATTAAATTAAATGTTGTTTCTTCATTGTACTACAAAAGTGTTCGGATAAAAAAAATGAGTCAGGAGGCAATAAAATTTGCTGTTTCTGACTCTGATATATATATGAATTTACCTGATTTAGACCCAATGTTTATTTCGATGGTTTCGATCGGCTCAAGAGCGTTTTCTTCGGCCAAAATCATATGGCCAAAAAAACGTTTTCCAGAATCGGTTCGTCCATCAAAAAACAAAGGTTCCTTCGGCCAGAATTCTCCAGTGAGAAAAATGTTTCTTATATTCTCATTGAATTGTTCCTTCACAAGCAGAGAGGCTATGTCAGCATATTGTTGGTTTTTTTGATCAAGCATAAGAACTTATTTGTATTATTCTACTATGAAAGGCTTTTAATAGGTAAGTAGGACAAAACCCTATCGCAACAAAAAAAGACCTAATTTAGGTCTTTTTTTGTTGCGATAGGGTTTCTAGTTGAAAACTACTTGTTCTTTCTTCCTGTTTTTTTTGCAAGCATAGCTTTTTTTACGGCAAGTCTTTTTGCAGTTTTACGAGGACGCTTGAATTTTTGTGTTGAACTAACTCCGTGTTTTATTCTTTTTGGCATATATATATGAGTGTTTTCGATTAATAATGATAAGCATTGCTATTATAACACAAAATCAGTGAAATATCTTGCGAATCTAAAAAAATAGACTCAAGGATGGTGCCTCGGGTCTAACATCATATCGTTGAATTGTTCAAACGTTGGAGCTTCGTGATTGTTTTGGATCGACCATTCAAGAATTGCGAAGTAGATCGTGTATCCTTGTTCTTCCCAAAAGACAAAAAGCTCATCCAAGTTGCTGGGGTGGCGACCATTGGCTTCAATAAAAGCCTGAACATTTTCGTCATCCATTGCCATCAAGAGTTGCTCCAAGAAACGTATCTTGATCTTGGTACATCTCGATTTTTCATCAAGGTGTTTGAGCATTTCCATTATTTCTTGCTCGTGTTCTGGAGTAAGTTTGCTCGCGTACTCCTTCAGTAGGGGATCTAATAGAGTAATCATAGGACAAAAGTTTTTCATTAGTAATTATATACCTATTAAAAAATTTGCTACTATATGTATATGATCACACCAGACATAATTATTGCTTTATGTAATCTAGTACTTCTCCCTTCTCTTTTTCCAATGATCTTAGCTCCACTTTCGCAAAAACCTCCTTTACTTTCTAGTGTGCCGATCGTCCTAGCTTTATGTGTAATATTTTTTACTTTTCTATATATCTCCTTAACATTTTCGGCTGTAATGTCTTTGTTGAGTGCTATGGCTTGGTTAATATTAGCAATTCAGAGAATTAAATTTTTAAAAATTAGTAAAATAAATAATTAAAAAAATTCAATGATCCTTAAAGACCGAAAAGAAGCTGGAGAAAAATTAGCTTTAAAATTGAAGGAATTTAAGGATACAGAATCTATTGTTTACGCTTTGCCTCGAGGTGGAGTTGTTGTTGCTCATGAGATCGCCAAAAATCTTAATTTGCCTTTAAGTCTTGTTATTACAAGAAAAATTGGCAGTCAATTTAATTCAGAATATGCAATTTGTTCTGTCGCTGAAGATGGCCACAGTGTTTGCAATGAACAAGAAGAAAAGGACGCAGATCAGGAATGGTTAAAAGAAGAATTTGAAAAAGAAAAAAAAGAAGCCAAGAGGAGAAGGGAAGTTTACTTGGAAAATGACCAAGTTCTTTCACCAAAAAATAAAACAGCTATTATAGTAGATGACGGCATTGCTACTGGATTGACAATCAAGCTTGCAATAAAAGAAATAAAACACGAGGGTCCAGCAAGGATCATTGTTGCGGTACCTGTCGCTCCTTTTGATACAATATCTAAGATTCAAGGTGAGGTTGATCGGGTAGTAGCTCTTGAAATTGATAGGGATTACTTGGGGGCAGTAGGAGAATATTATGAATATTTTCCGCAAATTGAGGATGAAGAAGTTATAAGAATAATGTCTGAATATAAATAATTATGAAAGAAAAAAAACTTTTTTCAGAGATTCGAGACCGCAAGCTTCCTACTCAAAAATTTAGGAAAAATTCTAATAGCCTCTCTATTTTTCTTGCCAAAAAAACTTTAGCAAAGATCCCAAAACAAAAACTAGATAAAGTTGTAATTGTTATGGTTCTTCGATCTTCTCTTGCAATGCTTCCTGCTTTTTTAAAATATTTTCCAACGGCTCCTGTTGGATTTATTGGTCTTAAGCGCGACGAAAAAACAGCGATCGCCAAAAAATATTATGAAAATCTTCCAAAATTCAATAAAAATTCTGTAGTGATTGTTCCTGATCCAATGCTTGCAACTGGAGGCAGTTTGAATCAAACTTTAGTGATCCTTATGGAAAAAGGAGTACTTCCAAAAAATATCTATTTTACTGGATTTATTGGAGCTACTGAAGGTGTTGATCTGACTACTCAAATTATCCCCAAAGAAAACATTACTCTTTTTGCTATTGATCCAAAACTTGATAGTAAAAAATATATTGTCCCTGGTCTTGGAGATTTTGGCGATAGATATTTTAGATCTAATTAAAATAATAAAATGAACGATCAAGAAAATTTAGAAGATAAAATTGAACAAATACACGAGGCTCTGTCTGATGACAATAGACATTTTTTTAGGGTGAATCATGATTGGAAGGAGGGTAGTGATGATGAATTAATGATGTGGTATATCGATAACGGAGGAGCTAAAGGACATGCAGAAAGACGCGCAGAACGTGAAAAACAAGAAAAAGAAAGCCTTTAATTTTTGATCATAAACTTCTTACTTTTTTAATATATAATTTTTTATTTTCTGATAAATTTTGCTATTTGCTATTTTGTCTTGCAAGAGTAATCGAATACCTAAAAGTTCAAGTCCTACTACAATGATCCAACCTGCAGGAAATAAAGGAATTAGATGCAGGATCAAACCTAATATGATCAAAACAGCACCCAGGATCTTTTTTGTAGTAATTTTCATTTGTTTTTATTGTTTAAGTGGTTTCATTTTACTACAAAAACAGCTTTAATACGCACAAAAAAATTATTTTTTAGGAAATTGTTGCATTATTTTATTACAAGCATAGACTGAATCTAATCAACGGAGATTGTAAGGTGAAAATTTTTCGCTACAAAACAAACAATTTCCAGAGTTTCTTGAAATCATCAACAGGGAGGTCAAAGTGGCTAGACGAAGACAAAGAGAAATAAAGATACAAAGACAAGTACAAA
>JBAYHV010000034.1:0-4992 GCA_041665985.1 Minisyncoccota bacterium
CTCTACCGGCAGGATAGCCGTTGGCGACGGGACGGATTCTATAACTATCGGGAAATGGTCGAACAAATTAAGGTTCGAGGCATCCGGTGAAGATACGTACTTCGGGACCTTTTCAGATCATTTGCTTTATTTGGGATTGATTTTTGAACTGCTTCTGGAACTGATTCTTTAACTGAAGTATTCTTTACCGACACAACAGTAGGCAATAAATTTCGGCGTATTCTACTCAAATGATGATTTACTGGGAAGATAGAATTTGTAGTCTTACTTTGAATTGATTCTATTTTTTCTTTTTCATTTAGATCTATATCTGAACTTACGTCTGGATGCAGAGTTATCTCGCTTGATCTATCGTCTTTTTTTATAACTAATATAGGGGTTGAGGATGACAGATCTATACTTCCTGAAAGACCAATATTTTCTATCGAGACGTTATCAAAATAGTCAAATTTTTCTTTACCATCTTCAGAGGTCTTAATATCAATAGAAAATGAACCAACATCAGTGGCCTGTAGATTGATTTTATAATTTTTTCCATCAGGAATAAAAACAAATTTATTATCTTCAATAGTGTCATAGATCACTCCTGGAATATTTTGTTCTATATCTCCATTCTCATTTGGACCAGAGTGATTTCCTTCCGCATCATATACATCAATTTTTACTGGGCTATGTACGCTTACATATCTTCCGTTCGGCATTTTGCAATTCTCAGTTGTTGTTGCAATATTTGCATTTACACTTATCTCCTTTCCAAAAAGAATTGCGGAAACAAGTTCTTTTATACCTAAAGAACTTGGCATTGTTCCATGCTCTACACCACCAGAAACATAGTAAGTTTTTTCTGCATTCATTCCCAAAGCACTTTTGAGAGGAACTGTCCCATCCCCGCTTATGTAAGCTAGAGCATATTCATTTTTTCCAGCATTTTTATCTAAGGTAAATATTTTTCCAATCGTAGGAGTTCCACAGCCAACTATATTAATGGTTTCTATTCCATTTGCTTGTGGATCTGTATTTAAAATTCCTGTATGGAAGTTTTTTGCTTGATCTATTAGAATAGAATTCCTACCAGAGTTTTTTAGAAAGTCTGTAGTTTCAGAAAAATTTAATTTTCCTTTTACTTTATTTTTATCAGTATCCCCGATATCATTAAAATAGTATTTATAATCTGGGTCTGCCGGATCAAAATATTTTTCAGTTGGAAGAAGTTCATACACAGACGGAAAATTTTGAGAGATTTTTTTAACTTCAGTTGAATTTAAACCTATGTACCCCCACTTAACCCCTAAATCATCACCAAATGAAAGAATTTTAAAAGCTGAGGGAGAACCTAGGTGCGGAGTAGCAATATCAATAAATTTTCCAATCTTTGTTCCGCCAAAATTTTTTACATATGATTTTGTGACCAAACCTCCCATACTATGGGCCACTATATCTACTTTTTCTGATCCTGTTTTTTGCAAAACATCTTCAATAAATACACTGAGTTTTTCTTCTGCAGTAGAATCAATATCGAACCTCCAGTCATATGGAAAAACGAACAGATCTTCTCCTTCAGTATATTGCTCTTTTAATTTTGTAATTAAACCCTGAAAGTAATCTACATTAGATATTAAGGGTATTTTAGTTTCTCTCATTATGTCCGATAATTTTATTGTTGTACTACTAGTTTTTCCATCAGAACTTAAAATTAAATCGTCCAAATAAGTATCTCCAAACGGAGCTAGTGCTTTCATAATATTCGGCCACACTTCCGTTCCATCCTCCTTATTTAAATAACTGCTTAAAATCCCTGGGATTATGATCACTGGATTATGCTTTATATGCGTTGCAGGATTTTCAAGCCATGGGGAATAAAAAAAAGTTATATCGATATCACCTAAAACAAGGTCACCTAATCCATTAGGATTTCCTTTAAAACCTCGCTTTGAATCGCCTGGATCATACGGACCAGAAGCATCTCCCCAGTAATTATTTGTAACAGTAAAATTATCAGGGACAAAATTCCGAGCTGTATTAACTTTCACCCCTATCGTATTTCCTAAAATATTATTTCCGGATGCTTTGAAACTTCCTGTTTTAATTAGATTAAAAGCAAAAGCTTTTCCATTTGAAATAAAATCTGATTCCTTTATTAAAACATCAGCATAATAACTCTCAACAGCCGAACCTCCAAAATTCGAAAGATTACTATTACTAATATTTAAATTGGAGCCCTCATAATAAACATCGATTCCATTTTTTGAACCTCCTTCAAATTGTGAACCTAAAATAGTTGCAGTACTATGATAAATTCCTAAACTTGCACTACCTATAGAAAAACCCATTTTCACATTGTTCATATGTAAATCAGATTCTCTATTTATAACTATCGTTTCATAATTACTCAAAGATGATATTTCAGTATTTGATAAATATACTTTTGATGAATATAAAGCAGAAATTGCAGGACCATCATTTACATATAAACTTCCTTTATCAATTGATAAAAAACTATTATTAAAAATATTTATCGAGCATAAAGAAGAAATATCTGAAGATTTGATATCCAAATATCCATGATTAGTTGCATAAATAAAATACAAATCTGACAATTCAGCATTACTTACCATTATTTTCCCTCCAAAATTATCAATCACCCAAGACCTGTTCAAATTTGCATCGATTTTTACTTTATCTTCAGGAATTCCTTCAATATCAAGTTTGCCTCCAAACAAATACAACCAACCATCTTCCTGAAACTGAACACTTACCCCAGCCTCGATTTTCAAAGTCACGCCATTTTCTATTGAGATACCTCTCGAAACCAAATAAGGACTAGCCTCTTTAGTCCAAACAGTGTCCTCTTTTATATCCAAGTCTGCACTAATAACAGTATCAGCTTTTACAAATGCAGGTAAAGAAAATAAAAAGAAGAAAACAGGAACGACGAAAAATAATTTTTTAGCTAAAAAATTATTTTTCGTCGTCATTTCTACCATTTTATAAAATCAAAGATCTTCTTCGGGGTTGATAAAAGAGTGTCTATAAAATTTTTATTTCTTTCCATATCTTTAGTATTTTCTCCTGCCGTAATTTCAGTTGTAGAAGCAAACAACCCGTCTTCTACTCGGATACTTTCGTCTCTTACAGCATCGGCAATCCTTGTATCCTCTTCATTTTTAATTTGCTCTGTCTCTGTCCGATCTTGATTTTTTACAACCTGCATTGCACTTTCTGTTTTATTAATTTCAGCAATTTTATTTTCAATAACAGTTACCTGGGATTGAATATTTGCAATTTCTGCATTTTTCTTCGAGCCAGAAATGATCACGGCAATATCTAAACCATTCGGATATGCAAGTGAAACTTTATCTGTTTCAGAAATTTGAAGTGGAATTTTTATATTTGAATTTGCACTTACAATTGTGTCTTGTGGGATTATCAAACTTCTCGCACCATATGAGATCCTATAACCAGCAAGGTTCATTTCCTTATCAGAATTATTAGAAATTTGAGCAAAATTACCACCTTGTCCTTGTGAAAATGAAAGAGAGACTTTTGGTTCTAATACTTCAATTTTGGAGCTCGAAACGGCGTCTGCGAAGCCGTTTGATACATTTAAGACAACATTATATGTTCCAGGATAAGCATAATAATGTTCTGTCGATTTATTTGTTGAAGCTGAACCATCCCCAAAAGACCATGTGTAAATAAGGTTACCTTGCAAATTTGTTGTTTTTATTTGAGCATTAAATTTTACTGGACTATTTACAAAAGCTACTCTGTCTCTGCCTGCATAGGCTTTCAGATCAAAATCATTTTCTGAAAATTTTGATAACGGTGTTCCGCTTAAATATGAATATACAGATGAACCTGACAAATTTGTATCCGTACCAGAAGTTACTTGAGTTGAATCAGTAGAAGTAGCGGTAGTTGTTGATGTGGATGTTGCATTTGTTGAAGTTCCTGAAGCCATTCCGTCGCTTGATGCGTTTAAGGAAATGATAATTTGCTGCGTTGCCAAAAAAATTTTTCCAGTTTCCCGTCCCTTTATAGAAACAGTGAGAGTGTAAACTCCCTCTGCGCTATCTTTATAATAAAAAGTTCTGCTCGATGTATTTTTACTCATCGTGGTCGAAACAGGATTACCAGAGGAGTTCAAAAACTGACCTGAAGGAGAAGAACTAGTGAAGGTTGTATCGTTTGTCTCATCGACTTTTTCGACTGTTCCTGAAGAATTCTGTGTTTGAGCAGTTATTTCTTTTGATACCTCATTTGGTTTTACCGTTTGTGGATTAGTTGAAAAAACCAATCCTGAAATGTTTGAGGTGGCGGCAAAAGAAAAATCAGCAATAAAAAATAATATTGTAACAAAAAATACACAAAGGGCTCTTGATTTCATTTTCCGATCTTAGTTTTTTAATCTTTTCTCTTTTAAAATATTTCGAGAAAAGACTCCCCTTGCTCCGATCTGCCAAAGAGAGTCTTTGCTTGAGATATTCTGTTTCCGATTTTAGTAGTCACTTGACTAGAAACATTAATATTTTATAAAAAAGATTTTTAGATTTCAATACCACTTATCCACAGGTCTTATCATCCAACAAGAAATTAATTTTCTTAAATAATTTAGGGAAAAAGCAACAAACACAAAATCCACCTTTTGGGTGGATTTTGTACTCTGATCTCCGTTGAATTTATAAATTTTAAAAATTAATTTAATCAATATAAAACAACTACATAAATAGTATCAGAAAAATAAAATAATTTCTTTTACTTTTCCCGTCAAACTGTGGATAACTTTTTTAGGGTTTAGGGCGGTCTAAAAGGTTTTAGACCGCCCTAAACCTAAAAAAGCTAGTAATACCAACTTAAAATCGTTAACCGAAACGAACATATAAATCATCCCTCTTCCCTACAAAATGGAAGGCTCATTATCTAACCAATCGATAATAAAATCTTCGTGACTATTTTTTTTATTAAAATAATCTGGAAATTCTTCCTTAGATA
>JBAYHV010000035.1:0-3790 GCA_041665985.1 Minisyncoccota bacterium
AAAATTCAGCGACGATGAAACCGTTTCTTTGAAGAGTGAAGTGGAAGCTATCGAAGCTCTTAAGGCCTTAGGCTACAGTCAAAAAGAATCAAGAGATGCGCTCAAATCTATTCCTAATACCCTTCTCACTCCTGAAGATAGGATCAAAGCCGCTTTAAAACTTTTAGGAAAGTGACCCTTACAGGGTCATTCCCGCGAAGGCGGGAATCTAGGAGTAATTAAAAAAGGTCTGGATTCCCGCTTTCGCGGGAATGACAGAGAAATTATTTTTACTAATCACTATAAACTATCCACATGCCGGAGTTACCAGAGGTTCAAACAACCGCATCAATGCTTAATAGTCTTGTAAAAAACAAGATCATTTTGGATGTGTGGACCGACTACAACAGCCCTTACTACAAGGGAAAAAATAATATTAAAGATCCTGATTTTTTTAAAAAATTCAAAAAAGAAGTTTCCAATAAAAAGATCGTTAAAGTTTGGAGAAGAGCCAAAAATGTTTTGATCGATATTGAAGGCAACAAAACTATTTTGATCCACATGAAAATGACAGGACACCTATTATATGGGACATATAAATCAGTCGGGAAAAGGTCTGGCCTTAAAAATTTAAAAAGGCCAGACCTTGAGGAGACTGATTTACAATGGATTCCAATAGAACCAGAAACCTTGAAAGATCCTTTCAGTCGATTTATTCATTTGGTTTTTATTTTAGAAAATGGCAAACATATAGCTTTTTCTGATATGCGAAAATTTGCCACAGTAACCCTAATTTCTGATAAAAAAGCTCTAAGCAAACAATTTGAAAAAGTTGGACCAGAACCTCTTGAAAATAATTTCGATTGGAAAATATTAAAAGAAAGACTTTTAAAGAAACCGAGTGGAAAAATAAAAACTGTTTTAATGGACACTTCTGTCGTAGCTGGTATTGGAAATATATACAGTGATGAAATTTTATGGGCATCAAAAATTCATCCAGAAAGAAAGGTCTCTTCCCTAACAGATCTTGATATAAAAGAAATTTTAAAATGGATCAAAAAACTCCTACTAAAAGGAATTGATTTTGGAGGTGATTCAATGAGTGATTATAGAAATCCACTTGGCGAAAAAGGAGATTTTCAAAATCATCATAGTGCATACAGAAGAACGGGAAAACCTTGTTTAAGAAAGGGGTGCGAGGGAAAAATTGTTAGAAAAAAAATTGGCGGTCGTTCTGCTCATTTTTGCGATACTTGTCAAAAAAAATAGGTTGCTTACATTAAGCAACCATTATTTGTTCTCGTCTTTTTTTGGCTTTTTGACCTCTTCGTTGGAGCGGGTACAAATAACCGAGATCAATATGTAGATCAGGACGCACACGATCCAAACAAAAACCTCATACCACTTTGGACCTCCAATGGCCAGATTTATTCTGTAAAGACCATAGAAAGCTGCACACAGTGCAACCCCGCCGACGATCCAAAGCGCAGCCTCGTCCCAATGAGAATCAACAGCACTGCCAAAACGCTTTATCATTGATTTAATTTTCATAGAAAGAACCTCGCAATGAAGTTACTCTCAGGAAGGCTTTATGTCAAATATTCAAAATTCTAAAAAGTGCTACTCCTGCGGAGACAGAAACATTCAAAGATTCCTTGTTCCCTACCATGGGAATCTCAGCTATCACATCACAAGATCCTAAAAGTTGTTTTGAAATTCCTTTAACTTCATTTCCTAAAATAAAAGCTACAGGAAATTTTGGTTTTATTTTTTTGTAGTCTGAAGAATTTTTTGATTGTTCGATTGCAATAATTTGAGTTTTTTCTGCTTTAAGTTTTTTTATTATTTTCGAAACATTTTTTTCATATTCCCAAGGAATATCAATTTCTGCTCCTAGCGCTGTTTTTGCAATTTCTTTTTGAGGTTTTCCAAATTTATCAATTGGCCTTGGAGAATAACCAGTAAGAAAAATCTTTGACACACCAACCGCATCTGCTGTACGAAAAATAGACCCAATATTATGAGCACTTCTGATGTTATGTAAAACGAGTTGGACTTTTTTCATACCGAGTAGCATAATTTATAAGTGTTAAATACTTTCCCTTATTTACTTTCATATTCCTCTTTTGCACCGCTAATCCTTCGAGTATTTGCGGGAATTTATATGCTCATATTCGCATACGAGAACCTTGAAGACAAATGGCCAGAAAAATATCGTCTCTTTACAACTGCTTCACTAAAGCCTGAATGGTTTTTTATATTGGCAGTATCAGCAATTGAACTTGCTGGAGGAGTTCTTCTTATTTCAGGAGCAGTAACTCAAATCACTTCGATTTCTCTTGCTGTCCTAATGCTGGTTACGATATTTATAAAAATAAAAAAACCTGAACTAATTTCAGAAAATATAAATACTTATATTTTGTTGCTTATTATCTTATTTTCTCTAATTTTTACAGGGGCGGGAAACATAGCCTCCGATCTTCCTTTCTAGTTTTGATTTTTTGAGTGCGCTGAGAATTAGTCTAGGTGCATTTAGTGTTTGCATTACTTTCTGTAAAGAATACAATTACTACATTATTGGATTAAACTAAAAAAATATGAATTTCGAGCAAGCAGGAATTGATGAAAATTCAGGTGCTGAATCAGTAGAGCCAAAGATTGCACCTGCTAGTCTGGATGATGTTTTAGGTGAATTAAAGAGTGAACTTAGTAGTGTTTCTGAAGAGGCCGCACAAGAAGTGGTTGCTGATGAGGAAAAAGAAAAGATTAAACTGGAAAAACAACGAGAAACGATAGAAACGATAAAACCAAAACTTGATCAATTTATGGAGATGGTTAATGATCAAAATATCTTTGATGGCAAAAAAACGTACTTTGCTCTGAAAGGCAATCTTGAAGGTTACACTGGATCAGAAAAGGAAAAAAGAACGCAACAATTTGCAATAAATACTTTATATGAAGAATTGGCAAATGAATACAAAGAAAAAACTGGTGGGCCTTTATACATTTCAAGTATTCCAATGGAGTTTAGGGATAATAAGTACAATTATACTGATGGAACATATCAAAGATTAAATGGAAAAACTGAGGCAGAATACATGGCTGGATTTGATAGTTTTGATCGGGAATATCCACCAGCAGGACTAATGAGAGTGGACGCACAGGAAGCACAAACTAGATTAGGAAAAGGTTCATATGGTTTCAACGAAAATAGTCCTGTAATCAGTAATACACCAGAAGATTATGTTGATAATTTAGCAAGACTTCAAGCTTATGTGACAAGCAAAGGTTATCATTTCCATGATCCAGAATTAAGTGATCCTAGTGTTGTCGTATCAGAAAGCACAAAAAGAATTTATAGTCATGGATTTGACACTAAAGCTCAAGGAATAACTTTGGCGGCTATTGAGTCTCAGGATACAACTACAGCTGCAAAGGCCCTAGCTTTTGCGGAAAAGGTTCAAACAATGTCACCGTCCACCCTACAAAGATTACGAAGCGACTTAGCTGCTCTATCATCAGGTAAAAAACAAGAATTTCTTTCAAGATTTGAATCGGAAAAACTCAAATTGGCGGCATAGTTTTTTTGAAAAGTTTTATAAATTGGTTTAGAAAGACAAACAAAAAAACACAGACCTATTCAGTCTGTGTTTTTTTTGTTCATAGTACACCCAGCGGGGAATCGAAGCTTACAGGGTCAGTACCCCGATTGGATTTTTTATTTCGTAAACTCATAAAAAATACTCAATCGGGCTTCGAGCCCTGACGAAAAGTCCACCCGGACTTTTCTCTGGGTGCAAAAAAAATGCTT
>JBAYHV010000036.1:0-3204 GCA_041665985.1 Minisyncoccota bacterium
AAAGGATAAAAAATAAGTGAAATTATAAAAAGCGGAATAGAGATCAAAATATCCATTAATCTTTTTAAGACGTCGTAAACTTCTCTTGGAGAAGCGCTGATATGTTCCAAAAACCAGCTATAATCCAAAAGCGAAACCGGAACTCTGTCAAAAACTTCTTCATACAGATCATGCATTTCCAAAAAAGTAATTCTCGAGAAGATAAGATTATAAAAATTTGGTAAAAATCCAGAGATCTTTTGATCCACCGAATCAACGATCAAAATTTTGACATTTTCTTTTTCAATTTTTTCTAAGACATCTTTATCAAAATCCAATCCTTTTGTTTCGATATCAATTCGAGAAATAATTTTAAAAGAATATCTAGGATTTTCATTGATTTCTTTTTCTAAAAGCTGAGATTCCTCTCCGCGTGCAATAAGAATAGCGTTTTCTTTTTCTCTTGAAAAAAATAAATTGATCGCTAGCATTCTCCATGAAAAAAGAACAAGGAACGAAACTATAATGTATATAAAGAGAATAGTTTTTGGGGCTACTCCAAAAAAAGGAGTGAAGTAAAAGAAGACGATAGCAACTACAGAATTAATAATTTCTGTATTAAACAAGAGCTCTGGAATTTTTTTACGGAGCATTGAACGGTGCTTTTCATAAAGTCCCGCAATAAAGAATGAAAGAATAGTAATACTAAAAATAAAACTCCAAGGAGGAATACTAATAAATAACGTCTCAATAGTTGGAATCTCAAATGACCTCAGATATAGAGATAGAAAAAGAGACAAAAATAGACCAAGTACGTCGCCTATCAGAAGAATGATCGTTTCTCTTTTATTTGTCGAAAGCATTGGTGCTATTATATTACAATAGTTGGTGATTAGTGGATAGTGACCAACAATTAGAATTTTTAGAGGTAATTCCTCCTTTTGAGGTTCCTTCTTTAAAAAAAGATAGATAAATAAACAACTAGCAATAAAATGGAACCAAAAAAACAAAAAATACTTTATATCATCACAAAATCCTCCCCTCTAGGAGGAGCTCAAAAAGCAGTCATTGATCTTGCCACAAATTTTAAAGATGAATTTGAAGTTGCTGTGGCGGCTGGAGGCCTGCCTGCCAAACAGGAGGGAGGAGGAATCCTTTTTGAAGCCTTAAAACAAGAAAACATCAAAACTTTCAAAATCTCCGGGCTCGGAAGAGATATTAAATTCTTTAGTGATATTAAGTCTTTTTTTTCAATCTATAAAATAATATTAAATTTCAAACCTGATGTCATTCATTTACATAGTCCAAAAGCAGCTTTGCTCGGTTCTATAGCGGGAAAACTCATTGGAGTAAAAAAAATAATATACACAGTACACGGCTGGCCATTTATGGAGAATAGGCCAAAATGGCAAAAGAAACTGCTAGAATATCTTTCTTTCACAACTTCTATGATCTGCGACAAGATCATAGTCCTCTCATTTAAAGAAAAGGCTCGAATTAAATTTTGGCACTTTATCACTCCTAAAGTTTTTGTCGTAAAAAACGGCATCAAAGAATTTGAAATGTTCTCACAAGAAATTTCAAAAAGAAAAATATCTGAGATACATGGAAAATATATTCAAGAAAATATAGCTTGGGTTGTCACCATAGCAGAACTGACAAAAAACAAAGGTTTAGAATATTCTGTAAAAGCCTTGTCAAATATGGATATTTTGTACTTTATTATTGGGGAAGGCAGCGAAAGAAAGGAACTGGAAAAATTAATTGAGCAAAATAATTCAAAAAATATTTTGCTACTAGGCAATGTTCCAGATGCAAAAAAATATCTAAAGGCTTTTGATATTTTTTTGCTCCCCTCTTTAAAAGAAGGTCTCCCCTATGTTTTGCTTGAAGCAGGCTTAGCTGAAGTATCAGTTGTTTCAACTGATGTTGGTGGAATTTCGAATTTAATTGAAAATGGAAAGGAAGGCATTTTGATCGAATCTCAAAACACAGTACAAATCGAAAAAACAGTCCGTGAACTTTCAACTAATGGTGAAAAAAGATCTTTATTTGCAAAAAATCTAAAAAGAAAAATTTTGACTGAAAATAGTATAGAAAAGCAAATGGAGGAAACTCTAAAATTGTACCAGTAAATTTTGTACTAAACTATACTATTTTCGCAAACAATAATATAATTATTAAACCATGGAAAAGATAGAATTCGAACAAGATAACATAAACGCTGTTGATGAATTTAAATTAAAGGCAAATTTAAAACAACGCCAAGTTCCTGCAATGGTAAAATTTTTGGTGAAAACAGGAATTGCAAAAGACGAAAAAACAGCTAAATATTTTTTAATCGGAATTGCAGCGTGTAGTTTTATAGCTTCTGGAATCATATTTTACTTTGGTTTATTTCCATCCAAAAACAACAAAATAGTTATTCCTCCTGAGATTTTGTTACAACAAAAAAAAATAATGCAAGAATACCAAATTATCAAACAGTGATCGTTGAAAACTTCTCTCACAAAAAAGGATTTACTTTAATTGAACTGATGGTGGTTATTTCTATAATAAGTCTTTTATCCTCAATAGTTTTAACAAGTTTAAATACTGCTCGAGTTAGAGCCAGAGACGCAAGAAGAATGAGCGATATAACAGAACTAAGAAACGCTTTGCAGTTAATAGCAAACGATAATGGTGGAATTTACCCACCATCAACTTATTGGGGAATAAACTGCATCGGGTTAAACGATGGTGATTCAAATTGCTGGTTGGGTAATGGCAGAAATATGGGAGATACAAATATAACAACCCTTTTTTCAAATTACATGAAAGTAATACCTAGAGACCCTAGTAGAACTCCAGCGCCTGGTGTAGTGGGCGATTATTATTCATATGCAAATAATAGTTTTTATAACAATACAGGAAATTACGCATCAGGCGTATGGACACCTATTGCGACTGGACCAATATTATTATGGGTTCCAGAAAATTTGACAGCTTTGGATGATAAACAATGCCTAGGGCTAGGACAAGCTGTTAGTTGTGGAAATCTTTTAGATTGCGGTGTCCTAGCTTGTGCACTTCATGTAGAATTGCAGTAAAGGATATTAAATCTTACATATTTTTTGTGTTTTTTTTCGCAAACAATAATATAATTATTAAACCATGGAAAAGATAGAATTCGAACAAGATAACATAAACGCTGTTGATGAATTTAAATTAAAGGCAAATTTAAAA
>JBAYHV010000037.1:0-3002 GCA_041665985.1 Minisyncoccota bacterium
AATTGATTTTGATCCAAAAGGAAAAATATTTTTAGGAGAACTTTCTTTAAATGGAGAACTTCAGCCTATTAAAGGAGTGCTTCCCCTTACCGAACAAGCCAAAAAACTTGGTTATAAAGAAATATTTGTTCCAGTTATGAATGGAGAAGAGGCCGCACTTGTAAAAGGAATTACAGTATACGGAGCAAAGACACTAAAGCAAGTTATCGACCATATTTCCAAAGTACATTACACCCTTGAAGGAAAGAGTATTTCCTGTGGGGCAGGCAAAAAAGGAAAATCAGTTGGGACAGAGGGACTAAAAATTTTACCACAAAAGCCAACAGAAATAATTCATAAAAATAAAATTCACGATATAGATTTTTGTGATATCAGAGGACAAGAAAGTGCGAAAAGAGGATTAGAAATTGCGGCAGCTGGTGGACACAATATTGCTCTTTCTGGGCCACCTGGTACAGGGAAGACGATGTTGGCTAGAGTGTTTTCACATATTTTACCTGAACTAGAGAATGATGATATTTTAGAAATTACAGGGATTCATTCTATTGTAGGATTATTGGAAGACGCACTCGTAACAGAGCCACCATTTCGTGCGCCACATCATACAGCAAGTTATGTATCGATGATTGGAGGGGGAACAAATCCAAAACCAGGAGAAGTAACATTAGCGCATAGAGGCGTACTTTTCCTAGATGAATTTCCAGAATTTGAAAAAAGAGTTTTAGAAGCCCTTCGTCAGCCACTCGAAGATAATATTGTTTCTATCTCTCGAGCACGAGGTTCGGCCATTTTCCCTTCAAATTTTATTTTAGTCGCTGCGATGAATCCTTGTCCTTGTGGAAATAAAGGCAATAAAGATAAAGTTTGTATTTGCAAACCAAATGATTTAGAAAGATATGCTCGGCGTATTTCGGGTCCGATAATTGATCGAATAGATTTATGGGTTACTGTTGGGAATGTAGATTATAAAAAATTAAGTGATGAAGTTGTCAGAAGTGAAAGAACACACACTATAAAAGATCGGGTAAAGCGGGCGCGATTAATTCAAGAAAAAAGATTTAAAAATTATAAAAGAAATATAAAAACTAATAGTGAGATGAACGTAAAAGATTTATCAAATTTTGTGAAACTTAAAAAAGAAGTTAGAAATTTATTAGATGATTCTGCGGAGCACCTAGCTCTCTCTGCTCGGGCATATCATAGAGTTATCAAAATTGCTAGGACGATAGCTGATTTAGAAAATTCTGAAAACGTGGAAGAGAATCATATTCTTGAGGCAATACAATATAGGCCAAAGGTGAATTCATAGTTATCCACAGAGGACTTGTTGACAAGTGAACGCTCGTTCACTTATACTATTTACATGGCCAAGTCGGGTCAGATTTAGTAAACAATAACAAACAATAATATGTCACAAGCACAATATTTAAAAATGTTAGAGAGAGAAATACAAAAGATCAATAAGAAAATTGATTTGAAAATTTTACAAGGGGAAAAGTATTTCAAAGAGGCCAGAGACCACAAATTACTTTTAAAGAAGGTTCGTTATCATTCTAGGAAAAGTTTTTTTAGTAGGTTATTCAGTTTTTTAAATTCTAGTCGTCGATATGCGTAACATCTATCAGTCCAAGCTGGAATCTTTTTACTCAGAATTCAAAAGAATGCCGAGTTACTCAGAGATGTTGAAGTTATTCGGTTTCAAATCTAAAAATGCTGTTTTTCGAGTAGTAGAGAAACTAATGGATGCTCAATTAGTATCCAAAGATTATTTAGGGAGGTTAATTCCATCTGAAACTTTTACAGAAAATATTACCAATGTGCCCTTACTTGGTTTTGTGACAGCTGGATTTCCTGCAACCATAGAAGAAGAATTAACTGATAGTGTAAACTTGGATGACCTGTTAATCAAAAATAAACCATTAACTTATATGTTAGAAGTTGATGGAGATTCTATGATTGATGCTCACATAGAGAAAGGGGACATGGTGCTCGTAGAAAAAACAAATCAAGCCAAAGATGGGCAGATAGTTATAGCTGAAGTAGACGGAGAATTCACCATGAAGTATTTCCACAAAGATGGGGTTAAGGTTTGGCTTGAACCCGCGAATAAAAATTACAAACCGATATATCCAAAACATTCCTTAAACATAAATGCAGTTTTAAAAGCGGTGATTAGGAAGTATTAAAATATTCTAAAAACAAAAACACCCTAAAAGGGTGTTTTTGTTTTTATCTCGAGATAAAATTTATGCAATCGTGTCTTTCAAACCTTTTGCAGGTCGGAATTTTGGCACTTTCTTTGCAGCTACTTTAACTTGCTCTCCAGTCTTTGGGTTGCGAGCCATTCTTGCAGCGCGAGCTTTTACAGAAAAGATTCCGAAGCCAGCGATTGAAACTTCACCACCCTTTTTCAAGGTATCAATGATAGCTCCAAACAATGAGTCAACGATTTCTTCAGCTTGTACTTTTGTTCCACCAAGCTTTCCATGTACTAATTCAGCTAATGCTTGTTTATTCATATGTATTTTTTAATAAAATTTGTAATATTTCGACCAGTTGACCTATATATTTACTACCCATTCATTATATATCAAGGGTTTTTTAAGGCAAGCCTATTATTGTGTTTATAAAATATAACTTTTGTAGGGGGTTTCGAGTGCGACGGCGCGAGAACTTCAGGATTTTTTAAGCTTCAAAAAATCTGTACCCTATAAAAGTTTATATTTTATACAATCCTATCTAGCATATTCAATGATTCGTGTTTCACGAATCATTGTAACTTTAATTTCTCCTGGATATTTGAGTTCTTGTTCGATTTTAACAGCCACATCATGAGCCATTAATCTTGCTTCAGCATCTGATATTTTTTCTGGGGTTACAAAAATGCGGATTTCACGTCCAGCTTGCAGAGCATATGATTTTTCAACAGCTGGGAAGGCATTTACTAATGCTTCGAGTTCTTGGAGTCTCTTTAGATAATTTTCTACTGAGTCACGACGTGC
>JBAYHV010000038.1:0-2964 GCA_041665985.1 Minisyncoccota bacterium
TCAAAGGTGTATCTTGGATTTAGGTTATCGTCTTTGTTTATATAAAGATCAGCCAAAGGCAATTCTGTTGAAAAAACATTTTTTACTGTCTTCTCGATAACTTTTTGAGGAGAAGTATCTTTGATGATCATGTATTCAACTCCCCTAACTTCGTGGGATAGGTCGCGAAGGTATTTTAAAATTATTTTATGATATTTATTTATGAGCCAGTCTTTAACAAAAGCATTTGGAACACCAACAAAAACCATTCCATCATCAACTTTGACCAAAGAGGTACCTTTAAACCAGGTAGTAAAATTAGCTTTTGAAAGTTCTAGTTCAATACTGCCTAAAACTTTTCTCCAGGCTTCGTCTTTTTCGGCTAGGTCTTGCATGAATGGAATTATATTACCTAGTGGGACTTTAGGAACTTGATTGAAGTTAATATGTATGTTGATAATGTGTGGAAAACTTTTTTAAAGTAGATAACGAGTAATATCGTAACGGATGGTTAAATACAAAAAAACAAGCGGGGTGCACCTTCTGCACAGCCGGATCTCTTTTCACTAGTTTCTCGTCACTAGCCACTAGCCACTAGTTGTGCTATATTCTTTGCATGTCAGTTACATATCAACCAAAAAAGAGAAAGAGAAGCAGAACTCATGGTTTCCTAGCAAGATCAAAAACTTCAGGAGGAAGAAGAGTTTTGAAGAAAAGACTACAGAAAGGCCGAGAAAAGCTTTCAGTTTAAGCCTTTTTTAACTTTTACCAATGAAAAGAGCCTACTCCCTATCTGCCAAAGAAATTCCTTTTATTATGAAAGATTCCCACAAATATTCTTGTGGGTTTTTTTATGTTAAGTATAAAAATTTTAAAGAGGAGGAAAAAAGAAATGTCCCAGGTTTTTCATTTATTACTTCAAAAAAAGAATTTAAGAAGGCTGTAGATAGAAATCATGCAAGGAGGGTCTTGAGAGAATGTGTAGACGCTTACATTACAAAGTTCCCTGTTAAGGCTTATTTATTTTTTATTCAAAAAAGTATAGAAGATGCTGATTTTATAGATTTGAAAAAAGAGGTGGAGAAGTTTGTAAGTACTCTATAAAAAAAAGAGGCTAAACCTCAAGAATTTTTAGAGGTTTAGCCTCCTTTTTTTTGGTATCTTTCTCTCAATTAATAAGTTAAAATACTCCTTATGATTTGGATCTGGGATACAATTTTTTACAATCCGCTTTACAACCTTTTGGTTTATTTAATTGACGTAATACCTAACCATGATGCAGGTATTGCTGTTGTGCTTGTAACTATAATAGTTAGTTTGTTACTTTTTTCAATTTCCAAAAAAGCTATAAGAACTCAGCTTAAAATGAAGGATATTGAGCCTGAACTGAAAAAAATCAAGGAAACAATTAAGGATAAACAAGAACAAAGTCTAGCCACTTTAGCTTTATATAAAAAGAACAATATCAATCCTTTTTCTGGAATTTTGATGATGTTGATACAAATTCCGGTTTTGTTTGCTTTATATTATGTTTTTTATAAAGGAGGATTACCTTCAATTCATTCAGATATTTTATATGGATTTGTTAAGGTTCCTTTAAATGTGAACATGAATTTTCTAGGAATAATGGACATTGGTAAAGCTAGTTTAACAATGGCAATTATTGGAGGAATTACACAGTTCATTCAGGCTCAAATAGTTAGTCCAAAGACCAAGAAGTCCGAAAAAGGCAGTATGTCAGAAGACTTTGCTCATTCTATGAATATGCAGATGAAGTATGTCTTTCCGGTCATTATATTGATAATAGGGGCTGGTTTACCAAGCGCCCTCCCTCTTTATTGGGCAGCAAGAAGTACTTTTATGTCTGTTCAGGAGTTTGTTGTTAGAAGGAAAAAAAATGGAGTTAAGAGTTAGGAGATTTGAGTTTAGAAAATAAGTAAAAAAGTCGGTCCACCTAGGCGGACCGACTTTTTTACTAACCTTTACCCGCTAACGACTAAATAAAAAGGTAAATTTGACTTTATTTTACGGCTGTATAATATTAGGTTCATGGTAGAAAACCTAAAAACATTAACTATCTCTTTTGCTGAAAAATCAGGCCTAGTGGACTGTGAAGTTTCTGTTGAAGAAAGAGAAGGCGGTTTTAGTATTTCTATAAGATCTGATGAAAATAAAGATTATATTGGAAGGGATAAGGAAAGATTTGAGGCCTTCACTCACCTATTGAGACGAATGGCAGAAAAAATTACAGGCGAAGATAAAAAGATCTCTGTAGATATAAACAATCGTCAACAAAAACAAGACGAAACACTAAAAACAAAAGCAAAAATTATTGCAGAAAGAGCAAGAGAATTTAAAAAAGATGTGGAAATGGAACCGATGTCTTCATATGAAAGAATGATAATCCACAGTGCCCTAGAAGGAATACCCTCCATCAAAACTGAGTCAGCTGGAATTGGAAGAGAGAGAAGAGTAGTTGTGAAATTTGTAAAAAATAAAGACGACGAAGATTTTTCTTTGAAGTTTTAATTATTTTGTTGTTCCCTCTATTTTGTCATTCCCGCGCAGGCGGGAATCCAGTCTACTAATGCTCAAGTAAATTATCAAACAAATCTTTCCATTCAGAATTTTCTTTTTCAATAAGTTTCATCTTCCATTTTCTGTTCCATTTTTTAATAGTTTTTTCTCTTTGAATTGCAGCTTCTGGGTTAGTAGTATATTCATAATACACCAACATATTCACATTATATTTATTAGTAAATCCTTCTACTGATTTTGATTTGTGTTGATTAACTCTTTGTAAGAGGTTGCTGGTAATACCTATGTATAGTGTTCCGTTTCTTTTACTTGCCATTATATAGACGTAGTAATTTTTCATTTGGTTCAATTAAACTGGATTCCCGCCTGCGCGGGAATGACAGAAAATATATTCATAAATTCATTATTTTCTAGTCAACTGGATTCCCGTTTCCACGGGAATGACAA
>JBAYHV010000039.1:0-2709 GCA_041665985.1 Minisyncoccota bacterium
TTATCCCGACCAAAACCGTAAAGGCGGACATGATGCAGGAACAAAGCTTTTCCGATGAAGAAATAGAAGAAGCCAAAAAACAATTGAACAAACTTGTCGCACAATGCCTGTCGCGATAAGAAAGCAAAAAGCTCCAACATGCCTGTCTGGAGCTTTTTTGTTTTTCAAGCGATTGTTGCATATTTTGATGAAAAAGAGTACGATTTATTAAGTCTTTCAATCATACTTATTTATTATGAAAAAAATTGTTGATAATCGAATGGGCTGGATATTATTGGTTGAAGATTATGAAAAAAATTATGCTCACCTTGAAGTTTATACGACTGAGTACGAAATATGCTCCGAGGTTAGAATATCTGGCGTATTAGATTACGGCAATGGTTTTTTGTTGTGTTATCTACTTGAAGAAAAGAATAAAATGGGCCTTTACACCTACGGCGTACAAGTAAAGTCTGTACAAAAAGAATTTAAATTTGACGAGAGCAAGTATACAAAAGACGGATATTGTTTCAAAGATGGTTTAATTGGAGAATTAATGGCTCTGTTCTCGGTATTTTTTCAGGCTCGTTTCTATTTAAAAGCAACAAACGGCTTTTTTACATCGCCCAATGAGCAAATTAGACGATTAAGGCACAAAAATGAATTTCATTATAGAAAACCCCACCCTTTTTTCAATTATGAAATGTTTTCAGATCAAAAAAGAAACTGGGCATACCAAAATGGACTAGGTGAATTTTTGGATACTTTCAAAAATATTGACGGGCAGTATCATCAAAGCATTATTAGAGCTTTCTATTGGTACGCCGAATCAATTAAAGAGATAGGAGTAGATCATCAATTATTTTTTATAAAAATGGTTTCTTCGGTAGAGGCTTTGCTCAAATATATCGATATTCCAAAAGATGATTTTCCAGAAAAAATAAAAATGGTAATCAATAAGCAGGTTTTTAATGGGGAACAGAAAGATGAAATTGAAAAATGGTTACAAAACAGGAAGATACGACAAAAATTTTCAATCTTCCTTTCGCAGTACTCAAAGGGATTTTTTAAAGGCAGGAGATGGAAAGCAAAGCATTGCCATATTTACAGAAATGACGTTGCTCTCTTTGCAAAGAAAATTTACGATGCACGTTCTGCCTACCTTCATGTTGGAAACCCCATGTACCTTAGTGATGATTTAACATCAGATTTTGCAAAGACTTGGGATTTGGACGTTAGCATGGGTATGATGGTAGACAGAAAAGAGTACTCAGCAAAAGAAAAGTTACCTCGCACGAGATGGTTTGAGCGTATTACCAACCATTGTCTGAAATCATTTATGGGCAGCATTCAGTTATGAAAAAAATTCTGATATATTTAAAATTTTTTTGGATAGCCATACTATTACTAATCTTCTCGGTATTCTTTTGGTACTATCTACCTGAAGATTACAGTAATTTCAAGGGAACATTGATTGCCTCTATACTTGGTGTTGGTATTGCGATTTTTGCGGCTGAAGGTATAAAAAATCTAAATAACCACAGAAGAATTAAAAAGAACTTTGGTTTTTTACGTCTTATTGTCATACCTTTCTTAAAAAATCAAAGCCAAAATTTTCTTGACACAGCAAATGCTTACAACGATATTTGCAATAAGGAACAAGCAATTAACTTCATAGTAATAATTGCACAACTAAATGAAATGATCTGTTCTTTCGATAAAAGTTGGCTGCAGCTTATCTTTTCTCAAGACTTCATAGATGTAATAAGATCTGATGAACATTTCAATAGAATATCGC
The DNA here is from genome assembly GCA_041665985.1 of Minisyncoccota bacterium. GTDB lineage: Bacteria > Patescibacteriota > Minisyncoccia > Phycocordibacterales > CAIRYW01 > CAIRYW01. Next base: position 1,778 of record JBAYHV010000039.1, read on the forward strand.
ATGCAATTCTTGAATTTTTGCTATTCATCAACAGCACATCAACCCTCTCGGTAAACGCAAAAACTTTAATGATGAACAGACTTGACGAACTTGATGACCGTGCAGCACAAATGTTTATAACTAAAGCCCGTGAATTTCGTAATACTCTAACCAAATCAGCACAGGATTTGCAAAAGTATATAAATCTATTGGATAATGAGATGGATGCTTTCTTTAAAAAGAATGGCGTCAACTACGAAGAGTTTGAGCGCTAAAGAGCTGGCTGGGCGGGCATTCACCCCCCCCCAGATCCTCTACCCCTTCGCCAAACCTGCCTGCCGGCAGGCAAAAACGGAAAAAGAAACTTTGAAAATTTTTAATACCCCCCATCTCAACATTGCTATGGAAGAAATAATTCAACAACTAGAAAATGAAATTAAAATTCTTTTTCACGAAGAAAGTAGCGGGCATGATATTTACCACCTAAAGCGGACTTTGAACAATGCCTTAACCATTCAAGAAAAAGAAGGCGGGGATAGGGTGGTTATTGCCATTTCCGCATTTTTACACGACATCCACAGGATCATCCAAAACGAAACCGGTAAGTTTTGTTCTCCAAAAGATTCTTTGCCCAAAATTAAAGAAATACTTGATAAAACCGAGTTAACCGCGGAGCAAAAAGAAAAAATTCTTCATTGTATTGAATATCATGAAGAATATAATTTTTCCGGAACTGGAAAAACCGTGAACGATATTGAAACACTGGTTTTACAAGATGCCGATAATTTAGATGCTATGGGAGCGATTGGCATTGGAAGAACTTTTTCATTTGGAGGAGCGAATAAAGTCGCGATGTGGAATCCGGAAAAACCGTTTATCAGAGATTCTTTTGATGAGTCCGAAAAAGATGTTTCCACAGTACATCATTTTTATAGCAAACTTCTGAAATTAAA
>JBAYHV010000040.1:0-2618 GCA_041665985.1 Minisyncoccota bacterium
AACAATGAGCATACGAGAAAGCTCAAAGAACATGCTTCTATTCTTCAGAACTATTTTTTCTACGTAGACTATGTCTGAAGGATCTTTTGGCTTGAGATTTAAAAGGTTTTTTAGAGGGTTCATGGTTTATTTTTATCGAATATTTAAATATATTTTAACATACAAAACCACATGTGGGGGGGGTAATTTTGGTGGGGATAACTCCGATTACTTAATCTTTCTAAATTTAGGAGCTGGATTCCCAAATAAATTACTCTACCAAAAGAACCTCGTACTCCTTTTCATTATTTTTTCTTCTCACAATATCCTCCAAACTATTCAAAGCAAAATCTTTATATTTTTCTTTAGTTTTAAACTGATCTAAAATAATTTCTTTTCTGCAAATTTCTTTTTCATTGTTTTTATCTTTTTTTTCTTCTTTTCCTACATATTCTCCCCAACTCGATTTACTCAACTTAGGGGTTGTCAACTTAGGGGTTGAACCCCTAAGTTGATTGTTGAGATTTACGTATGCACTTAAATGAAGAAGTTGGGTATTATCTTTTACATAAACTGCTTTAAATCTGCTTCCAAAAAGTGACCCTGTTCTTTTATATCTCTTGTTAAAATAGCAGGTGTATCCACCTATTCTTTTCATAAACTCAGAGATACCTCCATCAACTTTTTGTCTAATTACAAAATGAAAATGATTTAGATTTAGACAATATGCAATAAATTCAACTAGATGATCTTCTGAATTATTGTTATAAAAATTTATCAATTTGTTCAACTTAGGGGTTGAACTCCTAAGTTGATTGTTCTGTACTAATTCCAATTCAAATGACTTTGAATAAACACTTATAGAAGGATCAATTGAATTAAAAATAAGCATGCTAAAGAAAAATCTTTCTACATCAAATTTATCTAGAAAGATTTCTCTCTTATCAACACCTCTATTAAACACATGATAGATTTCTTCATTTACAAAAGGAACTTTTCTATTTGCCATTTTTTTACTTAGGGGTTGAACCCCTAAGTCCGATTATTATATTTTCCGACCGATCTTAGTTTTTATACAGTTTTATTTTATCATTTGGGAACCGAGTTCCCAAGTTGATTACCTCACCTTCCAATCTTCTTGCGAATTTAGAGCAAAAGTTATTCGATACATAATTTCTTCAATCTCTTTTTCTGTAAGTGTTTTGTGAAAAGATTGAAAAATTAATCTAAAGGCATACGAGGTTTTTTTCTCTCCGTTTTCATCAGTCTTTGTAAACACATCGAAAAGATTTTCTTTCATCAAAAGTTCTCCTGCCTGGATCTTAATGATCTTCAAAATTTCCTCCTCTTTATTTTCACCAGGAACAAACAAAGCGATGTCGCGGACAATAAATGGATAAATAGAAAATGGTTGATATTTTTCTAATTTGCTCTTTGTCTCCAAAAAAACATCTTCATTTTCATTTACAAGATCAATAATAAGATCCAGATCGATCTCTAAAATTCCATCTTTGTTATTTATTATTCCAACTTGTTTATTCCCTGCCATGATCAATCCTCCTGAATCATCTATCGTGCAAACTGTATTCAAATTTAAATTAAGCGCAGCAAAAAGTTCATCGCGAACAATTTTAATTTCATCATTCGGTCGAGTTTTTCCTTTTGCTTTTTTATAAGCAATTCCAATAGCAAGTGAAAAGTTCTCCGTATCTTTTTTGAAAACTTTTCCAATTTCAAAAATTCTTATTTCATTTGTGTTTAATAGATCAGAAGAATAAAGATTAAAAGCTAATTTTTCTTCTATTGAATCAGACAAATTTGTTCGCAAATATCCTTTGTCTAAAGCAAGCGGATTAGCAAGCTTTCTTTCCCCTTTTTCACTCAAAGAATAAGTGATCATTTCCGAAAATCCCTTTGAAACTAAAAAATTTTTGATTCTAGCTTGAACAGAGATATTTTTATTTACAGAATACAAGCTTTTGATCAAAGGAAGCTTGACCGGCAATTTATCATATCCATAAATTCGCCCTACTTCTTCCGTAATATCTTCAGCTACATTTATATCTTTTCTTTCTACAGGAACTCTGATCAAAACTTTATCTCCTGCCATTTCTGATATAAGCCCCACCCTATTCAAACATTCAATTATTTCACCATTTGAGATATCCGCTCCAAGCTTTTCCTTGATCTTTTCAAACGGCACTTCAATCATTTTTTCGGCTTCAGTTGAAAAATTTTGATCATTTATGGCGCTTACAGAAATTTCTTTGTCTTCTTTTTTTAATAAAGTTAAATAATATTTGATAGCCTCGATTGCTTTTTGAGCAGAAACATTATTTTCAAATCTTTTTGAAGAGTCAGTTTTAATACCGATCTTTGTTGAGGTTTTTCTAACGGCAGTCGAATCAAAATTTGCCGCTTCAATAATGATAGATCTTGTGTGTGCTCCAACTTCTGCTTTCTTTCCACCTTTTATGCCTGCAATAGCAAGAGGCCCTTCTTCATCACAGATCAATAAAGTTCCTTCAGGCAAGGAGACTATCTTTCCGTCAAGTAATTCTATTTTTTCATCTTTTACTGAATCTCGAACAATAATTTTTCCAACAACTTTTTCTGCATCAAAAACATGCATTGGTTCG